>NZ_CALDGS010000178.1 GCF_937941905.1 uncultured Mycolicibacterium sp. | reverse complement strand
CTGCAGTTCGAGCTCATCCTGATCCGCGGGCTGACCAACTACGCCTTCTGGGTGCCCAACGGCTCCCCGGAGTACCGCTACTGCCTGCACGAATCGGTCGAGGAGTGCAACCACACCCTGATGTTCCAGGAGATGGTCAACCGCATCGGCGCCGACGTGCCCGGCATGCCGCGGCTGCTGCGCTGGCTGTCGCCGTTCATCCCGTTGCTCGCCGGCCCGCTGCCGGTCCCGTTCTTCTTCGGCATCCTCGCCGGCGAGGAACCCATCGACCACACCCAGAAGAACGTGCTGCGCGAGGGCAAGGAACTGCACCCGATCATGGAGCGGGTGATGGCGATCCACGTCGCCGAGGAGGCCCGGCACATCTCCTTCGCCCATGAGTACCTGCGCCGCCGGCTGCCCCGGCTCAAGCGCCGGCACCGGTTCTGGCTGTCGCTGAACGTGCCGATCGTGATGCGGGTGCTGTGCCAGGCGATCATCGTGCCGCCCCGGCAGTTCTGGCGGGAGTTCGGCATCCCGCGCGAGGTGCGCAAGGAGCTGTTCTTCCGCTCGCCGGAGTCCCGGCAGTTCCTGCGCGACATGTTCGCCGACGTGCGCGCGCTGTGCTACGACACCGGCCTGATGAATCCGCCGGCCCGGCTGATGTGGAAGCTGTGCAAGATCGACGGCCAGCCCAGCCGGTACCGCAGCGAGCCGTCCCGCCGGCACGTCGCCGTCGCGGCCTGACGGGACGGCCCGATGCCGCACGTCATCACCCAGCCGTGCTGCGGTGACGCCTCCTGCGTGTTCGCCTGCCCGGTCAACTGCATCCACCCGACCCCCGACGAAGCGGGGTTCGGCACCGCCGAGATGCTCTACATCGACCCGGTGGCCTGCGTGGACTGCGGTGCCTGCGTGACGGCCTGCCCGGTCGGCGCGATCGCCCCGGACACCGCGCTCGAACCGCGCCAGCGGCCGTTCGTCGAGGTCAACGCGCTGTTCTACCCGGACCGCAAGCCGGGCCAGAAGCTGCCGCCGACCTCCAAGCTGGCCCCGGTGCCGCCCGCCCCGGTGGTGCGGCCGCGGCGCGGCGGTCCGCTGACGGTGGCCATCGTGGGGTCCGGTCCGGCGGCCATGTACGCCGCCGACGAACTGCTCACCCAGGACGGGGTGCGCGTCAACGTCTTCGAGAAGCTGCCCACCCCGTACGGGCTGGTGCGGGCCGGGGTGGCGCCGGACCACCAGCACACCAAGCGGGTCACCCGGCTGTTCGACCGCATCGCCGCCCACCCGGGCTTCACCTTCTATCTCAATGTGGAGGTCGGTACCCAGTTCGACCACGAGGATCTGCTGGCCCACCACCACGCGGTGATCTACGCCGTCGGGGCCCCCACCGACCGCCGGCTGGACATCGACGGGATGGGGCTGCCCGGCACCGGCACCGCCACCGAACTCGTCGCCTGGTACAACGGCCACCCCGACCAGGCCCGGCTGCCGGTGCGGCTGGACACCGAGCGGGTGGTGCTCATCGGCAACGGCAACGTGGCGCTGGACGTGGCGCGCATCCTCACCGCCGACCCGGATGCGCTGGCCCGCACCGACATCGCCGACCACGCGCTGGCCGCGCTGCGCGACTCGCGGGTCCGCGAGGTCGTCGTGGCGGCCCGCCGCGACCCCGCCGACTCGGCGTTCACCCTGCCCGAACTGATCGGGCTGACCACCGACCGCGAGGTGGTGCTCGACGCGGGCGACCGCGAACTCGTGCACCGCGACCTGGCCCGCACCACCGACCCGATGCGGCGCGCCAAGCTGGAACTGCTGGCCAAGCTGCCCGACGCCGACGGCCCGGCCGCGCGGCCCCGCATCCGGCTGGCCTGGCGGCTCACCCCGCAACGGATCACCGGCGCCGACCGGGCCGACGGGGTGGAGTTCGTCGTCACCGGCACCGAGCAGCCCCGGCACATCGAGGCCGGGCTGGTGCTGACCTCCATCGGTTACCGCGGCCGCCCGGTGCCCGGGCTGCCCTTCGACCCGGACGCCGGGGTGGTGCCCAACGACGGCGGCCGCGTCGTCGACCCGGCCACCGACCGACCGGTCACCGGCAGCTACGTCGCCGGCTGGATCAAGCGCGGCCCCACCGGATTCATCGGCACCAACAAGTCGTGCGCGGCGCAGACCGTGCACCGGCTCGTCGACGACTACAACGCCGGACGGCTGGCCGACCCGCCGCACGGGCGGGCCGCGCTGGACCGGCTGGTGCGCCGGCGCGCCCCGCAGGTCGTCGACGCCGCCGGGTGGCGGGCCATCGACGCCGCCGAGATCGCCCGCGGCGGCGGGATCCGGCCACGGAACAAGTTCACCTCGGTGCCGGAGATGCTGGCCGCCGCGGCGAACGCGCCGGCGCCGCCGATCGCCCGGCGGATCCTCGCCGGGCTGCGGCGCTGAGGGGGCGAACTCGGGCGAAACCGCCGCGTGAGCCGGCCGGGGCGTAGTAGACACCGATGGTGTGAAGGCTGCCGCGTATGTAGGCCGGGTGGGCAGGCTCGCCGTCGCCCTCGGGATCGGGGCCGCGGTGATCACCGGATACGGCTGCGGTCCGGCGTGGGCGCAGGAGTCCCAAACGGCGGAGCCGTCGAATCGGA
>NZ_CALDGS010000177.1 GCF_937941905.1 uncultured Mycolicibacterium sp. | reverse complement strand
CTGTGGCAGCCCGGCGTGCTGGCCAAGTTCGCCACCACCGCCGACCACCTGTCCGGTGGCCGGTTCGCGCTCAACATCGTCTCCGGCTGGTTCAAGGACGAGTTCGTCCACCTCGGCGAGCCGTGGCTGGAACACGACGAGCGCTACCGCCGCAGCGCGGAGTTCCTGCAGGTGCTGCGCAAGCTGTGGACCGAGGACGAGGTGGACTTCCGCGGCGACTTCTACCGCATCCACGACTTCACCCTCAAACCCAAGCCGCTGAACCTGCCCGGCCGGCCGCACCCGGAACTGTTCCAGGGCGGCAACTCCACCGTCGCGCGCCGCAACGGCGGGCGCTACGCCGACTGGTACTTCTCCAACGGCAAGGACTTCGACGGCGTCACCGAACAGATCGTCGACGTGCGCGACCATGCCCGCAGCGTCGGCCGCGAGGTCAGGTTCGGGCTCAACGGCTTCATCATCGCCCGGGACACCGAGAAAGAAGCGCGGGAGACGCTGCGCGAGATCATCGCCAAGGCCAACCGGCCGGCCGTCGAGGGTTTCCGCGCCGCGGTGCAGCAGGCCGGCAACGCCACCGCCGACGGTAAGGGTATGTGGGCCGACTCCGGCTTCGAGGACCTGGTGCAGTACAACGACGGCTTCCGCACCGGGCTGATCGGTACCCCGGAGCAGATCGCCGAGCGGATCGCCGGCTACCGCAAGCGCGGGGTGGACCTGATCCTGGGCGGTTTCCTGCACTTCCAGGAGGAGATCGAGTACTTCGGCGCCAAGGTGCTGCCGCTGGTGCGCGAGATCGAGGCCGACGAGGCGGACCGGTTCGCCCGGGAACCGGTGCTGACCGGAGCCTGATCCGGGAAAGACTCGCGGGGGAGCGAGAAACGCCGACCCGGGGCCGGGCGCCGAACTTGTGCACCCGAACCCGGGTCGGCTTGCGCTAGCGTGGATGGACGTATCGCTGAGGCGGTCCGTGGTGTCGCACCACGCGTGACAGTCCGGATCTTCGCCCGACCAACACAGGAGAGGTCATGACCTACCCGCCCGGCAGCCCCGGATACCCGTCCGCGCAGCAGCCGACCCAGCAGTTCGCCCGCGTCGCCCCGGCCGGCCGGCCCGATGCCGACGCCGAGAGCCGGCTGCCGCTGTACCTCACCGCCGTCGTCGCCGTGCTCGGCCTGGCCGTCTACCTGGCCAGCTTCGGCCCGATCTTCGAGGTCACCGAGTTCGGCATCGAGTACTTCCCGCTCACCCTCAACCTCGGGCTGGTGATCGCGCTGGCCGCCGCGCTGCTCGCCGGGGTGGCGCTGTTGCCCAGGCAGTCCGCGAACGCCGGGATCATCGCCGTGCTGTCGGTGCTCGGGCTGTTGCTGCTGCTCACCGACGTGCTCAGCGCGCCCGACGGGGTGTCGCTGGCCTGGGGGGCGCTGCTGATGCTGATCTTCTCGGCGCTGCAGGCCATTGTGGCGGTGGCGGTGCTGCTGCTGGCGGCCGGGGTGATCACCCCGCCTCCGCCGCGCCCGCAGTACGAGCAGCCGGTCTACGGCCAGTACGGCGCGCCGGGGCCCTACTACGGCCAGCAGGCCGGTCCGCAGCAGCGCCCGGGCTACCCGCCGCAGCAGTTCGGCGGCTACCCGTCCGGCCCGTCCACCGGCGGGTTCCCGCCGACCGGCCAGCCCCAGCAGGGCCAGCATCAGCAGTCGGCGGGCCAGCACCAGTCGCAGCACAACACCCCGACCCCGCCGACCGGCTTCCCCAGCCTCGGGCACTCCCCGCAGCACCAGCAGCAGGCCGGCCCGGGCCAGCCGCCGTCGCAGAGTGATCAGTCACAAAGCGGCCAGTCGCAGAGTGGCCAGTCGCCGGCCGGGCAGCCGCCTGCGTAAGCTGACGCGCGCAAGATGCGCGTGACCCAGTGCGAGGAGCGGCTCCAGTAGTGGTGGACACCCGGCCTGTCGGTCCACGCCAGGCACGCGAGCTGCTCAGCGTGGCGTTCGGACCGTCGATGGTCGCCCTGGTGATCATCGCGGCGGTCACCCTGCTGCAGCTGCTGATCGCCAACAGCGACATGACCGGCGCCTTCGGCGCCATTGCCAGCATGTGGCTGGGCGTGCACCAGGTGCCCGTCTCCATCGGCGGCCGCGAGCTCGGTGTGATGCCGCTCGGGCCGGTGCTGGCCATGGTGTGGGGGACCGCGCGCAGCACCGCGGCGGCCATCCACCCGCAGGCGTCCTGGTTCGTCATCCGCTGGGTGGTGGCCTCGGCGCTGGGCGGGCCGCTGCTCATCGCCGCGATCATGCTCGCGGTCATCCACGACGCCGCCTCGGTGCTCACCGAACTGCAGACGCCCGACGCCACCCGCGCCTTCCTCGGCGTGCTGGCGGTGCACGCCGCCGGCGCGGCCATCGGGGTGAGCACCCGGGTGGGCCGGCGGGTGCTCGCCGTGACCCGGTTGCCGGCCTGGCTGCCGGAGGCGGTGCGCGCCGCGGTGGCCGGGGTGCTCGCCCTGCTCGGCCTGTCCGGGGTGGTCACCGCCGGGGCGCTGATCGTGCACTGGGGCACCATGCACGAACTGTTCGGCATCACCGACTCGGTGTTCGGGCAGCTCAGCCTCACCGTGCTGTCGGTGCTGTACATCCCCAACGTGCTCGTCGGCGCGGCCGCGGTCGCGGTCGGGTCCAGCTCGCACATCGGGCTGGCGACGTTCTCGGCGTTCACCGTGCTCGGCGGCGACATCCCCGCGGTGCCGGTGCTGGCCGCCGCGCCCGCCCCGCCGCTCGGGCCGGTGTGGGTGGCGCTGCTGATCATCGCTGCCGCCGCGGGGGTGGCGGTGGGCCAGCAGTGCGCGCGCCGGCCCGCCCCGCTCGGCACGGCGTTGGCCAAGGTGGGGGTGGCCGCGGCGCTGGCCGCGGTCACCATGGCGGTGCTCGGCTACGCCGGTGGCGGCCGGCTGGGCAACTTCGGCGAGGTCGGGGTCGACCAGACCACGTTCGGGCCGGGGGTGTTCCTGTGGTTCGCCGGCATCGGGGCGCTCACCGTGGTGATGGCCGGCGGCGTCGTGCGGCCGCCGCGCCCCGAACCGGCGCCCGATCCGGCCGGATCGGAGGAGGCCGGCTCGGACGAACCGCCCACCGAGGTGCTCGGCGAGCCGGCCACCGAACCCATCCCGCCGATCGCCGACGAGACCCCGGCAGCCGAGCCGCCCGGCGCGGCCCCGTCCGCAGCCCCGGCCGCGGCGCCGGTGCCCGACGAGCCGGCCGCGCAGCGCCCGGACCTGCCCGATCCGCAGGAGCACTACGTCTTCGATCCGGAGGAGCATTACCTGCCCGACGATCCCTCCGGCGATCACCCGCGCCGCGGCGCCGACTAGGCTGCTGGCCGTGCAGCAACCGCTCCGTGTGCCCCCCACCGCGCCGGCCCGGGTCGTGGTGCTCGCGTCGGGCACCGGCTCGTTGCTGGCGTCGCTCCTGGAGTCCGCCACCGGCGACTACCCGGCCCGGGTCGTGGCCGTCGGCGCCGACCGCGAGTGCCGGGCCCGGGACATCGCCGCCGAGGCCGGGCTGCCCACCTTCGTGGTGCGGCTGCGCGACCACGCCGACCGGGACGCCTGGGACGCCGCGCTCACCGCGGCGGTCGCCGAACACCGCCCCGACCTGGTGGTCTCGGCGGGGTTCATGAAGATCCTCGGGCCGCGGTTCCTCGACCGGTTCGCCGGCCGGGTGGTCAACACCCACCCCGCCCTGCTGCCGGCGTTCCCCGGCGCGCACGCGGTGGCCGACGCGCTGGCCTACGGCGTGCGGGTCACCGGCTGCACCGTGCACCTGGTGGACGCCGGGGTCGACACCGGGCCGATCCTGGCCCAGGAGGCGGTGCCGGTGCTCCCCGGCGACGACGAGGCCACCCTGCACGAGCGGATCAAGGTCGTCGAGCGGCGACTGCTGGTGGAAGTCCTGGCCGCGCTGGCCACCCGCGGCCTTACCCTGACCGGACGAAAGGCGACCATAGGATGAGTGCGAAACGGTCGATCCAGCGCGCCCTGATCAGCGTGTACGACAAGACCGGCCTGATCGACCTGGCGCGCGGCCTGCACGATGCGGGCGTGGAGATCGTCTCCACCGGCTCCACCGCGAAAACCATTGCGGACAAAGGCATTCCGGTCACCCCGGTGGAGTTCGTCACCGGCTTCCCGGAGATCCTCGACGGCCGGGTGAAGACCCTGCACCCGCGCATCCACGGCGGCATCCTGGCCGATTCGCGCAACCCCGAGCACCTCAAGGCGCTGCAGCGCCACGACATCGCGCCGTTCGACCTGGTGGTGGTCAACCTCTACCCGTTCTCCGAGACGGTGGCCTCCGGCGCCGAGCTCGAGGAGTGCGTCGAGCAGATCGACATCGGCGGGCCGGCCATGGTGCGGGCGGCCGCCAAGAACCACGCCACCGTCGCCGTCGTCGTCGACCCGATGGGCTACGACGGGGTGCTGGCGGCGGTCCGCGGCGGCGGCTTCACCCTCGAGGAGCGCCGCAAGCTGGCCGCCCTGGCGTTCCGGCACACCGCCGAGTACGACGTCGCGGTGGCCACCTGGATGGGCGAGCAGTTCAGCGGCGAGGACCCCGAGGCGCTGCCGGCCTGGTTCGGCGCCACCTGGCAGCGCCAGGCGGTGCTGCGCTACGGCGAGAACCCGCACCAGAAGGCCGCGCTGTACGTCGACCGCTCGGCCTGGCCCGGGCTGGCCCAGGCCGAGCAGCTGCACGGCAAGGAGATGTCCTACAACAACTA
>NZ_CALDGS010000176.1 GCF_937941905.1 uncultured Mycolicibacterium sp. | reverse complement strand
TGGTGTCACCGGGGGTGATCGCACCGAGCGCGGCCAGGGCGGCGAGCTGGTCGGCGGCGCGCTGCGCGGCTCGTCGTTCGGCACCAGCGGCATGCTCGCGACCACGGCCATCGCCCAGCTCACCGTCGACACCACGTTCATCGGTTGCGACGGCGCCGATCTCGAGCACGGCGTGCGGTTCAACAGCCTGCAGGACGCCGAGATCGCCGCCGCCATGGCCCGTCGGGCGCGCCGGGTGGTGGTGCTCGCCGACAGCTCCAAGCTCGGGCAGTCGGCGATCGCGGGTGCGGTGGGCTGGTCCGATGTCGACGTCCTCATCACCGACGCCTGCGACGACGACTGGCGTGCCCGGCTCGCCGACGCGGGGGTGCAGGTCGTCATCGCCGAGCCGCCGGTGCGCGTGACGGGGCCGACGCGGGACTGACCGCGGGCCGGCCGAACGCCCGCCGACACCGGCCCGCAGCCCGGGCCGCGCGAATCTACGCGGGGGTCAGTTTTTGCCCTGGCCGACCACGGCGAATCGGTACACTCCGCCTGATCGGCTCTGGTGGCTGTGTTTTGGCAGAGGGGGACCGTCGTGGGCGAACGAGCCGGCGTAGGCCGCCTCGGCGCGTTCGCGGTCGCGCTCGGGGTGGGGCTGGGCCTCGGGGTCCAGGCCGCGCCGGCCTGGGCCGGCCCCGCCGACGGGCCCGCGGCCGCCGGCCCGGACGGCGCCCCCGCGGCGGAGTCCGATCCGGGCGGGCCGGACCCGCGCGCCAGGCTCGCCCGCCGGGGCGGCAGCGAACGGCTCGCGCCGCGACTGCGCGCGCGGTTCGCGGCCGAACCGACCGTCCCCGCCGAGCCGGACCCCGATGAGCTCGGTCCCGACGAATTCAGCCCCGACGAGCTCGACCCCGACGGGCCACCCGCCGATCCCGAGCACGAACCGGCCGCTGTCCCGGCCGCCCTCACGCCGGTCGCCGAGCCCGGCGACCCCGGCCCGCGGGAGCCCGACGAACCGCCCGTGGAGACCCCGGTCGGCATCGGCATCGTCAAACCCGGACCCGGCGAGGGACGCAAGGACGACGAGGCCGAACGTGACGACGGCCCGCCGATCATCGGCCCGGCCGACATCGTGACCACCGAGGTCGGCTTCAACATCCCGGTCACGCCCGTGCGGGCCGCCACCATCGCCCCGGACCTCGGCCCGTCGCCGTTCCCGGTGGTGCGCACGCTGGTGGTCACCGTGCTGCGCGCACTCGGCTACGACCCGCTCCATCCGCCGGCCGCGCCCAACCCGGTGCTCGTCTTCGCCTGGGGTCTCTACCGGCGAGTCGAGGAGTTCTTCGTCCGTGCGCCGCGCGGGCCGGAGTACGCGGCCACCCTCGTGCTCGAGACCGAGGGCTACCCGGTCGGCACCGTGGTGGGCGCCGACGGCACCATCTACCAGACCACCGAGTACTGGCGCGGCGCGCCGATCACCCGGGTCACCGTCGCCCGCCCGGACGGCACGGTGCGGATCTACACCGTCGCGGGCAGCGCCCGCGGCCCGGTGCTCATCGCCCCGGACGGCACCGTCTACCAATCCACCGCCGGCAACGGGTGGACCACCACCAATGTGCTGGTGCTCACCGCCGACGGCCGGGCCGTCCGGCACGAGTTCGTCGGCGCCGACGCCCCGGTCGACGCGCTGCCCGTGCTGGGCCCGGACGGCGCCCTGTACCAGTCGGTGAGCTACGTGCGGCACGACGCCGGGACCTACACCGCGGTGGTCCGCGTGACCGCCGACGGCGTCACCGAACTCGGCGCGGTCGCGGGCGCGCCCGGGGCGCTGACCGTCACCGCCGGCGTCGCCTACCAGACCGCCACGGTCCATTCGGTCGAGGAGCGGACCACGCGCACGAATCTGCTGGTGCTGCACACCGGTTCCGGCCGGACCGCGGTGCACACGCTGCCCGGCCGGGTGGCCGGCCCGGTCGCCGTCGCCGCCGACGGGACCGCCTACTTCGCCGGCTACACCGAGACCCCGCTGCCCGGCGAAACACGGGGCTACACCTACGAATCCACGCTCTACCGGCTCGACGCAGCCGGGCTCGCCGAGGTGCTGACCGCCAACGGCCAGGCCATGGGCCGGGTCGTCATCGGTACGGACGGCGTCGTGTACCTCGCGGTGCACGACGATCCGGACGCCACCGGCGACGGCATGCTCATGCTGCTGAGCCACCGGCCCGACGCCGGGCCGGGCGACAAGCCGCCGCGGTACGCCGTCGAGGGCGTCCCGGCGGACAAGGCGTCCGCCGGCCCGATCATCACCGCCGACGGCACCGTCTACCTGGTCACCAAGCAGTTCGGCACCGGCACCAGTCGGGTGCTCGCGGTCACCCCCGGTGGGCAGGTCTTCCACCACGAACTGCCCGGTCTCGTCGGCACCGCCCCGCTGCTCGGGCCGGCCGGCACGCTCTCGGTCAGCGTCTCGGAACCGTTGGGCGCCGGCGGCTACCGCACCACCGTGTACCGCATCGACGCGGCCGAGGTGGTGCCCGTCGCACGGTTCGCCGGTGAGGCCCACGGCGGCGCCCCGGTGTTCGGGCCGGAAGGCATCCTGTTCGTGCCGCTGGCGGCCTGGGCCACCGGATCGGCCCCGCTCGGCCAGATCGCCCCCGGCGGCGCGACCAGTCGCGTCGTCGTGCCCGCCGCGCAGCCCGGCGCGCTCACCCTCGGTCCCGGCGCGACGGTGTACTGGACCGTCGTCGCCGACGACGGTTCCGGCGGCTTCCGGGCCTCGGTGTACCGGCTGCAGCGGCCGGCTGTCTGACGCGTCACATCCGTTGGTTTCCGGGCCGATCTGTGGTCAACTGGGTATAGAAAACTATACTTAGATGCGGAGGTGGGCATGACCACGCAGCAGTGCACCCGGCACCGGCTCGACGACGTGCTGGACTTCCGGGCCGACGGCGACCACGCCGTCACCGGATGGACGGTGCCCGAGTACCACAACGTCTTCGGCCCGTTCGGCGGCGCGACCGCGGCGTTCGTCCTGCACGCCATCGACGCCCAGGCCGACCGGATCGGCCGGCCGCTCGCGTTGACCGTCACCTACGCCGCACCGATCGGCACCGGGCGGTACCAGGTGACGCTGAATCCGGTGCGCACCAACCGGTCCACCCAGCACTGGACCGCACAGGTCGTCCAGAACGGCGATGTGAAGTCAACCGCCACCGCGGTTTTCGGCATCCGCCGGGAAACCTTCGCCGACACCGAGGCGGTCATGCCGTGGGCACCCAACCCCGAGCGCTGCCCGGAGCCGGTCTGGCCCACCGAGACGGCGTTCCTGCGCAACTACGACATCCGCGTCGTCGCCGGCGGACCGGGGGACCGACCGGTCGCCTCGTCGCAGTCGGTCTTCTGGATCCGCCACGCACCCGCCCGCCGGCTCGACTTCCCCGCGCTCGCGGCGGTGGCCGACGTGTTCTTTCCGCGGGTGTTCCTGCGGCTGGGCGGGCCGGTACCGGCCAGCACGATCTCCATGACCACCTACTTCCACGCCGGCATCGAGGAACTCGACGACGTCGGTGACGACTACCTGCTCGGCGTCGCCCGCGCCCAGTGCTTCGACAGCGGATTCTTCGACCAGCAGGCCCAGCTGTGGTCCCGTGCCGGGGTGCTGCTGGCCACCAGCAATCAGCTGGTCTACTACCGGGATCCGACCGCTACGGGCAGGTCACGGTGATCTCGATGGCCTTGGTGATCACGCCAGCGCGTACTGGTCGGCCCGGCCGTCCAGCGGCTGCGCGGCGAGCTGCTCGGGCGCGGCGTAGGGCACCGAACCGACGGTCATGTTGGTGGCGGTCAGCGCGCTCGCCTCGGCCATGTGCCGGGCGATCCCGAAGTCGGCCAGCAGGATTCGTCGCTTCCCGTCGGCCTCGGCCAGCAGGATGTTGCCCGGTTTGACGTCCCGGTGCAGCAGCCCGCGCTGGTGGGCGTAGTCGAGTGCGTCGGCCACCGCGGTGACGATCTCGAGCACCTCGTCCAGCGGCAGCCCCTGCGGGGCGCGCTCGGCCAGGAGCTGTTGCAGGTCGGTGCCCTCGACGTAGTCCATCGAGATCCACAGCTGACTCTCGTGCTCGCCGCGGTCGTGCACCCCGACGATGTGCGGATGCCACAGCCCGGCGGCCAGGTCGGCCTCGCGGACGAACCGGGCGCGGAAGTCCGGATCGGTGGTCAGTGCGGCGGGCAGCACCTTGAGGGCGTCCCGGCGCGGCAGCCGCGGGTACTGTGCGAGGTAGACCTCACCCATCCCGCCGGCGCCGAGCCGCCGGATGATCGTGTAGCCCGCAAACACGTCGCCGGCCTCAAGTGACATGGGCACAGGGTAAACGGCGGGCTCGCCGCGCGCGGCGGGGAAATCCGGTGGCGGCCGGCACACCGGCACATCGGGCCGCGCCGCGCTGCCCCGCGACCGCACGGCCGGCACCGGACCGAGCGG
>NZ_CALDGS010000175.1 GCF_937941905.1 uncultured Mycolicibacterium sp. | reverse complement strand
CGGGGTGCCTACTGCGCGGCTCGGCCGCGGTGTCTACTGCGCGGCTCGGCCGCGGTGCCTACTGCGCGGCTCGGCCGCGGCGGCCCAGGGGCACCCGGAGCACCACATCCGTTCCGCCCGAAGGGCTTTCACGCATCCCCAGGGAACCGTCGAGTTCGGCCGAGACCAGCGTGCGCACGATCTGCAGGCCCAGCCGGTCGGCCTTCTCCAGGCTGAACCCGGGCGGCAGGCCGCGGCCGTCGTCGTGCACCACGACGTCGAGCCAGCGCGCCGAACGCTCCGCGCGGATCACCACCGACCCCGCCTCCGAACTCGGATCGAAGGCGTGCTCGATGGCGTTCTGCACGAGTTCGGTGATCACCATCGTCAGGGCGGTGGCCCGGTCGGCGTCGAGCACACCGAAGTCGCCCTCGCGGCGGATCGAGATCGGCCGGTCCACCGTGGCGAGGTCGTTCATCATCGGCAGGATGCGGTCCACCACCTGATCGAGGTTGACCTCCTCGTCCACCGACATCGACAGCGCGTCGTGCACGAGCGCGATCGACGACACCCGGCGTACCGACTCGATGAGCGCCTCACGCCCCTCCGGGCTGCTGGTGCGGCGGGCCTGCAGCCGCAGCAGCGACGCCACCGTCTGCAGGTTGTTCTTCACCCGGTGGTGGATCTCCCGGATGGTGGCGTCCTTGCTCATCAGGGCGCGGTCGCGACGCTTGACCTCGGTGACGTCGCGGACCAGGATCATCGCGCCCACCGGTGCGCCGTGCACGATCAGCGGCAGCGTGCGCATGAGCACCGTCGCGCCGCCGGCGTCGACCTCCATGCGCATGCTCAGACCGCCGGACACCGACTCGCGGATGTGTTTGGTGAGCTCCTGCGCCTCGAACGGGTCGGAGATGAGTGGGCGCGTGACGGCCACCAGGTTGTGGCCCTCCAACTCGGAGTTGAGCCCCATCCGGTGGTAGGCCGAGATCGCGTTGGGGCTGGCGAACACCACCTCGCCGGCCCGGTTGAGCCGGATCAGCCCGTCGCCGACCCGCGGGCTCGAGCGTGACGTGGGCAGATCCCCGACGTTCGGGAACGTCCCCTCCGACAGCATCAGCAACAGGTCGGCGGCGCAGTCGAGGTAGGCGTTCTCCAGCGGGCTGGCCTTGCGGGCCTCCCGGGCCGCCTGATGGGTCAGCACCGCCACCACCCGGTCGCCGTAGCGCACCGGCACGGCCTCGACGTTCAGCCCCGCCGACGCCTGCTGGGCCACCCCGCTGCCCCGACCGATCTCGCCGGTGTCGAAGGCGGTGCGGACCACCGGCATCTCGTCGGGTTCGGTGACGGTGCCGACGGCGTCGGTGAGCAGCACCGTCGCGGCCGTGTTCGGGCGGACCTGCGCGACGCACACCAGCCGGTCGTCGTCGCGCCGCACCCACATCAGGTAGTCGGCGAAGGACAGGTCGGCCAGCAGCTGCCATTCGGCCACCACCGCGTGCAGGTGGTCGACCGCCGTCCCGGGCAGGACGGTGTGCTCGGCGAGCAGATCACCGAGGGTGGACACGGGCTACCGGCCGACTATTCGATGACCGCGATCAGGTCGCCGGCCTGGATGACGTCGCCGACCGAGACGTTGACCTTGGAGACCCGACCGGACACCTCGGCGAGCACCGGGATCTCCATCTTCATCGACTCCAACAGCACCAGGGTGTCCCCCTCGCCGATCTCGTCGCCCTCGTTGACCACAACCTCGAGCACACTGGCCACGATCTCGGCGCGAACGTCCTCGGCCATCTTCACCCCACTCTCCTGCAGTGCCGGTCGCCGGGGCGGCAGGCTGCGCCGCCCGGGACATATCGAACCACACCGGGCGGCCGGTCAGCGTGTCGGCCGGTCATGAGACACTGGGAGCCGATCACCAACCGGACGGAGGAAGAACATGTCCAAGCGTGGCCGCAAGAAGCGCGACCGCAAGCACTCGAAGGCCAACCACGGCAAGCGGCCGAACGCCTGAGTCGTCTCGCGGTGCCGCTTTCGCGGTGACCCGCGAAAGCGGCGCCCACCGCCCCGTTCGACGTCGGTCAGCCGCGGATGATGGTGGTGCGGCTGATCTCGATCCGCACCCGCTCGCGCAACCGCTCCGGGGCCTTCTCCCCACCGCACTTGGTGGCGATCAACCGCTTGACCCGCTCCTCGATGCCGTAATGGCGTAGGCAGGCCGGGCACTCCTCGAGGTGCCGCTTGAGCTTGTCGCGGGTCTCCGGGGTGCACTCGCCGTCGAGCAGCGTCCACACCTCGGCCACCACCGCCGCGCAGTCCGGATGCTCGGGATCGACCGGCCCGACCGGCGGGGTCCAGCGCTCGTCATCGCGGCTGCTCACGACGAAACCTCCTCGGGTGCATCGACCTGCTCTCCGCGGATGAACCCGCGGTCCCGGGCCACTCCCGCCAGCAGAGACCGTAGCTGGCGACGTCCCCGATGCAGCCGGGACATCACCGTCCCGATCGGCGTATCCATGATTTCGGCGATCTCCTTGTACGGGAAGCCCTCGACGTCGGCGAGGTACACCGCGATCCGGAACTCCTCCGGCAGCTGCTGCAGCGCGGCCTTGATCTCGGTGTCCGGCAACGCCTCGAGCGCCTCCACCTCGGCCGACCGCAGCCCGGTCGACGAGTGCTCGGCGTTCGACACCAGCTGCCAGTCGGTGATCTCGTCGGTGGGGTACTCCGACGGCTGACGCTGCTTCTTGCGGTAGTTGTTGATGTAGGTGTTGGTCAGGATCCGGTACAGCCAGGCCTTCAGGTTGGTGCCCTCGCGGAACGAGCGGAACCCCTGGTAGGCCTTGACCATCGTCTCCTGCAGCAGGTCCTCGGCATCGGCGGGGTTGCGGGTCATCCGCAGCGCACCGCCGTAGAGCTGGTCGAGCAACGGGATCGCGTCCCGTTCGAACCGGGCCGCCAACTCGGCGTCGGTCTCCTCCGGCGTACCGGGCGCGGACCCGTCGATGTCGGTCATCTGGGCCGATACCGTCCCTTCTGTGGCCCGTGGAACATGACTGCCGGGAAACATCGCCGATTCCGCCGACGAGCATTCCGGGCATGCGGTGGGCACGAAACCACCCCTTCCTCGATCCTAGAGGTTCTGCCGGGCTGCGGACGGTCAACGGCCGCACCGGCCGGCCCTCCCCCACAACACCGCGACCCGCGCGTTTGTTCCGCCCGGATCTATCCTGGATCGGTGGCACGTGCGGCGACCCCTGCGATCGCGGCCCTGCTGGCCGCCGGAGTTCCCCACGAGGTGTTGCAGTACCGGCACGACCCGCGCAACGACGAGTTCGGCGCCGAGGCCGTGCGGGAGCTCGCCGCCAGCGAGGGTGTCGAGCCCGAGCAGGTGTTCAAGACGCTGGTGATCGCCACCCCGAATGGCCTGGCCGTCGCGGTGCTGCCGGTGCCGGCCAAACTCTCGCTCAAGGCCGCCGCGGCCGCCCTCGGTGTGCCGAAAGCCGAAATGGCCGAACGCATTCCGGCCGAACGCAGCACCGGGTACGTGGTCGGCGGCATCTCCCCGTTCGGGCAGCGCAAAAGGCTGCCCACCGTCGTCGACGAGTCCGCGCTGCGCTGGGAGCGGGTGCTGTGCAGCGCCGGCCGGCGCGGCTGGGACGTGGCGGTGTCCCCGGATGACCTGATCCGGCTCACCGAGGCCGTCACGGCCGATATCTGTGCGCGCTGACGCGCGCGGGGCGATATCCGTGCGGCGCCGGCCCTGTTCCCGGTGCGCCCACCGCCCTAGGCTGACACCATGTCGCTCGCCGGGAAGACGATGTTCATCTCCGGGGCCAGCCGCGGGATCGGTCTGGCCATCGCCAAGAAGGTCGCCGCCGACGGGGCCAACGTCGCGCTCGTCGCCAAGACCGCCGAGCCGCACCCCAAGCTGCCGGGCACCATCTACACCGCAGCCAGGGAGATCGAGGCGGCCGGCGGGCAGGCCCTGCCGATCGTCGGCGACGTCCGCGACGGGGACGCGGTGGCGGCGGCGGTGGCCCGCACCGTCGAACAGTTCGGCGGGATCGACATCTGCGTGAACAACGCCTCGGCGATCAACCTGGGCTCGGTGGAGGAGGTGCCGCTCAAACGGTTCGACCTGATGAACGGCATCCAGGTGCGCGGCACCTACGCGGTGTCTCAGGCCTGCATCCCGCACCTGAAGGGCCGGGAGAACCCGCACATCCTGACCCTGTCGCCGCCGATCCGGACCGAACCGCACTGGCTCAAGCCGACGCCGTACATGATGGCGAAGTACGGCATGACGCTGTGCGCGCTCGGCCTGGCCGAGGAGCTGCGCCAGTACGGCATCGCGTCCAACACGCTGTGGCCGCGCACCATGGTCGCCACCGCCGCGGTGCAGAACCTGCTGGGCGGCGACGAGGCGATGGCCCGCTCGCGCAAACCCGAGGTGTACGCCGACGCGGCCTACGTCGTTCTCAACAAGCCGGCCCGCGAGTTCACCGGCCACTCGCTGCTGTGCGAGGACGTGCTGGTCGAATCCGGGGTGACCGACCTGTCGGTCTACGACTGCGTGCCGGGCGCCGAGCTCGGGGTGGATTTGTGGGTGGACAGCCCCAACCCGCCCGGCTACACCGGCCCCTGACTCACTCGGCCTGGTAGAGGATGCCCCGGCCGATCGCCTCCCGCACCACCGGCAGGGCGGCGGCGGCCAGCGCGTCGGCGTCCACGCCGTGGTGGGCGGCCAGCAGCTCGATGAGCACCCCCAGTGGCACCTCGCCCCGGCAGCCGGCCAGCAGCGCGCGCATCACCTCGTCGACGGGCAGCACCGCCCCCGGACCGCCCGGCCGGCGCACCGTCGTGGCGACGGTCTGCCAGCCCTGCGGGCCGGGCAGTGCCTGCTCCTCCAGCAGCACCGGCGCGGTGGACAGCCGCGCGGCCAGCAGGTGATCGTCGCCGGTGCGGTGCAGGTACTCGCGGCGGGCGAAGAACGCCGCCACCTCAGGCCCGGTGAGCAGGTCGTCGGGGCCGGTGAGCGCCTCGAAGATCTGCTCGGGCGCCCGGGTCTCGCCGCGCCGCGGGGCGCGCAGGCAGATCAGCCCCATGCCGACCCCGGTGATGCCCTCGTCGGCGAACCAGTCCAGCCAGGCCGCGCCGCGACGGGCGGCCTGCTCGGGGGTCTCGCCGGCGTCCGACAGCCACAGCGACACGTACCCGATCGGGTCGGCCAGCTCCCGCATCACCACCCAGGCGTGCAGGCCGGTGCCGGCCAGCCAGCCGCGCACCCGCTCGGCCCAGTCCTCGCCGCGCACGATCCAGTTGGCCAGCAGCTGGGCGGTGCCGCCCGGGTTCAGGTGGTCGGCCACCTGCTGGACCAGCTGCCGGCACACCGCGTCGCCGGCCATGCCGGAGTCCCGGTAGATGTAGTCGCGCTCCCCCGCCCCGACGACGAACGGCGGGTTGGACACGACGAGGTCGAACCGTTCCCCGGCGACCGGCTCGAACAGGCTGCCGCAGCGCAGATCCCAGCGCATGCCGTTGAGCCGGGCGGTGGCCGCGGCCAGCGCCAGGGCGCGCTCGTTGGTGTCGGTGGCGACGATCTCGCCGCAGTGGCCGGCCAGGTGCAGCGCCTGGATGCCGCAGCCGGTGCCCAGATCCAGCGCGCGTTCGACGGGCTCGCGAATCACCGCGCGGGCCAAGGAGATCGACGCAGAACCGATGCCCAGCACGTGGTCGTGCGCCAGCGGCCCGCCGCGCAGCAGGGCGTCCTGGTCGCTGACCACGTACAGGTCGCGGGCACCGTCGTGGTGCGGTCGGATGTCCAGGGCGGCACGCCAATTGCCCGCCCCGTCGCCGACGATGACACCGTTGTCGGCCAGCACCGGCAGCGGGGTACCGGGCAGCGCGGCGGCCACCCGCTCGGCCGGTTCGGCGCTGCCGAGCAGGAACAGCCGCACCAGCACGGCGAGCCGCCGTGCCTCGGGCACGGCGCGCTCGGTGGCGCGCAGCGCCGGCCACCACACCCCGCGGGCCAGTGCGGCGTTCACGTCGTCGCCGAGCAGCGCGGCCACGCCGTCGGTGGTGTAACCGGCGCTGCGCAGGTCCGCGCCGAGGGCGTCGACGACCGCCGGGTCGCGCAGGGGATGCATCGCGGCCCGCCCGGTCACAGCAGGGTCCCCTGCTCGCCCCGGGCGGCGACCGGTTCGACGAGTTCCGGGCCGTTGTTGCGCACGTTGTTGACCAGCCGCGACACCTCGCGGATCGCGATGCGGTCCAGGTCGCCGTGCCCGCGCAGCAGGCCCTCGTCGACCGGTGCGTCCGGGTCCAGCCAGCGGTCCCAGTCCGGTGCGGAGATCGACAGCGGCATCCGGTCGTGGATCTCGGCGAGCGGGCCGACCGCGTCGGTGGTGATGATGGTGCAGCTCAGCAGCGGTGGCGTGGCCGGCGCCGCCCCCTTGGGCCGCCAGGTGCTCCACAGCCCGGCCATGAACAACGGCTCACCGTCGGCGGCGTGCAGGTAGAACGGTGTCTTGGCGCCCTTCTCGCCGCGCCATTCGTACCAGCCGTCCATCGGCACCAGGCACCGCCGCGACCTCGCCGACCCGCGGAACGCCGGCGAGGTGGTGATCGTCTCGGCGCGGGCGTTGATCAGCAGCGGGCCCTTGGTCTCCGGGCCGCCGTCCGGACCGGCCTTGGCCCACGGCGGGATCAGCCCCCAGCGCATCAGCCGGACCCGGCGGGCGGCCGCGTCGTCGGGCTCGCCGTGCCGGCGCACCACCGTCGTCACCCGCGCGGTCGGTGCGACGTTGTAGTTCGGGCCCGGCTCGACGCCGGCCCGGGCGAGCTCCGCGGTGGCCTCGTCGATGGCCTGGATCTTCCGGGCCAGTACCGCCGGATCGGTGGTCACCGCGAAGCGTCCGCACATACCACCCATGGTTGCAGAACAACCGGACAAGGCAGGATGGAGCGCGTGAGCACGCAGGGATCAACCGACCACGCCGAGGGCCGTCGCGGCGGCTGGCCCGCACCGTACGCGCCGGGACCGATCCACGCCACGGTCGGCATCCCCGGATCCAAGTCGCTGACCAACCGCGCGCTGGTGCTGGCCGCCCTGGCCACCACGGTCGGGGGCGCGGCCGGCGGCGAGTCGACCATCACCGGCGCGCTGCGCAGCCGCGACACCGACCTGATGATCGGTGCGCTGCGCACGCTCGGGGTGACGGTGACCGCCGTCGACGGCAGCGAGACCGAGCTGCGGATCGCCGGGCGGCTGGCTCCGGCGCCGCAGGCCCGGATCGACTGCGGGCTGGCCGGGACGGTGCTGCGGTTCGTCCCGCCGATCGCGGCGCTGTCGACCTCGCGGATCACCTTCGACGGCGACGAGCAGGCCCGCGCCCGCCCGATCGCGCCGCTGCTGGGCGGGCTGCGCGCGCTCGGGGTGCGCGTCGACGGCGACGGCCTGCCGTTCACCGTGCACGGGCAGGGCGCGGTGGCCGGCGGCACGGTGGCGCTCGACGCCTCGGCCTCCTCGCAGTTCGTCTCGGGGCTGCTGCTGTCGGCCCCGGCGTTCACCGACGGTCTGACCGTGGTGCACACCGGCGAGTCGGTGCCGTCGGCACCGCACATCGCGATGACGGTGACGATGCTGCGCGACGCCGGGGTGGTCGTCGACGACGCCGTGCCCAACCGGTGGCGGGTGGAACCGGGGCCGATCGCCGCCCGGCACTGGGTGATCGAGCCGGATCTGTCCAACGCGGTGCCGTTCATCGCCGCAGCGGTGGTCAGCGGCGGGTCGGTCCGCGTCACCGGCTGGCCGCACCGCAGCATCCAGCCCGCCGGGCAGATCCTCGACCTGTTGCGTCGGCTCGACGTCGTTGTGCACCAGACGGATTCGTATCTGGAGGTGCAGGGTTCGGGACGCTACGGCGGGTTCGACGTGGACCTGCACGACATCGGCGAGCTGACGCCGTCGGTCGCCGCGCTGGCGGCGCTGGCCCGGCCGGGATCGGTGTCGCGGCTGCGCGGGATCGCTCACCTGCGCGGCCACGAGACCGACCGGCTGGCCGCGCTGACCGCCGAGATCAACGGGCTCGGTGGCGACTGCGCCGAGACCGAGGACGGCCTGGTGATCACCGCGACTCCCCTGCACGGCGGGCTGTGGCACTCCTACGCCGACCACCGGATGGCCATGGCGGGGGCGATCATCGGCCTGCGCACCGAGGACGTGGCGATCGAGGACATCGCCACCACCGCCAAGACGCTGCCGGAGTTCCCGCAGCTGTGGTCGGCGATGCTGTCCGGGCAGTCGGGTGTGGACGACGACGCCGGGTGAGGCCGAGTGAGATACGACTACGACGAATCCGATGTGCGGGTGCGGGCGGGTCGCGGATCCCGGCCGCGCACCAAGCGCCGACCGCGACACGAGGACGCGGCCCCGGCCATGGTGGTCACCGTGGACCGGGGTCGTTGGGGTTGTGTGCTCGACGGTGACCCGCAGCGGCGGGTCACCGCGATGCGGGCCCGGGAACTCGGCCGCACCCCCATCGTGGTCGGCGACACCGTCGAACTGGTCGGCGACCTGTCCGGCCGGCCCGGCACCCTGGCCCGCATCGTGCGGCGGGGCGAACGCCGAACGGTGTTGCGCCGCACCGCCGACGACACCGACCCGACCGAACGGGTGGTGGTGGCCAACGCCGACCAGTTGCTGATCGTGGTGGCGCTGGCCGACCCGCCGCCGCGGGTGGGGCTGGTGGAGCGGGCGCTGATCGCCGCCTACGCCGGCGGCCTGGTGCCGATCCTGTGCCTGACCAAGACCGACCTCGCCCCGGCCGAGCCGTTCGCGGCGCAGTTCGCCGATCTGGATCTGCGCACCGTCACCGCCGGCCGCGACGACCCGATCGAACCGCTGCTGGAACTGCTCACCGGCAAGGTCACCGTGCTGCTCGGGCACTCCGGCGTCGGCAAGTCGACCCTGGTGAATCGCCTTGTCCCGCAAGCTGATCGTGCCACGGGCGAGGTCTCGGAGATCGGCAAGGGCCGGCACACCTCCACCCAGTCGGTGGCGCTGCCGCTGCCCGGGTCGGGCTGGGTGATCGACACCCCGGGCATCCGGTCGTTCGGGCTGGCGCACATCGAACCGGACGACGTGCTGCTGGCCTTCACCGACCTGGCCGGGGCGATCGAGCACTGCCCGCGCGGTTGCGGGCACCTGGGCCCGCCGGCCGACCCGGAGTGCGCGCTGGACACCCTCACCGGAACAGCGAAGCGCCGGGTCGAAGCGACCCGGCGCCTGCTGCAGACTCTGGCCGAGAGTCGGGCCTACTAGGCGGCTTTCAGCGCGGCCCGCTCCTCACGGCGGCCCCGCCGGGCCTGCTTGCGGACCCGCCGGCGCTGCCGCGCCGCGGCCATCGCCGACCGCAGCCCGCGCCGCTGGCCGGTGACCGGGTCGACCGCCGGGAACTCGGCGTCGATCTCGGCGAACATCCGCTCGCTGTGGGTCTCCGGCGCGTTGTCCGGATCGGCCTTCAGGAAGCGGTCCGGCAGCGAGAGCTTGGCCAGCGTGCGCCAGGTCTTGGCGTACTGCACCAGGAACGGCCCGGTGGTGTAGGGCAGGTCGTACTTCTCGCACAGCTGGCGCACCCGGATCGACACCTCGTGCAACCGGTTGCTGGGCAGGTCCGGGTACAGGTGGTGCTCGATCTGGTGGCACAGGTTGCCGGACATGAACCGCAGCAGCGGGCCGGCGTCGAAGTTGGCGCTGCCGAGCATCTGGCGCAGGTACCACTGCCCCTTGCTCTCGCCCTCGAGATCGGTCTTGGTGAATTTCTCGGCGCCGTCCGGGAAGTGGCCGCAGAAGATCACCGCGTTCGACCACAGGTTACGGATGATGTTGGCCACCGCGTTGGCGGTGAGCGTCGAGCGGAACGTCGCCCACGGCGACATCGAGGTCAGCGCGGGGTAGGCGACGTAGTCCTTGAACACCTGGCGCCCGGCCTTGGTGCCGAACTCACGCAGCCGCTGGAGGGTGGCGCGGCGGTCGTCGCGACCCTTGGCGATCTTGCCGATCTCGAGGTGCTGCAGACCCACGCCCCATTCGAAGAACGTCGCGAGAATCGTGTTGTAGAGCAGGTTTCCGAGATTGAACGGCTTCCACGGCTGGTCCCGGGTGACCCGCAGCATCCCGAAGCCCACATCGTCGTCCATGCCCAGGATGTTGGTGTACTTGTGGTGCATGAAGTTGTGGGTGAACCGCCAGTGCTTGGAGGCGCCGGCCAGGTCCCACTCCCAGCCCGTGGAATGGATCTCGGGATCGTTCATCCAGTCCCACTGGCCGTGCATGACGTTGTGGCCGATCTCCATGTTCTCGATGATCTTGGCCACGCCCAGCGTAGTGGCTCCGGCCCACCACGCCGCACGGCGGGAACTGGCGATGAGCAGCAGTCGCCCGGCCACCTCCAACGCGCGCTGGGTAGCGATGGTGCGGCGGATGTAGCGCGCATCGCGCTCGCCGAGGGAGTCTTCGATGTCCCGCCGGATCGCATCGAGTTCGGCGCCGAGATTCTCGATGTCGGCTTCGGTCAGATGTGCGAACGCCGGCACGTCAGTAATGGCCATCGACCGCCTCCTCTCTCATTCCTACGCTACCGTAACCTACGAGCGCGTAGGTTACCAGGCAGTAAACGGTCATACGTCCAAAACACAATCGCCGGACGCGGCGGAAACGCAGGTCTGAATACGTGTGCCGGGGTCGTGCACCTCGCCGGTGCGCAGATCCCGCGCATGGCCGTCGACCAGTTCGACCACACAGGACTGGCAGATACCCATCCGGCAGCCGAACGGCATCCGCACGCCCACCTGCTCGCCGGCCTCCAGCAGCGAGGTCGCCGCATCCACGTCCAGAGTCTTCCCGGTCCGGGAGAATTCAACCCTGCCGCCGGCGCCGTGTCCGGCGGCGCGGTTCACCGCGAACCGCTCCAGGTGCAGCCGGTCGGCGACCCCGGCGTCGCGGAACACCCGCTCGGCGTCGTCGAGCATGCCCAGCGGCCCGCAGGCCCAGGTCTGGCGCTCCCGCCAGTCCGGCACCAGCTCGTCGAGCCGGGCCGGATCGAGCCGGCCCTGCACCCGGGTCTCCCGCAGCACCAGCCGGTAGCCCGGGTGCGCACAGCCCAGCGCCTCCAGCTCCCCGACGAACAGCGCCTCGGCTTTCGTTGGCGCGGAATGGATGTGCACGATATCGGTGATCTGGTCGCGGCGGGCCAGCGTGCGCAGCATGGACATCACCGGGGTGATGCCGCTGCCCGCGGTCAGAAACAGCACCCGCGGCGGCGCCGGGTCGGGCATCACGAAGTTGCCCTGCGGGGCGGCCAGCCGCACGATCGTGCCGGGCCGCACCCCGCCGACGAGGTGGGTGGAGACGAAGCCCTCCGGCATCGCCTTGACCGTGATGCTGATGGTGCGCCGGCTGCGCGAGGTGTCCGGCGGGGTGGTCAGTGAGTAGGACCGCCACCGCCACCGGCCGTCGACCAGCAGACCGATCCCGATGTACTGACCCGGCTGGAAGTCGAAGCTGAACCCCCAGCCCGGTTTGATGACCAGGGTGGCCGAGTCCTCGGTCTCCCGGTGGACCGACACCACCCGGCCGCGCAGTTCACGCGCGGACCACAGCGGGTTGATCAGTTGCAGATAGTCGTCCGGCAACAGCGGAGTCGTGATGCGCTCGGCGAGCCGGCGGAGCCGGTGCCAGCCGGGGTGTTCGTCCACCCCTGCCACGGTCGGTCGCACGGTGTCGACGACTCGGACGGATTTCTTGATGTCGCTTTTTCCCATCGAAACGCCTGCTCGCGTGCGCTCTTTCCACTACCCGAACCGCAGGATGCAACCTACGCTACCGTAACCTACGGAGCCGTAACAAGAGTTCAGAGCAGTTCGATCAGGAACGGCAACTCCTGCACGCCGTACCAGGCCAGCGGATGGTCCTGGGCGTCCCCCACCGTGAGCTCGGCGTCCTCGTCACCGAGATCGGCGTCGTCGACCACCGCGATCGCCGCCCGCACCGCCTGTTCCGCCTCGGCGCGGTCGACGTAGGCGGCGATCACATCGTCGAGCGCGACCGGCCCGGCCAGCCGCACCACCGCGTCGTCGAGGTCGGGCCGCGGCGTGGCGTCGGCCTCGGCCTCCAGCACCGCCCGGCGCAGCGGCAGCTCGGCACCGGCCCCGCCATCGGCACCGTCGGCGAGCAGCCGCAGTGAGGCCAGCGCCGCCTCCCGCAGCGCGACGTCGGCCAGTTCCTCGTCGTCACCCTCGGCGTAGGCCTCGCGCAGCGCCGGGGTGAGCGCGAACGCGGTGTCGTTGACCGCCCGGACCGATCCGTCGGTGACGAGTCGCTGCAGTATGGCCAGGGTGACCGGAACGAAAACGCGCACGCTGCGAGGGTAACCGCTGCGGCTCAGCGCGCGGCGTCGAGCAGCTCCTCCAACGACTCGCTCAGCAGCCCCGGCCACATCCCGACGTCGCTCATCGCCTCCCGGTCGGCGTTGATGCCGTAGTAGACCCGGCCGTTGTAGGAGGTCACCCCGATGGCCAGCACCTGGTTGTGCAGCAGCGGCGGAACCGCGTACGTGGCAATCAGTTTCGCACCAGCGATGTACATCTGCCGCTGGGCGCCGGGGACGTTGGTGATGAGCAGGTTGAACTGGCGGGCGGAGAACCGCGTCGCCACCCGGATGCCCATGGCGTGCAGGGTGGGCGGGGCGAAACCGGACAGCGTGACGATGGTGCGCGCGTCGACCAGGCTGGCCGCGCTCGGGTGCGCCTCGGTGGCGTGCGCGATCTGGCTCAGCCGCACCACCGGATTGCCCTCCCCCACCGGCAGGTCGACCAGGAACGGCGACACCTCGCTCATCGCCTGCCCCGGCGAGTCGGTGTCCAGGTCGGCGTCCGGGTAGACCGACATCGGCACCATCGCGCGCACCGTCGACGAGCTGGTCACCGGTTCGCCGCGGGACAGCAGCCAGTTGCGCAGCGCCCCGGACACCACCGCCAGCACCACGTCGTTGACGTCGCAGTCGTAGCGGGCCCGCACCGCCCGGTAGTCGTCGAGCGCGTGGTCGGCGACGGTGAACCGGCGGTTGCGCGACACCCGTCGGTTCAGCGGGGTGGGCGGGGCGGTGCCGCGGGCGGCGGTGCGCACCACGTCCAGGGCGTGCCGGCCGACGTCGGCCAGCTCGGAGGTGTTGGTGGCGACGTCGACGACGGCGTCGCGCACCGCCAGCAGCCCGGCGGTGGGCCGGGTCAGCCACTCCCCGATCGCGCTCAGCAGCAGTTCGGCGTTGCCGGGTTCGCGGCGCGGGATCCACAGGTCCTCGCCGAACTCCGGCGGCTTGCGGGTACGGTCGGCGATGACGTGGCCGATCTCCAGCGCGGTTACCCCGTTGACCAGTGCCTGGTGCGACTTGGTGTAGATCGCCAGCCGGTTTCCGGACAGACCCTCGATGAGGTACATCTCCCACAGCGGCCGGGTGCGGTCCAGCGGGCGGGAGCCGAGGCGGGCGATCAGGTCGTGCAGCTGGGCGTCGCTGCCCGGCGACGGCAGCGCCGAGCGACGGATGTGGTAGGTGATGTCGAAATCGCGGTCGTCGACCCAGACCGGCCGCCCCAGCCCGTAGGACACCTCCCGCACCTTCTGCCGGTAGCGCGGGATCTGCGGCAGCCGCTGCTCGACGGTCGCCAGCAGGGTGTCGTAACTCAGCCCGGCCCGGGGTTTGCGCAGGATGGCCAGCGATCCCACGTACATCGGCGTGGGTGTGTCCTCGAGGCGGAAGAACTCCGCATCCGCCGCTGACAACCTCGCCACCACTGCGGTTCGCACCCCCGTTGGTTCCACGATCCGTTCGGACCCCGATCCTTTCGGACACGGTATCGGTCGGGGCCTCGCGGACGCACGGCGAGCCGTGCCATGTCGGCGTCTCGGCGTGGCGAATTCGCGCAGCCGCGCCCGCGGCGGCCGTGTGATCATCGTGTTGTCTGCCACTCTCCAGCAGACGTCGTCCGTCCCGTCGACGCTGGAGGGTGCCCGTGCCCGCATCGCAGATCCCGCCCGCCCGGCGGATCGAGATCGTCGACTACGAGCCCCCGGCGGTCGCGCTGTCGGCACTGCCGCCGGTCTCGCTGCCCGCGATCCGCATCCCGCCCCAGCGGCCACGCGCCCTGCGGGCCGTCGCACCGCCGCACCGCGAACCGGTCCCGCCACCGGCCGCCGCCCGCTTCGCCGATGCCGCGCTGCGGCAGGTGCTGGAGGTCATCGACCGGCGCCGGCCGGTCACCCACCTGCGCGCGGTGCTCGCGCCGACCGTGTTCGACGAGGTGCTCACCCACCTCGGCACCCGGCCGCGGGGCCGGCCGGCCGCGGTGCTGCGCCGGGTGCGGCTGCGCTGCCCCGGCCACTCCGGCACGGCCGAGCCGGGAGCCGCAGAGGTGTTCGCCACCTACAGCAGGGGCGGACGGATCCGGGTCATCGCCGCCCGGGTGGAGCGGGTGCCCGGCGCCGACCGCTGGCAGGTGGTGGCGCTGCAGATCGGCTGATCAGCGGCACAGGCCTCATTCGCCGCTCAGCGGCACAGGCCTCATTCGCCGCTCAGCGGCACAGGCCTCATTCGCCGCTCAGCGGCGGTGCCTCGCCTGGCGGATGTCCCGGGCCTGCTGGCGCGCCGCCTCGCGGCGTTCCCGCCGGCTGCCGCCGACCGGCGCCCCGTTGGCGCGCTGGATCTCGGCCGCACCGTCCTCACCCGGGCCGGTGTAGGTCAGCGGCGGCCGCTTGTTCTCGATCCCCTTGGCGCGCAGGGCGGGTGCGGACCGCTGCTCGGTGGCCACCGCCCCGCCGGCGGGCTGGGCCTGGCCGCCGGCGAGCTGCTGCAGCCCGGCCGGGGTCGGCACCGGCGCGACGGTCGGGGCCGACACCGGCTCCACCGTCACGTTGAACAGCAGGCTGACCGACTCCTCCTTGAGGCCCTCGAGCATGCCCATGAACATGTCGTAGCCCTCGCGCTGGTACTCCACCAGCGGGTCGCGCTGGGCCATCGCCCGCAGCCCGATGCCCTCCTTGAGGTAGTCCATCTCGTAGAGGTGCTCGCGCCACTTGCGGTCCAGCACGTTGAGCAGCACGTTGCGCTCGAGCTGGCGCATGGCGCCCTCGCCGGCGAGCTCCTCGATCTGGCGCTCCCGCTCGTCGTAGGCGCGTTCGGCGTCGGCGACGAGCGCCTCGAGCAGGTCATCACGGGTGAGCTCGCCGGGCTCGCCGAGCTCCGGCGAGTCGATCAGCTCCTGGTAGTCCAGGCTGACCGGGTACAGCTGCTTGAGCGCCGACCACAGTTCGTCGAGATCCCAGTCCTCGACGTAGCCCTCCGCCGTCGCCCCGTCGACGTAGGCGGTGATGACGTCACGCACCATCTTCAGCGCCTGGTCGCGCAGGTTCTCGCCCTCGAGGATGCGGCGGCGCTCGGCGTAGATGACCTTGCGCTGCTGGTTCATCACCTCGTCGTACTTGAGCACCTGCTTGCGGATCTCGAAGTTCTGCTGCTCGACCTGCGTCTGGGCGCTCTTGATGGCGCGGGTGACCATCTTGGCCTCGATCGGCACGTCGTCGGGCAGGTTCAGCCGGGTCAGCAGCGCCTCGAGGGTGGCGCCGTTGAACCGCCGCATCAGCTCGTCGCCCAGCGACAGGTAGAACCGCGACTCGCCGGGGTCGCCCTGCCGGCCGGACCGGCCGCGCAGCTGGTTGTCGATACGCCGCGACTCGTGCCGCTCGGTGCCGAGCACGTACAGGCCGCCGACCTCGCGCACGGCCTCGGCCTCCTTGGCGCACTCGGCCTTGACCTGCGGGTACAGCTCGTGCCAGGCCTTCTCGTAGTCCTCCGGGGTGGACACCGGGTCCAGGCCACGCTCACGCAGCCGCTTGTCGGTGATGAAGTCGGGGTTGCCGCCCAGCACGATGTCGGTGCCGCGGCCGGCCATGTTCGTCGCCACCGTCACCGCGCCGCGACGGCCGGCCTCGGCGACGATCGCGGCCTCCTGCTCGTGGTACTTGGCGTTGAGCACCGCATGCGGGATGCGCCGCTTCTGCAGCAGCCGCGACAGGTATTCCGAGCGCTCGACGCTGGTGGTGCCGATCAGCACCGGCTGGCCCTTCTCGTACCGTTCGGCGATGTCGTCGACGACCGCGAGGAACTTGGCCTCCTCGGTCTTGTAGATCAGGTCCGGGTGATCCTTGCGGACCATCGGCTTGTTGGTGGGGATCGGCACCACGCCGAGCTTGTAGATCTCGTGCAGCTCGGCGGCCTCGGTCTCGGCGGTGCCGGTCATGCCGGCGAGCTTGTCGTAGAGCCGGAAGTAGTTCTGCAGGGTGATCGTGGCCAGCGTCTGGTTCTCGGCCTTGATCTCCACGCCTTCCTTGGCCTCGATGGCCTGGTGCATGCCCTCGTTGTAGCGGCGGCCCACCAGCACGCGGCCGGTGAACTCGTCGACGATGAGCACCTCACCGTTTCGGACGATGTAGTCCTTGTCGCGCTGGAACAGCTCCTTGGCCTTCAGCGCGTTGTTCAGGTAGCTGACCAGCGGCGAGTTGGCGGCCTCGTAGAGGTTGTCGATGCCGAGCTGGTCCTCGACGAACTCCACGCCGAGCTCGGTCACGCCGACGGCGCGCTTGCGCAGGTCCACCTCGTAGTGGACGTCCTTCTCCATCAGCGGCGCGAGCCGGGCGAACTCCCGGTACCAGTGCTGGGAGGTGCCGTCGGCCGGGCCGGAGATGATCAGCGGGGTCCGGGCCTCGTCGATGAGGATGGAGTCGACCTCGTCGACGATGGCGAAGTTGTGGCCGCGCTGGACCAGGTCCGACAGCGACAGGGCCATGTTGTCGCGCAGGTAGTCGAAGCCGAACTCGTTGTTGGTGCCGTAGGTGATGTCGGCGGCGTAGGCGCGCCGGCGCTGCTCCGGCGTCATGCCGGACAGGATCACGCCGACCTCCAGGCCGAGGAACCGGTGCACGCGGCCCATCCACTCGGCGTCGCGCTTGGCCAGGTAGTCGTTGACGGTGACGACGTGCACACCCTTGCCGGACAGCGCGTTGAGGTAGGACGGCAGCACCGCGGTCAGGGTCTTGCCCTCACCGGTCTTCATCTCGGCGACGTTGCCGAAGTGCAGCGCCGCACCACCCATGATCTGGACCAGGAAGTGCTTCTGGTCGAGCACCCGCCAGGCGGCCTCGCGGGCCACCGCGAACGCCTCGGGCAGCAGGTCGTCGAGGCTCTCGCCCTTGGCGACCCGCTCCTTGAACTCGGCGGTCTTGGCCCGCAGCTCGGCGTCGGAGAGCTTCTCGACCTCGTCGGAGAGGGAGTCGACATAGTCAGCCACCCCCTTGAGGCGCTTGACCATGCGGCCTTCACCGAGCCGGAGCAACTTCGACAGCACGCTAATTTCCCCTGTGGGTTGGACGGATCGTTGGGCCCTGCAGCCGGCATCCATCGTAGGTGACGTAACCGACCTACCGGTGGATCCGGACGGCCGCACCCGCCGGCCCGCGCCGGTGCGGCGGCGTTTTGCCTGGTCGACACGCGAAAGCCCTGCACACCGCGGGGTGCGCAGGGCCCGCGTCGGCCCGCCTCAGGCCAGGCGGATCAGCCCGTAGTCGTAGGCGTGGCGCCGGTAGACCACCGACGGCTTGTCGGTCTCCTTGTCGTGGAACAGGAAGAAGTCGTGCCCCACCAGTTCCATCTCGTAGAGCGCGTCGTCGACGGTCATCGGGGTGGCCGGGTGCTCCTTGACGCGCACGATCCGGCCCGGCCCGTCGTCGACCTGCGAGTCGGGCTCGCCCGCCGGCTCCGCGTTCGACTCGACCACCGCGGCGGTCGCGGTCGCCTCGGCCACCGACACCGGGGTCTTGTCGCCGTAGTGCACCTTGCGCCGGTCGGCGGCGCGCCGCAGGCGTTCCTCGAGCTTGTCGATGGCCGACTCGAACGCCGCGTAGAAGCTGTTCGCGCACGCCTCGGCGCGCACCACCGGCCCTCGGCCCCGAGCGGTGATCTCCACGTGCTGACAGTTCTTGCGTTGTCGGCGGTTCTTCTCGTGGTTCAGCTCGACGTCGAACAGGTAGAGGGTGCGATCGAAACGCTCGAGGCGTGAGAGCTTCTCGGAAACGTAGGTGCGGAAGTGGTCGGGGATTTCGACGTTTCGACCCTTGACGACGATCTCGGCGCGGGTGCTGGTGGCCGAATCGGGACGGTCATCCTCGATCACCATGGTGCGGCCTGTGTTCTCGGAACGGCTTGACATGCTTGGCAACTCGTTTCTCTAGAGTCGCACGCGCTCTGCGTGCCGGGCGTGTTCTCGCAGGGAGCGCCGACGGGCCGTTCGATTCGCTTCGCCCACCGGCGCAAGGTGTCGACTACTCACCTCCTACCGTTGTGCGGCGAAGCGGCGTCTCGGCGGAGCGCCGCGTGAGCCGATCGCTTCGATGCCGACGGTAGTCACGTTCAGCCGGGAGTGCCAGTGATTTCGCCGATGGGTTGCATGTTGTTTATTCACGCGTGTGCCACGGCGACGACAGCTGCCACATCAGCCCCGCCGGCACGCAGCACCCGCACCGACTCGGCGACCGTCGCCCCGGTGGTGACGACGTCGTCGACGAGCACCACCGGACCGGTGACCGGGCCGCGCAGCCGCACCCGGCCGGCGATGTTGCGCTGCCGCCCGGCCGCCGACAGCCCCACCGAGTCGCGGGTGAACGCCCGCATCCGCAGCACCGCGGCCACCCCGATCCCGGCCCGGCCGTCGGCCGCCGCGCGCGCCATCCGGGTGACCGGGTCCCCGCCGCGCCGCCGGGCCGCGGTGCCGCGAGTGGGCGCGGGCACCAGCCGCAGCGGACGGCCCACCATCCCCCAGTGCACCAGCCGGTCCAGGGCCTGCCCGAGGGCCGCGGCCAGCACCGGCAGCAGGTCGGTGCGGCCGTGCTCCTTGACCGCCACGATCGCGGCCCGGCGCGGCCCGGCGTAGCGGCCCAGCGCGAACACCGGCACCCCGGGATCGATCCGCGGGCTGATCAACTGCGGGTCGTCGGGGCCCAGGGCCAGCGCGCGGGCGCAGCCGCCGCACCACGGCCGCCCGGGCGCCCCGCAGCCGCCGCACTCGACGGGCAGCACCAGATCCAGCATGCCCGCAGTGTGCGCCCCGCCCCCGACAACACCGGCCCGGGAGCTCAGCCGGGCAGCACCGGGATCGCCCCGGGCACCATCAGCGGCCGCACCTCGGTCCAGGCCAGCTCGCCGCCGGCGGTCGCGGCCGACAGCTGCAGCACCCCGCGGGCCTCGGAGACGTAGACCGTCGACGGGTTGGCGGCCACCGTCCGGACCGGCATGAGCAGGTTGTGCACCGGGGCGTCGGAGTTCACCCCGTCGAGATTGACGTAGGACACCGGGTGCTGGCCGTCGGTGCGGCTGACCACGATGTCGTCGCCGGTGCGCCAGGACAGCGACACCACGGTGTCGCCCAACCCGAAACCGAGCCGGCGCGGGTAGGACAGCACGAACTGACCGTCGCGGGTCTGCTCCACGCCGGCCAGCACCACCCTGCCGTCGATCACCATCGCCGCGCGGGTGCCGTCCCGGGACAGCTGCAGCTCGGTGATGGCGCCCGGGAACCGCGCCGAGACCGCCGTGGTGTCCACCGGCATGCTGGCCGGCTGTCCGGTGGCGGCCTCCTGCACCACCCGCACCACCGCGTTGCCGTCGACGACCACCCAGATGGCGCCGTCGAGCGCCCAACTCGGCCGGGTCAGGCTGCGGGCCTCCAGGGCCTTGGTCGGGGAGCCGTCCAACCGGCCCACCCACATGGTGGCCACCGCGTCCGGTGCGCCCGGCCGTTGCACGACCACCGACGCGGCCTGCTGTCCGTCCCGGGACAGCGCGGCCGAGACCTGGTTCGGGGTGTCCCCGAACGGGCCGGGGACCCGCGGGGCGCGCTGGCCGTCGACGAACACCATCGATCCACCGACCAGGGCGTGCAGGCCGGCGGCCGCGCCGGCGTCGGCGCCCGGGTCGGTGGCGGCCACGTCGGCGGTGTCCCAGCCGTCGGCGAACCGGTCGTCCAACGCCGCCCCGTCGGCGGTGATGACGTAGGGGCCGTTGATCCCCGCCCGCGACAGCGTCCAGATGATCTGGGCGGCCAGCAGCTGGCGGCTGGCCGGGTCGGTGGTGGTGAGGTTCTCCAGCTCGATGCGGGCGCCGCCGTAACCGCGGCCCACCCCGGTCCGGCCGCCGTCGGCGCGGGTGACCGGGCCGCGCAGCTTCAACGGCGGGCCGAGCAGGTTGCGCACCGAGTTGGCCAGCTCCGGCCGGGGCCCGGCGATCAGCTTGGTGATCAGTTCGGTGGCCAGCAGGTCGGGGTCGGAGACCGCGACGTAGCGCGGGTCGGGCACCACCGTCTTGCCGGTGGGGTCGACGAAGTAGAGCGTGTGCCGCTTGTAGGTCTCCTGGAACTGCTGCCAGTCCAGGAACACCCCGTTGGGCAGCCGGTCGATCCGCCAGCCGGCCGGCGTGCGCACCAGCTCGATCGGGCCGGGGTCGGGCAGCGCGCCCTCGGCGGTCTCGAACACCCCCATGTCCGACAGCGATCCGAGGATGTCGGCGCGCATGCCGACCGAGACCCGGTTCGGATCGCGGCCGCGGTCCTCGACGAACACCACCCGGTCGATCAGCACCGCGCTGCCGGCGTCGTCCCAGGCGGCCGACGCGGACTCGGTGAGGAACTGCCGGGCGGCCAGATGCCGGTTGGCGGGATCGGCTGTGGCCTTGAGGAACTCGCGCAACAGCACGTCGGGCGCCATGTCCGGGGAGGGGGTGGGCAGGCTGGGCGGGGCGGGCCGCTGCACGGTGCCGATCGCCTGCGGCGGCGAGGAACTCGGCACCCCGGCGCAGCCGGCCACCGCGACGGTGAACAGCAGCGCCCACACCACCGGAAGCACGCGTCTCACACGCTCTCCTCAGCGGGACGGCGACCCCGGTCCGACCGCGGCGGGGGCGGCAGGTCGGGCTCGACGGGTTTGAGCGGCAGCGGGCTGGTGGTGACCTTGTGGCCGCGCACCAGCGGCAGCGTGAGCCGGAAACAGGCGCCCTTGCCGGGCTCGCCCCAGGCCTCCAGCCGGCCGTGGTGCAGCCGGGCGTCCTCGATGCTGATGGCCAGGCCCAGCCCGGTGCCGCCGGAGCGGCGCACCCGGGACGGGTCGGCCCGCCAGAACCGGCTGAACACCAGCTTCTCCTCGCCGGGCCGCAGCCCCACGCCGTAGTCGCGCACGGTGACCGCGACGGTGTCGATGTCGGCGGCCATCCGGATGCGCACCGGTTTGCCCTCGGCGTGGTCGATCGCGTTGGCGATGAGGTTGCGCAGGATGCGCTCGACCCGGCGGGAGTCCACCTCGGCGACGACCGGTTGTTCGGGCAGTTCGACGACGAGATCGATACCGGCGTCGTCGGCGAGGTGGCCGACGTTGTCCAGCGCGCTCTGCACGGTGGAGCGCAGATCGACCTGCTCGACCGACAGCTCGGCCACACCGGCGTCGTGGCGGGAGATCTCCAGCAGGTCGTTGAGCAACGACTCGAACCGGTCCAGCTCGCTGACCATGAGCTCGATGGACCGGCGCAGCGACGGGTCGAGGTCCTCGGCGTGGTCGTGGATGAGGTCGGCGGCCATCCGCACCGTGGTCAGCGGGGTGCGCAGCTCGTGGCTGACGTCGGAGGTGAACCGCCGCTGCAGGTTGCCGAACTCCTCGAGCTGGGTGATCTGGCGGTGCAGGCTCTCGGCCATGTCGTTGAACGACACCGCCAGCCGGGCCATGTCGTCCTCGCCGCGCACCGGCATCCGCTCGGTGAGGTGGCCCTCGGCGAACCGCTCGGCGATACGCGAGGCCTGCCGCACCGGCTGCACGATCTGGTGCGCGACCACCAACGAGATGACCGCCAGCAGCCCGAGCAGCACCACCCCGCCGCCGGCCATGGTGCCGCGCACCAGCGCGATGGTGCTCTCCTCGTTGTTCAGCGGGAAGATGAGGTAGAGCTCCAGGTTGGTCACCGGCGAGGTGGTCGGGCTGCCCAGGATGAGCGCCGGCCCCGAGTAGCCCTCGGTCTGCACGGTGGCGTACTGGTAGCTGACCTGCCCGGCCTTGACGAAGTCGCGCAACGACGCCGGGATCTGCGAGACCGGGCCCGCCGCGGTCGCCGCCCGGGGCCCGTCGCCCGGCACGACCAGCACCGCGTCGAAGGTGCCGGCCAGCCCGGCTCCCGCCTCGGCGGTGCGGTCGATGAGCGTGTTGCGCGCCAGCTGCAGGCTGCTGTCCAGCGAGCGGGTCTCCTCACCGCCGACGAGGTCGCTGACCGTGCTGCGGGCCCGCTCGATCTCCTCGGTCGCCGCCCGCACCTTCACGTCGAGGATGCGGTCGGTGATCTGGCTGGTGAGGACGAAGCCGAGAACGAGGATGACGACCAGCGACAGCCCCAGCGTCAGGGTGACCACCCGCAGCTGCAGCGACCGGCGCCACAGGTGCCCCATGGCACGGCTGAGCGCGCCGAACCCGCGCAGCAGCGGGCCGGCGCGACCGCGTATGCGTCTCCTCGAACCCCAGATCATCGGTGGATCGCGGCCACCGGGGTCCCTTCGATCACGGTGGGCCGGCCTTGTATCCCACGCCTCGAACGGTCAACACCACCTGGGGGTTCTCCGGGTCCTTCTCGACCTTGGCCCGCAGTCGCTGCACGTGCACGTTCACCAGGCGGGTGTCGGCGGGGTGACGGTAGCCCCACACCTGTTCGAGCAGCACATCCCGAGTAAACACCTGCCGGGGTTTGCGCGCCAGCGCCACCAGCAGGTCGAACTCGAGCGGGGTGAGCTGGATCGTCTCGCCGTTGCGGGTGACCTTGTGCGCCGGCACGTCGATCTCGATGTCGCCGATGGTCAGGATCTCCGGCGGCTCCTCCTCGTTGCGGCGCAGCCGGGCCCGCACCCGGGCGACGAGCTCCTTCGGCTTGAACGGCTTGACGACGTAGTCGTCGGCTCCGGATTCCAGCCCGAGGACGACGTCGACGGTGTCGCTCTTGGCGGTCAGCATCACGATCGGCACGCCGGAGTCGGCGCGGATCGCACGGCAGACGTCGATGCCGTTCATCCCCGGCAGCATCAGATCCAGCAGCACCAGGTCGGGCCGCAGCTCCCGCACCGCCGAGAGTGCCTGGCTGCCGTCGCCGACGACCGCAGTGTCGAAGCCTTCCCCGCGCAGCACGATGGTGAGCATCTCGGCCAGCGACGGGTCGTCATCGACGACCAGAATCCTCTGCCTCATGGTGACCATGGTGTCATCGAAACGCGACAAATCGCGGGTACGACGCGGGGGTGTCGCCCACAGCGCGCCGATCAGCCCGCCAGCAGCGACTCGGCCAGCGCGGCGGGGTCGACGTCCGGGCCGGCGACGGTCCACCGGCCGGCCCAGTCGGCGGCCGCCAGTGCCGCGTAGAGCGCCCCGGTGCGGTGCTGCAGCCCCGCGTCGCGTTCGTAGGCGTCACGCACCCGGTCGGCCTCGGTCGCCTCGCGGTGCCGGGCCCGCTCGGCGGCCAGTTCGGTGGGTACGGCGAGCAGGATCTGCCAGTCCGGCCGCGGCAGTGCCAGCCGGTCGAACTCCAGCGCGCGCACCCATTCGACGACCTCGCCGTCGGCGCCCTGGTGCAGGCGCGCGGCGCTGTAGGCGGCGTTGGAGGCGACGTACCGGTCCAGCAGCACGACGTCGTGGCCGGCCAGCAACCCGGCGATCTCGTCGCGGGCGGCGGCCCGGTCCAGCGCGAACAGCACCGCCATCGCGTAGACGCTGTCCGCCAGGTCGCCGTGCCCGCCGCGCAGCGCCTCGGCGGCCAGGTCGGCGGTCACCGACCGGCCGTAGCGCGGGAAGGCCAGGCCGGCGACGGTGCGCCCGCGGCTCTCGAACTCCCGGCGCAGCGCCTCGGTCAGCGTGCGTTTGCCGGAACCGTCGACACCCTCGATCGCGATGAGCACCCCCGCAGCGTAATTGGTGCGCCGGAGCCCCGGGATCGGCGCTTAGGCTGCCGTTGGCGCGGCACCGCCGACCTGGAGGGGGATCGAATGAACGAACCGGGTGCGGCCACGGCCGAACCGAACCTCGCGGTGGCGGTGTGGCGGCGCTACCGGCGTGACCTGGTCGCCGCAGCCCTCGTGCTGGTGGTGCCGGTGTCGCTCACCGTGCAGCCGCGGCTGCTGTCGGCGTTGCCGATGCCGGCCGTGCTGGCGATCGCGCCCGGCACGCTGTGGCTGTCGTGGACCGCGGTGCGGCACGTCTATCTCTGGGCGCGCACCGACGCCCCCGACCGGGTTCGGACGGCCGCGGCGCTGGCGGTGTGGGTCCCGCTGCTGTTCGGCGGGTCGGCGGCCGCGCTGGCGTCGCCGTCGGACCTGCGGTTCTTCGTCTGGCTGTTCTTCCACCCCACCGCGCTGCTTTTCATCGGCGTGGCCGTGGTGCTGTTCACGCTGGCCGGGCGGACGATCGAGTACCCGAAACCGGTCCGGACGGTGCGCTGGGTGCGGCTGGCGGCCGCGGTGCTCGGCGTCGCGGCGGCCTGGTTCGCCGGGCTGCGGCTCGGTTACGCCGACGGCCCCGCGTTCGGCAGCTGGTTGTCCGGCCGGTACCTGTACAACGTGTCCCCGACCAGTGCGATGTTCCACTGGGCCGCGCCCCTGACCGGTGTCTGCGGCGCCTACTTCGGCCTGCGCCGGGCCGGCGAGGGCGCGACGGTGCCGGGCCGGGTGGTGTGGTGGCTGGTGCTGTGGGTGGTGTTCGGCGCGGCGCTGAACGTCAACGCCGAGGCCGCCCGGCACTGGCTGTTCGGCTGACCCGGCAGTCCGGAACACCGGCCGGAGTACGGTTTTCGGCCCACGGCCGACGGGACTGCGGACGGATCGAGCGGAATCCGATCCGTCCGCAGTCCCGGTCGCGGCTCAGTAGCGGTAGTGCTCGGGCTTGTACGGGCCCTCGACGTCGACGCCGATGTACTCCGCCTGCTCCTTGGTGAGCTTGGTGAGCTTGCCGCCGAGCGCCTCGACGTGGATGCGGGCGACCTTCTCGTCGAGCTTCTTGGGCAGCCGGTAGACGGCGTTGTCGTACTCGTCGTGCTTGGTCCACAGCTCGATCTGGGCGATCACCTGGTTGGAGAAGCTGTTGCTCATCACGAACGAGGGGTGCCCGGTGGCGTTGCCCAGGTTCAGCAGTCGGCCCTCGGAGAGCACGATGATCGACTTGCCGTTCTCGAAGGTCCACAGGTCGACCTGCGGCTTGATGTTGGTCTTCGTCGCGCCCGACCGCTCGAGGCCGGCCATGTCGATCTCGTTGTCGAAGTGGCCGATGTTGCCCAGGATCGCCTGGTGCTTCATCCGGCGCATGTGGTCGACGGTGATGATGTCCTTGTTGCCGGTCGCGGTGATGACGATGTCGGCGTCCTCGATGGCGTCCTCGACGGTGACCACGTCGAAGCCGTCCATCAGCGCCTGCAGCGCGTTGATCGGGTCGATCTCGGTGACCTGCACCCGGGCGCCCTGGCCGGCCAGCGACTCCGCGCAGCCCTTGCCCACGTCGCCGTACCCGCAGACCAGGGCCTTCTTGCCGCCGATCAGCACGTCGGTGCCCCGGTTGATGCCGTCGATCAGCGAGTGGCGGGTGCCGTACTTGTTGTCGAACTTGCTCTTGGTGACCGAGTCGTTGACGTTGATCGCCGGGAAGGGCAGCTCACCGGCGGCCTCGAACTGGTACAGGCGCAGCACGCCGGTGGTGGTCTCCTCGGTGACGCCGCGCACCGACTGGGCGATCCGGGTCCACTTGTTCTTGTCGGTCTCGAAGGTCCGGCGCAGGGTGGCCAGGAAGATCTTCCACTCGGCCGGGTCGTCCTCCTCCGCCGGCGGGACCACGCCCTGCTTCTCGTACTGGGCGCCGCGCAGCACCATCATGGTGGCGTCGCCGCCGTCGTCGAGGATCATGTTGGCCGGCTCGTCGGGCCAGGTCAGCGCCTGTTCGGCGGCCCACCAGTACTCCTCGAGGGTCTCGCCCTTCCAGGCGAACACCGACACGCCCCTGGGCTCCTCCGGGGTGCCGTGCGGCCCCACCACCACCGCCGCGGCGGCGTGGTCCTGGGTGGAGAAGATGTTGCACGAGGCCCAGCGCACCTGCGCACCGAGTTCGACGAGGGTCTCGATCAGCACCGCGGTCTGCACGGTCATGTGCAGCGAGCCGGAGATCCGGGCGCCCTTGAGCGGCTTGACGTCGGCGTACTCGCGCCGCAGTGCCATGAGCCCCGGCATCTCGTGCTCGGCGAGCCGGATCTCCTTGCGGCCGAACTCGGCCAACGACAGGTCGGCCACCTTGTAGTCGATGCCATTGCGGCGATCGGCGGTCAGCGTCATGTGATTCCTTCTCGTACGCGCGTCGGGAATTCGGTTAGCTCGGCTTACCTAGCTCGGCTTACCATAGCCCTTTCGGGCCCGCCGCCGTGCTCAGGGCCGGTCGATCACACCGTAACGCTCGGCGAACGGGGTCATCAGCCGCGCCAGATCGGCGGCCACGTCGTGATCGGCCTCCGGCGGCATCGACACGTAGCTCATCGCCAGCCGCACGATGGCGCGGGCGAGCACCCCGGCGTCCTCCTCGCCGGCCCGCACCCAGCTGTGCATGAACGCCTCGGTGAGCCGGCGCGAGCAGTGCGTGATGATCGGCCCGGAGTCGGTGGTGATCAGCTGCAGCAGATCGGGTTTGGCGGTGCCGTTGAGCAGCGAGATCACCAGCGGGTCGGCGGCCGACTCGGTGAAGAAGGCGCGGAACCCCTGTAGGAAGGCGGCGTAGATGTCGCCCTCGTTGTCGGCGATGGCCTCGTCGACCTCGTCGACGAGGCGGTCGGCGAGGCGCAGCGCATAGCCCTGGGCCAGGCCCTGCCGGGAGCCGAACTCGTTGTAGATGGTCTGCCGGCTCACCCCGGCCGCGCGGGCGACGTCGGCCAGCGTGATCGCCGACCAGTCGCGGGTCAGCAGCAGCTCCCGCATGCCGTCGAGGATGGAGTCGCGCAACAGCACCCGCGACGCCTCCGCGTACGGGACGCGGGCGGGCGTGCGGGTGCTGCGCGGTCGGGCCACAAGCCGAAGACTAACCGGTCCGGCCCCGGGTCAGCGCTGCGGACTCAGCGCGGCGCCACCTCGACCATGCAGAAGTCCGCCTTGGCCGCGCCGCAGTCCGGGCAGCGCCAGTCGTCGGGAATGTCCGCCCAGCGGGTGCCCGGCGCGATGCCCTCCTCCGGCCAGCCCAGCGCCTCGTCGTACTCGAAGCCGCACTGCACGCACACGTAGCGTTTGTAGTCGCCGCTCATCGCGACACCTCCACCGGTTCGAAGTCGATCTTCTCCCGCACCCCGCAGTCCGGGCAGCACCAGTCGTCGGGCACCCGGTCCCAGCTGGTGCCGGCCGGAAAGCCTTCCCGCGGCGCGCCTTTGGCCTCGTCGTAGACGTAGTCGCAGACCGGGCAGCGATAGGCGCTCATCGGGCCGTCACCCCGTAGCGGGCCAGGATCCGCTCCCGCTTGCGCGGCGCGATGTTCGCGCGGGTGATGTCGCCGTCGTAGTGCTCGAGCACCCGGTGGTCCATCACCCGCCGCCACAGCGCCGGGACGTAGGTCAGCGCGATCATCGTGGCGTAGCCGCTGGGCAGGTTCGGCGCGCCGTCCATGCTGCGTAGCGTCTGGTAGCGCCGGGTCGGGTTGGCGTGGTGGTCGCTGTGCCGCTGCAGGTGGAACAGGAAGATGTTGGTGACCAGGTGGTCGGAGTTCCAGCTGTGCGCCGGGGTGCAGCGCTCGTAGCGGCCGCCGGCGGTCTTCTGCCGCAGCAGCCCGTAGTGCTCCAGGTAGTTGACGGTCTCCAGCAGCACGATCCCGTAGACCGCCTGCCCGACCAGGTAGATCAGTACCGCCGGGCCGAACGCGGCGACCAGCGCACCCCACAGCACCACCGACATCGCCCAGGCGTTGAGCACGTCGTTGCTCGGGTGCCAGACCGGCTTGCCGACCCGTTCGAGCCGCTGGGCCTCCAGCCGCCAGGCCGAGCGCAGGCTGCCCCAGATGGTGCGGGGCAGGAAGGCCCACAGCGTCTCGCCGAACCGGGCCGACGCCGGGTCCTCGGGGGTGGCGACCCGCACGTGGTGGCCGCGGTTGTGCTCGATGTAGAAGTGTCCGTAGCAGGTCTGGGCCAGCACGATCTTGGACAGCCAGCGCTCCACCGACTCCTTCTTGTGGCCCAGTTCGTGGGCGGTGTTGATGGCCACCCCGCCCAGCACCCCGACCGACAGCACCAGGCCGACCTTGCCGATCCAGCCCAGCCCGCCGGTGTAGCCGAGCCAGCTCAGGTCGGCGGCGGTGAACAGATAGGCGCCGACGACCAGGGTGACGAACTGGAACGGGATGAACGCGTACAGCACCCGGCGGTAGTAGGGGTCGCGCTCGAGCTGCTCCATCACCTCCTCCGGCGGGTTCTGCCCGTCCGGACCGAACTTCAGGTCCAGCGCCGGCAGCAGCACGTAGAGCAGGAACGGCCCGATCCAGAACAGCGCCTGCGAGGCGGTCTGCCAGCCGGCCCGGTTCAGCAGCCACACCACGGGCAGCACGGCGAGCACCGCGGTGGGGGCGACCAGTCCGAACAGCCAGAGGTAGCGCTTGCGGTCCCGCCACTGCGCGGTGCGGGGCTCGGGGATCTCGGTGGTGGTCACTGTGCCTCCCAACGTGAACGCTGTCCATTTGACTCTAGGACGCAATTTGTCGGTTGTCTAGACATACAGCACCGATTTGTAAAACTCCGCAGGCGCGCGTGTCGCCGCGTTCGTCGAGTGGTCCCGTCAGGAAGCGAGCGCTCGCGGCGCGGTCAGGCGGACCGCCCCAGCAGCGAGTGCCGGCGGCCGTAGCCGAGGTAGACGACCACGCCGATGAGCATCCAGATGCCGAACCGGATCCAGGTCAGGCCGGTCAGGTTCAGCATCAGCCACAGGCAGGCCAGGATCGACAGCACCGGCAGCAGCGGCACCAGCGGCGCCCGGAACCCGCGCGGCAGGTCGGGGCGGGTGCGGCGCAGCACGATCACCCCGCCCGAGACGAGCACGAAGGCGAACAGCGTGCCGATGTTGACCATCTCCTCCAGCCGCTCGACGGGGAACACCGAGGCGGCCAGCGCCACCAGCACGCCGACGATGACCGTGATCCGCACCGGGGTGCCGCGGGGGCCGGTCCGGGCCAGCCCGCGGGGCAGCAGCCCGTCGCGCGCCATGGCGAACACCACCCGGGTCTGGCCCAGCACCAGCACGGTCACCACGGTGGTCAGCCCGGCCAGGGCGCCGATGGAGATCACCTTGGCCGCCCAGTGCACCCCGTTGGCGGCGAACGCCGTGGCCAGGTTGGGCGATTCGGCGTCGCGCAGCTCGGTGTAGGGCACCATGCCGGTGAGCACCAGCGCGACCGCGACGTAGAGCACGGTGACGATCACCAGCGAGCTGATGATGCCGCGCGCGACGTCGCGCTGCGGGTTGCGGGTCTCCTCGGCGGTGGTGGCGACGATGTCGAAGCCGATGAAGGCGAAGAACACGATGGACGCGCCGGCCAGCAGCCCGTACCAGCCGTAGTGACTGCCCTCGGCGCCGGTCAGCAGCGAGAACAGCGACTGCTCGGCCCCGCTGCCGGACACCCCGGCCGGCTCGGCCGGCGGCAGGAACGGCGAGTAGTTGGCCGCCTTGATGTAGAACGCGCCGACCACGACCACCAGCAGCACCACCCCCACCTTGACCGCGGTGACGGCCAGGCTGAAGTTGGCCGACAGCTTGGTGCCCACCGACAGCAGCACGGTCACCACGGCGATGATCAGCAGCGCTCCCCAGTCCACCGAAAGCACACCGAATTGCGCTGTGCCACCGCCGAATTCGAACACCGTGCCGAGATAGCTGGACCAGCCCTTGGCCACCACCGCGGCGGCCACGGCGAACTCCAGGATCAGATCCCAGCCGATGATCCAGGCGACGAACTCACCGAAGGTGGCGTAGGAGAACGTGTAGGCACTGCCGGCCACCGGCACGGTGGAGGCGAACTCGGCGTAGCACAGCGCGGCCAGCCCGCAGGTGACCGCGGCGATGACGAACGCCACCGAGATGGCCGGCCCGGTGAGCCGGCCCGCGGTGCTGGCGGTGACGGTGAAGATGCCGGCGCCGATGACCACCGACACCCCGAAGACCGTCAGATCCCACCAGTTCAGGGTCTTGCGCAGCCGGGTCTCCGGTGCGTCGGTCTCGGCGATCGACTGCTCCACCGACTTGGTCCGCCATCTGCCGGACATCGCATTCCCCCCACCTCGGGATCAGGCCGCAAATCTACCCAGTTCCCGGCACGGTTCGGGCCGAGTTGCTCGTTCAGATGCCGACGGTGACCCGGAACAGCGTGGTCGGTTCGTGCGCGGTCAGCCGGATCGGGCCGTCGTCGGCGGCCACCCAGGCCGCCGCGCCGCGGGCCAGCGACACCTCGTCGGCCTTGGCGCACACGGTGACCCGCCCCTCGGTACACAGCAGCACCTGCGGGCCGTCGTGCCGGGCCGGGGCGTCGATCTCGTGGCCGACCCGCGGCCCGTCGACGCGCAGCACCGACACGGCGAACTCCGCCGCCGGTGTGTCGTAGACCAGCTCCATTGGATCCGAAGCCGATTCGGGTTTGATCCCGGGCTCGCAGGTGGGCGTGAAATCCAGCACCCGCAGCAGTTCCGGGACGTCGACGTGCTTGGGGGTCAGCCCGCCGCGCAGCACGTTGTCGGAGTTGGCCATCACCTCGACGCCGATGCCGTGCAGATAGGCGTGCAGGTTGCCGGCCGGCAGGTAGATCGCCTCGCCCGGGGCCAGGCTGATCCGGTTGAGCAGCAGCGCGGCCAGCACACCGGCATCGCCCGGGTAGCGCTCCCCGAGCTCCAGCGCGGTCTTCATCTCGGCCGCGAATTCGGTTTCGCCGGAACGGATGTAGTTGACCGCACCCTCGAGCACGGCCGGGATCAGCGCGTCCAGGTCGGGCTGCGGCGCGGTGATCCAGGTGGTGAACAGGGTGCGCAGCCCGTCGGCGTCCGGCTGGCCGACCAGCAGGTTCAGGTAGGGATCCAGCTCCGGCACCGACAGCGCCCGCAGCAGCTCGATGGTGCGCGCCACCGGCCGGAACCCGGCCAGCGCCTCGAACGGCCCGAGGGCCACCAGCAGCTCCGGCTTGTGGCTGCGGTCGCGGTAGTTGCGGGTCGGCGCCGAGACCGGGATGCCGAGCTGCTCCTCCCGGTCGAAGCCCTGTTCGGCCTGTTCGGCGCTCGGGTGGGCCTGCAACGACAGCGGTTCGTCGGCGGCCAGCACCTTGACCAGGAACGGCAGCCGGTCGCCGAACCGGGCCCGGCTGGCGGCACCGAGCTGGCCCTCCGGGTCCTCGGTGATCACCTCGAGCAGCGACCGCTCGCCGTCGGCGGTCTGCAGGTGGGCCGGGTCACCCGGGTGCGCGCCGAACCACAGTTCGGCCTCCGGATGCACCGTGGGAGCACGTCTTCCGGTGAACTCGGCGATGGCGGTACGCGAACCCCACGCGTAGGTCCGCACCGCGCCGCGTAACAGGTGCACGTGTCTAACCTCGAACCAATCGCAGGTACACGGCCGTCATCTCCAGCCGGACGGCCAACGTTGCCAGTTGTCGCTCGATCCGCCCGGCGCCGGACGCGGGCTCGGCGGCGACGTCGGGCACGTCCTGTGCCCCGAGGACGTCGATGTCGTCGAACCCCTCGACCCGCGCCGAGACGACCGGCCGCTCCTCCTCGGTGCTCAGCACGAACGCCCGCACCCGCTGCGGCAGCGGCCCGTCGATCTGCTCGTCGTGGAAGATCGACGCCGCCCCGCCCGGGGCGGCCCCCATCCCGGTGCGCAGCGCCACCATCACGTCGACCAGCCCGGCCGCGGCGACCGCGGTGTGCGCGATGCGCAGCATGACCGCCGCGCCGTGGCGGGCCAGCGCCAGGGTGGCGGCGTTGTCGCCGGCCAGCACCACCGCGCGTCCGCTCATCCGGTCGGCCAGGGTCTTGGCGGGATTGGTGAACAGCTCCCGGCCCACGCTGTTGCGCAGCGTCTCGGCGTCGAGCTCGTCGGCCAGCGCGGCCAGGTCGGTGTGCAGGCCGACGCCGACCGTCTGCAGCACCGCCAGGCCGGCGGCCAGGTAGCGGATGAAGCCGAAGTCGTCGGACACCCGCAGCCGGGGCGCGAGGGCGACCGCCCGGCCCGCGGTGGCGTCGCGCAGCGGCCCCTCGTACGGGGCGGCGACGATCACCCGCGCACCCCGGCGCACCGCGGCCGCGGCCGCCCCCACCAGCGCCGGGTCACCGGGGTCGTCACCGGCGACCACCATCACGTCCAGCGCCCCGAGCCAGGGCGGCAGCTGGGCCGCCGGCACGATCGGCGCGGCCAGCGCGCCGCCCAGGGCGGCGGCCAGCGTCAGCCCGGCGGCCTCGGCCGGGCCCCGGCCGGCGAGCCAGACCACGGTGCGCGGCGGTCGATCGGCGCGCACCGGTTCCAGCTCGCCCTCGTCCAATGCCGCCGCGGTGGCCCGCACCTGCGCACCGGCCATCGACGCCGACCAGAGCAGCCCCTGCCGGTCGGCGGCCTGCAGGCCCTCGGTGTCGTCGAGGTCCACCACAGCGGCGGCGCTCACGGCACGCCCTCGCTCACCGCGGCGATCCGCGCACCGACCTGCTCGACGATGTCGTCGACGATCTCGCGGGTGCGCGCCTCGACATTGAGCCGCAGCAGCGGCTCGGTGTTGGAGCTGCGCAGGTTGAACCAGGTGCCGTCGCCGAGGTCGACCGTCACCCCGTCGAGGTGGTCGAGGGACTGGATGCGGCCGGCGAAGTGCCTGAGCACCTCGTCCACACAGGCGCGGGCGTCGGCGACGGTGAAGTTGATCTCGCCGGAGGCCTCGTAGCGCTGGTAGTCGGCCATCAGTTCGGACAGCGGCCGGTCCTGCTCGCCGAGCGCGGCCAGCACGTGCAGCGCCGCGAGCATCCCGGAGTCGGCGCCCCAGAAGTCGCGGAAGTAGTAGTGCGCCGAGTGCTCCCCGCCGAAGATGGCGCCGGTCTCGGCCATCAGCGCCTTGATGAACGAATGCCCGACCCGCGAGCGCACCGGCGTCCCGCCCCGTTCGGCGATCAGCTCCGGCACCGCGCGCGAGGTGATCAGGTTGTGGATCACCGTGGCACCGATCTCCCGGTTCAGTTCGCGGGCGGCGACCAGGGCGGTCACCGCCGACGGGGACACCGGGTTCCCCCGCTCGTCGACGACGAAACACCGGTCGGCGTCGCCGTCGAAGGCCAGGCCGATGTCCGCGCCGGTGGACACCACGTAGGACTGCAGGTCGACCAGGTTGGCCGGGTCCAGCGGGTTGGCCTCGTGGTTCGGGAAGGTGCCGTCGAGCTCGAAGTACAACGGCTCCAGCGTGATCGACGGGATCGGCCCGAGCACCGCGGGTGCGGTGTGCCCGGCCATGCCGTTGCCGGCGTCGACGGCCACCCGCAGCGGCCGCAGCCCGTCGAGCTCGACCAGCGAGCGCAGGAACCGGCCGTAGTCGTCGAGCACGTCGCGGTCGACGATCCGGCCGGGGGCGCCGTCGTAGCCGGGCACGCCGGCGATCAGTTCGGCGCTGATGGTGGCCAGCCCGGTGTCGCGGCCGACCGGCTTGGCGCCGGCCCGGCACAGCTTGATGCCGTTGTAGGCGGCCGGGTTGTGGCTGGCGGTGAACATCGCGCCGGGGCAGTTCAGGAAGCCGGAGGCGAAGTAGAGCTGGTCGGTCGAGGACAGCCCGATGCGCACCACGTCGAGGCCCTGGGCGGTCACGCCGCGGGCGAACGCCTCGGCCAGGGCCGGCGAGCTGGTGCGCATGTCGTGGCCGACGACGATGCGGCCGCCGTCGCCGTCGGTCGCCTCGGCACGGACCAGCCGGGCGAAGGCGGCGCCGACGTCGGCGACGAACTCCTCGGTGATCTCCTCACCGACCAGACCGCGCACGTCGTATGCCTTGATGACACGGTGTACAGCCTCGGCAGGCCAGGACATAGAGCTCCTCGTGGACGGATGGTCTTGGCGTCAGCCTAGCCGCCCCGGGGATGCCGCACTGCCGCTACTCCGGCGGGTCGGGCAGCACCCGCAGATGACCGCGCCGGCGGCCGGTCTGGGCCGGCGGGCTGAGCACCGCTCGGCCGGCCGTGCCGGCGACCGGGCCGTTGGTCAGGGGGTCGGAGAACCCGGCGACCACGCCGCCGGCCAGCGGCCGGGGGCGGTCCGGGTGCTCGCGCACGGCGTCGGCGAGCGCCACCAGATCGTCCTCGTCGGGGTTCGTCGGCAGCGGTCCGGCATGCCGCACCAGCTCCCAGCCACGCGGCGCGGTGATCCGGCTGGCATGGTCCACACACAGGTCCCAGGAATGCGGCTCCGGTACGGTCGCCAGCGGGCCGACGACTGCCGTCGAGTCGGAGTAGACGAAGGTCAGCGTCGCGACCGCATAGTGTGGACACCCGGGCCGGCAGCAGCGACGGGGAGTTTTCACGCGCATGAGGCTATCGCGGCCGCCCGCCGGGCGCCGACGGACACGCGCGGCCCCGGGGCGTCGATAGCTAACCGTTACGATCGGCGCGTGGCCCATCGGGAACTACGGGGAGTGCGTCGCGGTCGCCGCGAGATCCGCGGACCGCTGATCCCCCCGACCATGCCGGGCTGGCGCACCCGCGCCGAGCGCTTCGACATGGCGGTGCTGGAGGCCTACGAGCCGATCGAGCGGCGGTGGCGGGAGCGGCTGACGGGGCTGGACGTGGCGGTGGACGAGATCCCGCGGATCTCGCCGCGCGATCCGGAGACGGTGCACTGGCCGCCGGAGGTGGTGGCCGACGGGCCGGTGCCGCTGGCGCGGCTCATCCCGGCCGGGGTGGATGTCCGGGGCAACCCGACGCGGGCCCGGATCGTGTTGTTCCGCAAGCCCATCGAGCGGCGGGCCAAGGACTCCGCCGAGCTCGCCGAGCTGTTGCACGAGATTCTGGTGGCGCAGGTGGCCACCTATCTGGGGGTCGAGCCGCAGGTGATCGACCCGAGCTACGACGAGGACTGACCGGGCAGCGACCGCCCGGACCAAAGACGCCCGCCGCGGGTCGCGGCGGGCGTCAGCTGATGCCTCGCTTGAGGCGTCGCCGTTCCCGCTCGGACAATCCCCCCCAGATGCCGAACCGCTCGTCGTTGGCGAGGGCGTACTCCAGGCAGGCGTCCCGCACCTCGCAGCCCATGCAGATCCGCTTGGCCTCGCGGGTGGATCCGCCCTTCTCCGGGAAGAAGGCCTCCGGATCGGTCTGGGCGCACAACGCGCGCTCCTGCCACTGTTCGTCGGTGGCCGCACCGCCGATGGCGAAGTCGTCCGACACCACACTCAATTTCGGTCGGCCGAGCGTCAACGGCACCGCCTCGGTCTTGACACGTGTCTGCGGCACCGCGTCGCCGAGCATTCGGCTGCCGAATCCTGCCGCACGATCGAAATCGCCGCTCCCATAAGCCATGTTCCGCCTCCTCACCTGGTCTCAAGATCCCCCAACGGAGCCCCACTATTTGTGATGTGCGGCCATCTCAATTCGAACAAGTGATCGAATCTCGGTCTGCGACACCGGAAGCGGTCGACGAACCGGAAATGACACTGGTGTGATTACACACGTGTGAGCTGTTCCGGTCAAGCGGTTGAACAGGAATTCATACCATCCCGTGATCACTTTTCGGCGTGTCGCGATCCCGGCGTGTCCGCTCGGTGACCGCGGTGCCACCTTCGCCGCGCCGACCGCATAGGGTCGGCAGATGTGAAGGTCACGGTTCTAGTCGGTGGCGTCGGTGGTGCCCGCTTCCTGCTCGGTGTGCAGCACCTCCTCCGGTTGGGTCAGTTCGGTTCCGGGTCGGCCGGGCAGGACGAGCTGACCGCGATCGTCAACGTCGGCGACGACGCGTGGATGTTCGGCGTGCGCATCTGCCCGGATCTCGACACCTGTATGTACACCCTAGGGGGTGCGGTCGATCCCGAGCGCGGGTGGGGGCACCGCAACGAAACCTGGCATGCCAAAGAGGAACTCGCCGCCTACGGGGTGCAGCCGGACTGGTTCGGGCTGGGCGACCGCGACCTGGCCACGCACCTGGTGCGGACCCAGCTGCTGCGGGCCGGCTACCCGCTGTCGCAGGTGACCGAGGCGCTGTGCAAACGCTGGTCGCCGGGGGCCCGGTTGCTGCCGGCCAGCGACGACCGCTGCGAGACCCACGTGGTGATCACCGACCCCGACGACGGGTCCCGGCGGGCGATCCACTTCCAGGAGTGGTGGGTGCGCCACCGGGCCAAGGTGCCCACCCACAGCTTCGCGTTCATCGGGGCCGAGCAGGCCACCGCCGGCCCCGGGGTGACCGAGGCCATCGCCTCGGCCGACGTCGTGCTCGTCGCGCCGTCCAACCCGGTGGTCAGCATCGGCGCGATCCTGGCCGTCCCGGGCATCCGGGCCGCCTTGCGCACCACGCCGGCACCGGTCATCGGCTACTCCCCCATCGTCGGAGCAAAACCGTTGCGCGGCATGGCCGATGTCTGCCTGTCGGTGATCGGCGTCGCAGCCACCGCCGAAGCGGTGGGGCGTCACTACGGCGCGCGCAGCGGCACCGGCATCCTGGACGGCTGGCTGGTCCACGAGGGCGACACCGCGCAGATCGACGGGGTGCAGGTGCGCGCGGTGCCGCTGCTGATGACCGACCCGGCCGCCACCGCCGAGATGGTGCGGGCCGGGCTGGAGCTGGCCGGCCTCGGCGAGGGACTGCCGCGATGACCGGGCCGGTCGATCACGGCACCGCCGCGGCCGTCGAGCTGCTGCCGGTGACCGGACTGCCCGAGTTCCGGCCCGGCGACGACCTGGCCGCGGCCATCGCGGCCGCCGCGCCCTGGCTGCGCGACGACGACGTCGTGGTGGTGACCAGCAAAGTGGTGTCCAAGTGCGAGGGCCGGATCGTGCCCGCCCCCACCGACCCCGAGGAGCGCGATGCGCTGCGCCGCAGGCTCGTCGACGCCGAGGCGGTCCGGGTGCTGGCGCGCAAGGGCCGCACGCTGATCACCGAGAACGCCATCGGGCTGGTGCAGGCCGCGGCCGGGGTGGACGGCTCCAACGTCGACTCCGGTGAGCTGGCGCTGCTGCCGCGGGATCCGGACCGCAGCGCCGCCGCGCTGCGCGCCGGGCTGCGGGAGCGGCTCGGGGTGACCGTCGGGGTGGTGATCACCGACACCATGGGCCGGGCCTGGCGCTCCGGGCAGACCGACGTGGCCATCGGCGCGGCCGGCATCACGGTGCTGCACGGCTACGCCGGCGCCCGCGACCGGCACGGCAACGAGCTGTTCGTCACCGAGGTGGCCGTCGCCGACGAGATCGCCGCCGCCGCCGACCTGGTGAAGGGCAAGCTGACCGCCGTTCCGGTCGCGGTGGTGCGCGGAATGAAATTGCACGACAACGGTTCCTGCGCACACGACCTGGTACGCGCGGGCACCGAGGACCTGTTCTGGCTGGGCACCGCCGAGGCGATCGAACTGGGCCGCGCCCAGGCGGTGCTGATGCGCCGGTCGGTGCGGCGGTTCGCCCCGCAACCGGTGGATCCGGAGCTGATCGAGACCGCGGTCGGCGAGGCGCTCACCGCGCCCGCACCGCATCACACCCGGCCGGTGCGGTTCGTGTGGGTGCGCGACCGCGACCGGCGTACTCGGCTGCTGGACCGGATGCAGCAGCGCTGGCGCGACGACCTGCGCCGCGACGGGATGCCCGAGGACGCCGTCGAACGCCGGGTTGCTCGTGGCCGGATCCTTTACGACGCACCGGAATTGATCATCCCCATGCTGACCGCCGACGGTGCGCACCGATACCCGGACGAACGGCGCACCGCCGCCGAACAGACCATGTTCACCGTGGCCGGCGGCGCGGCGGTGCAGGCCCTGCTGGTGGCGCTCGCCGCGCGCGGGGTCGGCAGCTGCTGGGTGGGCTCGACGATCTTCGCCCCGGAACCGGTGCGCACCGAACTCGACCTGCCACAGGATTGGAAACCGTTGGGCGCCATTGCGATCGGCTATCCCGAGGAACCGCTCGAGCCGCGTCCGGCCGCCGCCACCGACGGACTGCTGGTGCGGCGATGAGCGATCCGCTGCACGCCTCGGCGGTCGCGCTGCTGTCCGACTGGCAGGCCCCCGACCCGGCCCGGGACACGCTGCGGCACGCGGTGCTGGCCTTCCTCGCGGCCCGGCCGGACGCCTGCCGGCGCGAGTGCGCCCCCGGGCACATCACCGCCTCGGCGCTGGTGCTCGACCACACCGGCACCCGCGCGCTGCTGACCCTGCACCCGCGCATCGGGCGCTGGGTGCAGCTCGGCGGGCACTGCGAACCGGGCGACGCCGACGTGACCGCGGCCGCGCTGCGGGAAGCCACCGAGGAGTCCGGGATCGACGGCCTGACCGTCACCGGCGGGCTGGCCGGGCTGCACGTGCACCCGATCACCTGCTCGCTGGGCGTGCCGACCCGCCACCTCGATCTGCAGTTCGTGGTGCGCGCCCCGCGGGGCGCGACGATCCGGCGCAGCGACGAGTCGCTGGACCTGCGCTGGTGGCCGCTGGACGCGGTGCCGGACCCCGACCCGGGGCTGGCCCAGCTGATCACCGCCGCCGTGCGGCGTTGACTGCCCGAGCCGCCGTGCGGCGTTGACTGCCCGAGCCGCCGTGCGGTGGGGCTAGACGTCGGTGGAGAAGCGGATCCCGCCGTCGGGGATGGACACCCCCGGCCACACCCGCGCCCCGCGCAGCAGCTCGCAGCGGGCGCCGATGTCGGCGCCGTCGCCGATCACCCCGTCGCGGATGAGCGCCCGCGGGCCGATCCGCGCGCCGAAGCCGATGATCGAGCGCTCGATGACCGAGCCGGCCTCCACCCGCACCCCGTCGAAGATCACCGCGCCGTCCAGCCGCACCCCGGGCCCGATCTCCGCGCCCCGGCCCACGACCGTGCCGCCGATCAGCACCGCACCGGGCGCGATCGCCGCCCCGTCGTGCACCAGCGACTCACCGCGCTGCGAACCGAGCGCCGGGGACGGCGCGATGCCGCGCACCAGGTCGGCCGAGCCGCGCACGAAGTCCTCCGGGGTGCCCATGTCGCGCCAGTAGCTGGTGTCGACGTAGCCGCAGATGCGCAGCCCGTCGGACAGCAGATTCGGGAACACCTCGCGCTCCACCGACACCGGGCGCCCGCGCGGGATGCGGTCGATCACCTCACGCTTGAACACGTAGCAGCCGGCGTTGATCTGGTCGGTGGGCGGGTCCTGGGTCTTCTCCAGGAACGCGGTGACCAGGCCCTCGGCGTCGGTGGGCACGCAGCCGAACGCCCGCGGGTCGCCGACCCGCACCAGGTGCAGGGTCAGGTCGGCGTTCTGGTCCTCGTGGCTCTGCAACAGCGCACGCAGGTCGACCCCGGACAGCACGTCGCCGTTGAACACCATCACGGTGTCGTGCCGCAGTTTGGGCGCCACGTTCGCGATCGCGCCGCCGGTGCCCAGCGGCTCGGTCTCGGTGACGTAGTCGATCTGCAGGCCGAGCTTGGAGCCGTCACCGAACTCCGCCTCGAAGACGTGCGCCTTGTAGGAGGTGCCGAGCACGACATGCTCGATGCCGGCCTCGGCGATCCGGGACAACAAGTGGGTCAGGAACGGCACCCCGGCCGTGGGCAGCATCGGCTTCGGCGCGGACAGGGTGAGCGGCCGGAGCCTGGTCCCCTGCCCGCCCACCAGCACCACGGCGTCGACCTGCGCAGGGTTGACCATGGCTATCGGCGTCCTTTCTGCTGATCCCGCCTGGACTGACGGACCACCAGGCTGGAACGCGCGGACAGCGCAGCCCTGATCGTCCACCGCAGCGGGGACTGCCACCAGTGCGGATATCGGTCGGCCAGGAAAGTGTAGGTGCTGCGGTGATGGGCGACCAAGTTCCGGGCCGGGTCGCGGCCGGTGGAATGGCCCTTGTGGTGCAGCACCTCGGCCGAGGGCACGTAGACGTTCTGCCAGCCGGCCCGGCCGAGCCGGTCGCCGAGGTCGACGTCCTCCATGTACATGAAGTAGCGCTCGTCGAACCCGCGCACGTCGTCGAAAGCGGCCTTGCGCAGCAGCAGGCAGGACCCGGACAGCCAGCCGACGCAGCGCTCGGTGGGTTCCTGGCGTTCCTGCCGGTAGGCGGCCGACCACGGGTTGGACGGCCAGAACGGGCCGACCACCGCGTGCATCCCGCCGCGGATCAGGCTGGGCTGCAGCCGCGCCGACGGGTAGACCGACCCGTCCGGGTCGCGGATGAGCGGGCCGAGCGCGCCGGCCCGCGGCCACCGGTTGGCGGCCTCGAGCAGGATGTCGATGGAGCGCGGACCCCACTGCACGTCGGGGTTGGCGACGATGAAGAAGTCGGCGCCGTCGGCCCCGTCGACGTACTCGGCCACCGCCCGGTTGATCGCCGTGCCGTACCCGAGGTTGGCACCGGTGCGCAGCAGCCGCACGTTGTCGTAGCGCTCCAGCGCCTCCTCCGGGGCGCCGTCGGTGGAGCCGTTGTCGGCCATCACCACCGTCACCGGCCGCTCGGTGGCGTGCGACAGCGACGCCAGGAACCGGTGCAGGTGCGGCCCCGGCGAATACGTCACCGTCAGCACGAACAACTCGTCGCTCACCGAGCCGTCCCCACTGCCGTTCCCGCTTCGCCGTTCACGGCGTAGAGGGTAGCGGTCCGGCGCCGAGCGCCTCCGCGAGCGCGGCCCGCCACGGCCGCAACGGGGTCAGCCCGGCCCGTGCCGAGCCCGCCATGGACAGCGCGGAGTAGGCCGGGCGGGGCGCGGGGCGGCGGTGGCGGTCGCCGGTCACCGGACGCACCCGGGCCGGGTCGGCGCCGAGCAGCTCGAACACCGCGCGGGCCTGCTGGTAGCGGCTGGCCGCGCCGGCGTTGGCGACGTGCAGCAGCGGGGCGGCCGGTGCGGTCCCGGCGACCTGCAGCAGCGCGGCGACCAGGTCACCGACGTAGGTGGGCGAACCGACCTGGTCGGCCACCACCTCGACCACGGCGTCCGGTTCGGCGGCGCGGCGGCGCAGCCCCGACACGAAGTCGGTGCCGTCGGGGGTACCGGCGTAGACCCACGAGGTGCGCACCACGGTGCCGCCGGCGAGTTCGAGCACCGCCCGCTCCCCGGCGAGCTTGGTGCGGCCGTAGACGCTCAGCGGGCCGGTCGGGTCGTCGATGTCGTAGGCCCGGCGCCGGGCGGTGTCGGCGCCGAAGACGTAGTCGGTGCCGATGTGCACCAGCCGCGCCCCCGCCGCCGCGCAGGCCCGGGCCAGCTGCGCCGGGCCCTCGGCGTTGACGGCGTGCGCCCGCTCCGGCTCGGCCTCGGCGTCGTCGACGCGGGTGTAGGCCGCACAGTTGATCACCACGTCGCCGGGGCGGATGTGACGACGGGCGGCGGCCGGGTCGGTGATGTCCCATTCGCGCCGGGCGAACGCGGCCACCTCGTGGCCCCGGGTGCGGGCCTGAGCAGCGACGACGGCGCCGACCAGGCCACCCGCCCCGGTGACGACGATGCGGTGTGGCATACGACGAGTCTGGCACGCCGGGCCGCGCTCCCCGGTTCGGGCACTTTCCGCAAGTAGCCTGGTCGGGTGCCCGCCCGAGTCCTCCGAGTCATCGCCGTCGCCGCCGCCCTGACCATCGTGCTCGGCACCGGGGTGGCCTGGAGTCGCATCCGCTCCTTCGAGTCCGGGATCAACCAGATCAGCTCGGCGACCCTCGGTGGGGGCGGCGAGGACGGTGCGGTGGACATCCTGCTGGTCGGCATGGACAGCCGCACCGACGCGCACGGCAACCCGCTGTCGGAGGAGGAGCTGGCCATGCTGCGGGCCGGCAACGAGGTCGCCACCAACACCGACACCATCGTGCTGATCCGCATCCCCAACGACGGCACCGCCGCGACGGCGATCTCCATCCCGCGCGACTCCTACGTGGAGGCGCCGGGGCTGGGCAAGATGAAGATCAACGGGGTCTACGGCCACGTCAAACTTGAGACCGCCAAGCAGCTCATCGAGGTGGAGGGCGAGGACCCGGCGGTGGCCGAGCCGCGCGCCACCGAGAAGGGCCGCGAGGCGCTGATCCGCACGGTGGCCAACCTGACCGGGGTGACCGTCGACCACTACGTCGAGGTGGGTCTGCTCGGCTTCGCACTCATCACCGACGCCCTGGGCGGGGTGGACGTGTGCCTGAAAGAGCCGGTGTACGAACCGCTTTCGGGTGCGGACTTCCCGGCCGGCTGGCAGCGGCTGAACGGGCCGCAGGCGTTGAGCTTCGTACGGCAGCGCCACGAGCTGCCACGCGGCGACCTGGACCGGGTGGCCCGCCAGCAGGCGGTGATGGCCTCGCTGGCACACAAGGTGATCTCCGGCAAGACGCTGTCGAGCCCGGCCACCCTGAGCCGGTTGCAGGAGGCGGTGCAGCGGTCGGTGGTGCTGTCCGACGGCTGGGACGTGATGGAGTTCGTCAAGCAGCTGCAGAACCTGGCCGCCGGCAAGGTCGCCTTCGCCACCATCCCGATCCTCGACGAGGCGGGCTGGAGCGACGACGGCATGCAGAGCGTGGTGCGGGTGGATCCGGTACAGGTGCGCGAGTTCGTGGCCGGCCTGCTCGAGGAGCAGGAGGAGGGCGAGGTCGCCGAAGGGGTCTACACCCCCGGCCGGACCACGGTCGAGGTGGTCAACGACACCGACATCAACGGGCTGGCGGCCTCGGTCTCGGCGGTGCTGACCAACCTCGGCTTCGGGCAGGGCCCGGTCGGCAACAACGACGGCCCGAAGGTCGCCTACAGCCAGGTGCAGGCGCCCAGCGCCGACGACACCGGGGCGCACGAGGTGGCCAAGGCGCTCGGGGAGCTGCCGGTGGTGGAGAGCGCGGCGGTGGCGCCGGGCACGGTGCGGGTGGTGCTGGCCGACGACTACGCCGGCCCCGGCTCGACGCCGACCACCGATCTGGCCGTGCTGGGGGTCACCTCGACCAACGCGGACACCCCGGCCGTGCCGCCCCCGCCGCAGATCATCACCGCCGGTTCGGACGACCCGCACTGCGTGTACTGAACCCCGGAGGCATCCGTGAACGTCACCGAGGAGCTGTTGGCGCCGGTGCTGGCCGCCGACCCGGCCGGCCCGCGCATCACCTACTACGACGACGCTACCGGTGAGCGCATCGAGCTGTCCGCGGTCACCCTGGCCAACTGGGCGGCCAAGACCGGCAACCTGCTGCGCGACGAGCTCGGCGCGGACGCCGGCAGCCGGGTGGCGGTGCTGCTGCCGGCGCACTGGCAGACCGCGGCGGTGCTGTTCGGCATCTGGTGGATCGGCGCGGAGGTGGCCTGGGCCGACCCGGCCGGCGCCGACGTCGCGTTCTGCACCGCCGACCGGCTCGCCGAGGCCGACGCCGCGGTCGGGGTCGGCGAGGTCGCGGTGTGCTCGCTGGACCCGTTCGGCAAGCCGGTCCCGGACCTGCCGGTGGGCCTGACCGACTACGCGACGGCGGTGCGCGCGCACGGCGACCGGATCGTCGCAGCGGCCGCCGCCGGTCCCGCGCTCGACGGCCGCTCGGTGGCCGATGTCGTTGCCGCCGCGCGTGATTCGGCACGCGACCAGGGGCTCGGCCGGGCCGACCGGGTGCTGTCGACGCTGGGCTGGGACGGCACCGACGGGCTGGTCGACCGGCTGCTGGCGGTGTTCGCCGCGGGTGCGTCGCTGGTGCAGGTGGCCAATCCGGACGCGGCGGCGCTGCAGCGGCGGGCGGCGACGGAGAAGGTCACCCGCACGCTGTCCTGAGCACCGTCCCGACCGCTGGCCCGACCGGGCCGGACCGCGCTACCCTGCGCCGGTGGCCGAACCCCTTCCGCACCCGTGGCAGCGCCTGGACTTCGTCGCCGAAACCGGTTCCACCAACGCCGATCTGCTGGCCCGCGCGGCCGCCGGCGAGGACATCGACGGGGTGGTGCTGGCGACCACCTCGCAGACCGCCGGCCGCGGCCGGCACGGCCGCACCTGGGCCGCCCCGCCGGGCGCACAGCTGGCGGTGTCGGCGGGCATCGCCGCGGGCGCGGTGCCGACCGAGGCCTGGGGCTGGGTGCCGCTGCTGACCGGGGTGGCCGTGGTCGACGCGGTGCACGAGGTCACCGGCGTGCGGGCCGGCCTGAAGTGGCCCAACGACGTGCTGGTCGGCACCCGCAAGCTGGCCGGCATCCTCGCCGAGGTGTCCAACCCGGGCCCGGTGATCGTGGTCGGCGTCGGGGTGAACCTGTCGTTCACCGCCGAGCAGGCCCCGGACCCCAACGCGGTGTCGCTGTCGATGCTGGGCGCGACGGCCGACCCGCAGGTGCTGCTGCGCCGGCTGCTGACCCGGCTCGGGGAACGGATCGCCGAGTGGCGCGCCGGCGGCGAGCGGCTGCGCGCCGACTACACAGCGCGCAGCCTCACCCTGGGCACCGAGGTGCGGGCGCTGCTGCCCGGGGACCGGCAGCTCACCGGCACCGCCCGCGCCGTCGACGAGGCCGGCCGGCTGATCATCGACACCGCCGACGGCGCGGTGACGGTGTCGGCCGCCGACATCACCCACCTGCGCCCGGCCGGCTAGGGCCGGGCCGGCCGGGTCAGCGCAGCAGGGCGCGGCTCATGACCACCCGCTGGATCTGGTTGGTGCCCTCGTAGATCTGGGTGATCTTGGCGTCGCGCATCATGCGCTCGACCGGGAAGTCCTGGGTGTAGCCGTACCCGCCGAACAGCTGCACGGCGTCGGTGGTCACCTCCATCGCCACGTCGGAGGCGAAGCACTTCGCCGCGGCGGAGATGAAGCCCAGGTTCGGCTCGCCGCGCTCGGCGCGGGCCGCCGCCTGGTAGACCATCAGCCGGGCGGCCTCGACCTTCATCGCCATGTCGGCGAGCATGAACTGCACGCCCTGGTTGTCGGCGATCGGGCGGCCGAACTGCTTGCGCTCCTTGACGTAGGCGAGGGCCGCGTCCAGCGCGCCCTGGGCGATGCCGACGGCCTGCGCACCGATGGTCGGCCGGGTGTGGTCGAGGGTCGCCAGCGCGGTCTTGAACCCGGTGCCGGGCTCACCGATGATGCGGTCGCCCGGGATGCGGCAGTTCTCGAAGTACAGCTCGGTGGTCGGGGACCCCTTGATGCCGAGCTTGCGCTCCTTCGGGCCGACGGTGAAGCCCTCGTCGTCCTTGTGCACCATGAACGCCGAGATGCCGTTGGCGCCCTTGTCCGGGTCGGTCACCGCCATCACGGTGTACCAGGTCGACTTGCCGCCGTTGGTGATCCAGCACTTGGAACCGTTGAGAATCCAGTCGTCGCCGTCGGCCTTGGCTCGGGTGCGCATCGAGGCCGCGTCGCTGCCGGCCTCGCGCTCGGACAGCGCGTAGGAGGCCATCTTGCCCGCCACGATGTCGGGCAGCACCTGCCGCTTGAGCTCCTCGGAGCCGCGCAGGATCAGGCCCATCGTGCCGAGCTTGTTGACCGCCGGGATCAGCGAGGCCGACGCGTCGACACGGGCGACCTCCTCGATGACGATGCAGGCGGCCACCGAGTCGGCCCCCTGCCCGCCGTACTCCTCGGGGATGTGGATCGCGTTGAAGCCCGACGCGTTCAGCGCGTTGAGCGCCTCCTCGGGGAACCGAGCCTGCTCGTCGACCTCCGCGGCGTGCGGGGCGATCTCCTTCTCGGCCAGCGCGCGGATCGCGGCCCGCAGCTCCTCGAGTTCCTCGGGCAGTTTGAACACATCGAAGGACGGATTCCCGGTCCATCCAGCCATCGTCGGCCTCCTCGCTCCTCGCTGCTCACCCACAGCTACTCGCCGGTAACTTTACTCCCCGGGCGTGCCGCCCAGTAATCGGTCGCGCAGCGCGGCATCCTTGCGCAGCACCATCGCCTCCAGGTCGGCCTGGAAGGCCACCATCCGCTCGCGCAGCGCCGGATCGGACGCGCCCAGGATCCGCACCGCCAGCAGGCCGGCATTGCGGGCCCCACCGATGGACACCGTGGCCACCGGCACCCCGGCCGGCATCTGCACGATCGACAGCAGCGAGTCCAGCCCGTCGAGCCGGGCCAGCGGCACCGGCACGCCGATCACCGGCAGCGGGGTGGCCGAGGCGACCATGCCGGGCAGGTGAGCGGCCCCGCCGGCGCCGGCGATGATCACCTCGATGCCGCGTCCGGCCGCGGTGCGCGCGTAGTCGAGCATCCGGCCCGGGGTCCGGTGCGCCGACACCACCCCGACCTCGAACGGGATGTCGAACTCGGCCAGCGCCTCGGCGGCCTCCGACATCACCTTCCAGTCGCTGTCGCTGCCCATGATCAGCCCGACCCGGGGCTTGGGGGCCTCAGTTGTCATGCGGATCCCATCCGTCCGTCCATTGCGCGTGCGAAAGCCAGTGTGCCGCCCGCCGGGCGCGTTCCCGCACGGTGGTCGGGTCGGTGCCGAGGATGTTGACGTGGCCGAGCTTGCGGCCGGGCCGCTCCCCCTTGCCGTACAGGTGCACCCGGGCCTCGGGGATGCGGGCGAACAGGTGGTGCAGTCGCTCGTCCATCGACATCGCCGGGGGCTGCGGGGCGCCGAGCACGTTGGCCATCACGGTGACCGGTGCCAGCGGGGCGGTGTCGCCCAGCGGGTAGTCCAGCACGGCGCGCAGGTGCTGTTCGAACTGGCTGGTCACCGCGCCGTCCATGGTCCAGTGCCCGGAGTTGTGCGGCCGCATGGCCAGCTCGTTGACGACGATGTCGCCGGCGGTGGTCTCGAACAGCTCGACCGCGAGCACCCCGACCACACCGAGCTCGTCGGCGAGCCGGAGCGCCAACTGCTGGGCGGCGGCGCCGGTGGCCTCCGGCAGATCCGGGGCGGGGGCCACGGCCTCGACGCAGATGCCGTTGCGCTGCACGGTCTCCACCACCGGCCAGGCCGCGCCCTGCCCGTACGGCGAGCGGGCCACCAGCGCGGCCAGTTCGCGGCGCATCTCGACCCGCTCCTCGACCAGTACCGCGACCCCGTCGGCGAGGTAGCGCGCGGCGGCCTGCCGGGCGTCGTCGAGGTCACCGGCCAGGTAGACGCCCTTGCCGTCGTAGCCGCCCCGCACCGTCTTGAGCACCAGGCCGGCATCGGTGCCACGGGCGAACGCCTCCACGTCGGCGACGGTGGTGACCTCGGCGAACCGCGGCACCGGCGCGCCGAGCTCGTGCAGCCGCCGGCGCATGACGAGCTTGTCCTGGGCGTGCACGAGCGCCTGCGGCGGCGGGGCGACGTTGACGCCCTCGGCGACGAGCTGCTCGAGCAGCCCGGTGGGCACGTGCTCGTGGTCGAAGGTGAAGGCGGTCGCACCCTCGGCCGCCCGGCGCAGCGCCTCGATGTCGGTGTGCGAGCCGATGACCACGTCCGGCGTGACCTGCGCGGCGGACTCGTCCGGGCTGGTCGCGAGCACCCGCAGCGTCTGCCCGAGCGCGATCGCGGCCTGATGGGTCATCCGGGCCAGCTGGCCGCCACCGATCATCGCCACCACCGGCGGTTTCTGGGGATTCGTTGGCACCCGTTCATGCTTTCATGGCGCCCCGGCGCGACCGAAACCCGGCTGACCTGCGGGGACCGCACCGTGCCGGGCCACCCCGTACACTGTGAAGTCGTGTCATTCGCTGATGCGACCATCGCCCGCCTGCCGCGATGGATCCGCCCGTTTGCCGAACGGCATCACGAGCTGATCAAATTCGCCATCGTCGGCGCGACGACGTTCGTCATCGACTCGGCGATCTTCTACACGCTCAAGCTGACCGTCCTGGAGCCCAAACCGGTGACGGCCAAGATCATCGCGGGCATCGTCGCGGTGATCGCGTCCTACATCCTCAACCGGGAGTGGAGCTTCCGCGACCGCGGCGGCCGGGAGCGCCATCACGAGGCCCTGCTGTTCTTCGCGGTCAGCGGTGTCGGCGTGGTGCTGAGCATGGCGCCGCTGTGGATCTCCAGCTACGTGCTGATGCTGCGCGCCCCGCTGGTGTCACTGACCGTCGAGAACGTCGCCGACTTCATCTCGGCCTACATCATCGGCAACCTGCTGCAGATGGCGTTCCGGTTCTGGGCGTTCCGTCGCTGGGTCTTCCCCGACGAGTTCGCCCGCAACCCGGAGAAGGCGCTGGAGTCGGCGCTCAGTTCCGGCGGGCTCACCGAGGCGCTGGAGAACCACCTCGAGGCCGGCCGCGGCCCCGCCACGCCAGACAATGTCACCCCGCTGCGGTCGCGGCGGCGCAACCGCGCTCAGTCGGCCCGGCGGCCCGGGCTGCCGGACTCCTCGGATCCAAGGGTGTCGAAGACCTCGTGATACAGCAGTGAGTGCACGTACCCCACACGCGGGATGTCCTCGAACGCCAGCGGGTCCTGAGCCGCCGATTCGATGATCAACGTGCCGGTGCGCAGCATCCGGTCGAGCAGCCCGTGGCGGAACTCCACGCTGTTGATCCGGGCCAGCGGGATGTCGATCCCGGCACGGGTGAGCACACCGTAGCGGAACATCACCCGGCGGTCGGTGATGACGAAGTGGGTGGTGACCCAGCTCGCGAACGGGCGCAGCGTCAGCCAGCCGACCGCCAACAGCCACAGCACCCCGATGACGGCGAACAGCACGTTGCGGGCGGTGCGATCCCAGTCGGTGCCGTTGACCACGGCGGCGCCGAACGCCGCCACGGCGGTGATCAGCACGAGTGCGAACACCGGCAGCACCAACCGCTTCCAGTGCGGATGCCGGTGCAGGACGACCTGCTCGTCGCTGGCGAGGACGTTGTCCGGGTAGCCCACGAGGGCACTGTACTGACCGGCCGGCCGCGCCGCCTCGGTAGGCGCCGGCGCCGCTGTCGAGCGGTCGAGGTGGTGATATGGGTCACCGGCGCCCGGCACCCGAGCCGCAGCCACTGCGCCGGCATCCGAAGCACTTGCCGACCGCGATCGACACCCCGGCGAGATCGGCGAACGTCGGCCGGCGCGAATCGGGGTACTGCCGGCCCGGGGTCCGGACCCCGGTCGGCGATGCCTTTGCTACCGGCCGTGAATCTCCACCGGCCGCTGTCCTGCGTGCACCCGCCCGGGGCGGATGGTCGGGGCCGTACGCCGAGGTCCGCATCCTTCGGCGGGAGACGCTGTCGGCTCCCCCGCCGAAGCGGTGTACAACTCCGCAACCGGCGGGTGGCGTTTCGCCGGTTACGGCTGTTTCAGCGTTGTGCGGCACGGGATTCCGTTTGCAACGACGCCCCGCCGGAAAGGCCGGACCGCGGGCCGGCGACATTTCGAACCACTGCACGGGCCCGCCGCCGCAACAGCGTTCACGCAAATGGTCGGCACCGTACCGCGCGCACCGGAAATCGTTGCCGAGCCGAATATCGGATGATTCGCTGACGGGGTTCGCCCCACAAACCCGATCCGGGTTGCGGCGAAGGCCGGCCCGATCGGCCGGCACGTCCGGGCCGGGTTCGGCGCCGGCCCGGCCGCAACCGACGGGTTCGCGCTCCCGGCGCCCCGCGGCGGGCGCCGGCGCACGGCGACCGGGACCCGATTCCGGCCCCCGAGGCGCGTCCGAACCGGGCATGTCGTAAGGACGGTAAGCCTTGCCGATAGCATCGACTGCCATGACGAGCGTGACCGAGCCCTCTGCGGAACAGCAGATCGACATCCACACCACCGCGGGCAAGCTGGCCGACCTCAAGCGTCGCCTGGAGGAGGCGCAGCACCCGGTCGGCGAGGCCGCCATCGAGAAGGTGCACGCCAAGGGCAAGCTGACCGCCCGGGAACGCATCCTGGCCCTCCTGGACGAGGGCTCGTTCGTCGAGCTCGACGCACTGGCCCGGCACCGCAGCACCAACTTCGGGCTGGCCGACAAGCGCCCGCCCGGCGACGGCGTGGTCACCGGCTACGGCACCATCGACGGCCGCGAGGTCTGCATCTTCAGCCAGGACGCCACCGTGTTCGGCGGCAGCCTCGGCGAGGTCTACGGCGAGAAGATCGTCAAGGTCCAGGAACTCGCCATCAAGACCGGCCGGCCGCTGATCGGCATCAACGACGGTGCGGGCGCCCGCATCCAGGAGGGCGTGGTCTCGCTCGGGCTCTACAGCCGGATCTTCCACAACAACATCAAGGCCTCCGGCGTCATCCCGCAGATCTCGCTGATCATGGGCGCCGCCGCGGGTGGGCACGTGTACTCCCCCGCGCTGACCGACTTCATCATCATGGTCGACCAGACCAGCCAGATGTTCATCACCGGCCCGGACGTCATCAAGACGGTCACCGGTGAGGACGTCACGATGGAGCAGCTCGGCGGCGCGCACACCCACATGGCCAAGTCCGGCACCGTGCACTACGTGGCCTCCGGCGAGCAGGACGCCCTCGACTACGTCCGCGAGCTGCTGAGCTACCTGCCGCCGAACAACTACGCCGAGCCGCCGCGCTACCCGGTTCCGGCGCCGACCGGCAGCATCGAGGAGACGCTGACCGACAGCGACCTCGAGCTCGACACGCTGATCCCGGACTCGCCGAACCAGCCGTACGACATGCACGAGGTCATCACCCGCGTGCTCGACGACGGCGAGTTCCTCGAGATCCAGGCCGGCTACGCGCAGAACATCATCGTCGGTTTCGGCCGGATCGACGGCCGCCCGGTCGGCGTGGTGGCCAACCAGCCCACCCAGTTCGCCGGCTGCCTGGACATCAACGCCTCGGAGAAGGCGGCCCGGTTCATCCGGACCTGCGACTGCTTCAACATCCCGATCGTGCTGTTCGTCGACGTGCCGGGCTTCCTGCCGGGTACCGACCAGGAGTACAACGGCATCATCCGGCGTGGCGCGAAGCTGCTGTACGCCTACGGTGAGGCCACCGTCGCCAAGGTCACCGTCATCACCCGCAAGGCCTACGGCGGTGCGTACTGCGTGATGGGCTCCAAGGACATGGGCGCCGACGTCGCGGTGGCCTGGCCCACCGCCCAGATCGCGGTGATGGGTGCCTCCGGCGCGGTCGGCTTCGTCTACCGCCAGCAGCTCGCCGAGGCCGCCAAGAAGGGCGAGGACGTCGAGGCGCTGCGCCTGAAGCTGCAACAGGAGTACGAGGACACCCTGGTCAACCCGTACATCGCGGCCGAGCGCGGGTTCATCGACGCGGTCATCCCGCCGTCGCACACCCGCGGCTACATCTCCAACGCGCTGCGGCTGCTGGAACGCAAGATCACCCAGGTGCCGCCGAAGAAGCACGGCAACATCCCGCTCTGATCGGATCGGACGTACCAGCCACATGACGAACAAGACCGACATCACCGAGGTCAGCGACCCCAAACAGCTGACCCTGGACAATCCGGCGGACACGTCCGTTCCGGAGATCAAGGTGCTCAAGGGCAACCCGACCGACGAGGAGATCGCCGCACTCGTCGCGGTGCTCGCCGCCGCGTCCGGCGGCGGCACCCAGCCCACCGGGCCGCAGGAGCTCAACCTGTGGGGTCACCCCGTCGACAAGCTGCGCTACCAGATCCACAGCTGGCAGCGGGTGACCCTGCTGGAGCGCACCCACATGCGCCGCTGACCGGCATCCGGGGAACGTCGCGGATGACGCGGGTGGTGCTGGCCTCGGCATCGACCGGCCGGCGCGCGGTGCTGCGCCAGGCCGGCGTCGAGCCCCTGGTCGTGGTGTCCGGGGTCGACGAGGACGCCGTCGTGGCCGGCCTCGGCGCCGACACCGGGCCGGACCGGGTGGTGACCGCACTGGCGAGCGCCAAGGCCGAGCGGGTGGCCGCCGAGCTGGATCCGGCCGTGGCGGCCGACTGCGTGGTGATCGGCTGCGACTCGATGCTGGCCGTCGACGGCCGGCTGGGCGGCAAACCCGGCACCGCCGAGGCGGCCCGGCGGCAGTGGGCGGCGATGGCGGGCCGGGCCGGGCAGCTGTTCACCGGGCACTGCGTGCTGCGCCTGCAGGACGGCGCGGTGACCGGCCGCGAGGCGCAGGCACGGTGCACCACGGTGCATTTCGCCCGGCCGCGGGAGACCGAACTGGCGGCCTACGTGGCCAGCGGCGAGCCGCTGGGGGTGGCGGGCGGTTTCACCATCGACGGGCTCGGCGGCTGGTTCGTCGACCGCATCGAGGGCGATCCGTCCAACGTCATCGGGCTGAGCCTGCCGCTGCTGCGCGAGTTGCTGCACCGGGTCGGGCTGTCGGTGGACCGGTTGTGGCCGCGGTCCGAGTGACGTCCCGTGCGATAAGACGGCTCATCCCGGCGGTAGGCTTGGGTGCGTGCCGCTGCCACCCGATCCCAGCCCCTCGCTGAAGCAATACGCGCATCCCGAACGCCTGGTCACGCCCGACTGGCTGGCCAGCAACCTCGGCCGCCCCGGCCTGGCCATCGTCGAGTCCGACGAGGACGTACTGCTCTACGACACCGGCCACATTCCCGGTGCGGTGCGGATCGACTGGCACACCGACCTCAACGACCCCGCCGTGCGCGACTACATCAACGGCGAGCAGTTCGCCGCGCTGATGGACCGCAAGGGCATCAGCCGCGACGACACCGTGGTGATCTACGGCGACAAGAGCAACTGGTGGGCGGCCTACGCGTTGTGGGTGTTCACCCTGTTCGGACACCCCGACGTGCGCCTGCTCGACGGCGGCCGGGATCTGTGGGTGTCCACCGGCCGCGACACCACGCTGGACGTCCCGACCCGGCAGACCACCGGCTACCCGGTCGTCGAGCGCGACGACGCCCCGATCCGCGCGTTCCGGGACGACGTGCTGGCCGCGATCGGCAAGGCCCCGCTCATCGACGTCCGCTCGCCGCAGGAGTACACCGGTGAGCGCACCCACATGCCGGACTACCCCGAGGAGGGCGCGCTGCGCGGCGGGCACATCCCGACTGCGGTGTCCGTCCCGTGGTCGAAGGCCGCCGACGAGAGCGGCCGGTTCCGCAGCCGGGCCGAGCTCGACGAGATCTACGGCTTCCTCGAGCCCGGCGACGAGCCGATCGTCTACTGCCGGATCGGGGAACGCTCGAGCCACACCTGGTTCGTGCTGACCCACCTGCTCGGGCTGCCCAAGGTCCGCAACTACGACGGTTCGTGGACCGAGTGGGGCAACGCGGTGCGGGTGCCGATCATGCGCGGTGAGGAGCCGGGCGAACCGATCCCGGTGCCATGACGCTGCCGACCGCCCTCGCCGAGGTGGTCGCGGACTTCCGGGCGGTGCAGGGGCAGGACAAGTTGCGGCTGCTGCTGGAGTTCGCCGGTGAACTGCCCGACCTGCCGCCGGAGCTGGAGCCGGCGGCGATGGAGCCGGTGCCGGAGTGCCAGTCGCCGCTGTTCCTGCACGTCGACGTGAGTGATCCGGAGCGGGTGCGGCTGTACTTCAGCGCACCGGCCGAGGCCCCGACGACCCGCGGCTTCGCGTCGATCCTGGCCGCCGGCCTCGACGGGCAGCCCGCCGAGGTCATCCTGGCAGTGCCCGACGACTTCATCGCCGAGCTCGGCTTGACCGAGTTGGTCAGCCCGCTGCGGATGCGCGGTATGTCGGCGATGCTCGCCCGCATCAAGCGGCGGCTGCGCGATGCCGATTCGCTCGCGTGAAGTGTTGCGATGCAATGAATGTCACCCGGTGCACCGCATCCGGTGCAGCGCACCCGGGCACCGGGCAGGCGAAATCCCGCCCCAGCCGCACCCGCCCACCTTTCAAACCGCCGGCCGGTAACGAAAGTCGTGCGGCGACAACAGAACTCAACAGAATCGTGGCACCGGGCGGCCCCGGCACCCACCCCTGCCGGGGCGGCGTGCGGGCGCCCGGCCCGGCCCCGCACCGCGCGGCCGCGGCCCCGCCGATCCAACGCCACCGGCACGGGCCGCACCCGGCCCGCCAGAACTTACTCGTCGGTAACCGAGACCGACTCACCGAGGAGGATTCGCGCAGCCTAAACTGCGCCAGATAGATTCTTAAAGACGTTTCTTAGACATGTGGGCGGCCGAGCCCGTCAGTACAGTCACAGTAGGAGGCACAGGTGCCCAGTCACGCCAGTTCGACCATCCAGAAGGTCCTGGTAGCCAACCGCGGCGAGATCGCCGTCCGGGTGATCCGGGCGGCCAGGGACGCTGGTCTGCAGAGCGTGGCGGTTTACGCCGAACCCGATGCCGATGCGCCGCACGTCCGGTTGGCCGACGAGGCCTTCGCCCTGGGTGGTCAGACCTCGGCGGAGTCCTACCTGGTGTTCGAGAAGATTCTCGACGCCGCGGCCAAGTCCGGCGCCAACGCCATCCACCCGGGCTACGGCTTCCTGAGCGAGAACGCCGACTTCGCGCAGGCCGTCATCGACGCCGGGCTGATCTGGATCGGTCCCAGCCCGCAGGCCATCCGCGACCTCGGTGACAAGGTGACCGCGCGCCACATCGCCGCCCGCGCCCAGGCGCCGCTGGTGCCGGGCACCCCGGATCCGGTCAAGGACGCCGACGAGGTCGTCGCCTTCGCCCGGGAGTACGGTCTGCCGATCGCCATCAAGGCCGCCTTCGGCGGCGGCGGGCGCGGCATGAAGGTCGCGCGCACCATGGAGGAGATCCCCGAGCTCTACGAGTCGGCGGTGCGCGAGGCCACCGCGGCGTTCGGCCGCGGCGAGTGCTTCGTGGAGCGCTACCTGGACAAGCCGCGCCACGTCGAGGCGCAGGTGCTGGCCGACAAGCACGGCAATGTCATCGTCGTCGGCACCCGCGACTGCTCGCTGCAGCGCCGCTACCAGAAGCTGGTCGAGGAGGCGCCGGCACCGTTCCTCACCGACGCGCAGCGCAAGGAGATCCACGAGTCGGCCAAGCGGATCTGCAAGGAGGCCGGCTACTACGGCGCCGGCACGGTGGAGTACCTGGTCGGCCAGGACGGCCTGATCAGCTTCCTCGAGGTCAACACCCGGCTGCAGGTGGAGCACCCGGTCACCGAGGAGACCACCGGCATCGACCTGGTGCTGCAGCAGTTCCGCATCGCCGAGGGCCACAAGCTCGACATCACCGAGGACCCGACGCCGCGCGGCCACTCGATCGAGTTCCGCATCAACGGCGAGGACGCCGGCCGGGGCTTCCTGCCGGCACCGGGCCCGATCACCAAGTTCGTGGCGCCGACCGGCCCGGGCGTGCGCCTGGACTCGGGCGTGGAGGCCGGCTCGGTGATCGGCGGCCAGTTCGACTCGATGCTGGCCAAGCTGATCGTCACCGGCGCCGACCGCGATCAGGCCCTGGCCCGCGCCCGCCGCGCGCTGGCCGAGTTCGAGGTGGAGGGCCTGGCCACGGTCATCCCGTTCCACCGCGCGATCGTCGACGACCCGGCCTTCATCGGCGACGGCACCAGGTTCGACGTGCACACCCGGTGGATCGAGACCGAGTGGAACAACACCGTCGAGCCGTTCACCGGCGGTGAGGCCGCCGAGGAGGAGGAAACCGCACCCCGGCAGAAGGTGGTCGTCGAGGTCGGCGGCCGCCGGGTCGAGGTCTCGCTGCCGGGCGACCTGGCGATCGGCGGCGGCGCCGGCGGCGGGGTCCCCGGCGCGATCCGGCGCAAGCCGAAGCCGCGCAAGCGCGGGGCGCACGCCGGTGCGGCCGTCTCCGGTGACTCGGTGACCGCCCCGATGCAGGGCACCGTGGTGAAGGTGGCCGTCGAGGAGGGCCAGCAGGTCTCCGCCGGCGACCTGGTCGTGGTGCTCGAGGCGATGAAGATGGAGAACCCGGTGACCGCGCACAAGGACGGCACGATCACCGGCCTGTCGGTGGAGGCGGGGGCCGCCATCACCCAGGGTACCGTCATCTGCGAGATCAAGTAGCCCGAACCGGACCCGGCCCCCGCGAGGCAGAGGTGGATCCCGTCGAGATCAACGCGGGTACCTACTACCTGCGGGGGCTGCGGTCCGACGACCGCATCGACGACCGGCCCGCGCTGCTCGACCTCGGCGAGTCCGATCCGGACCGCCACCTCGCCGAGTGCGCCGCGGGCTGGGCGTCGGGCACCCGGTACACGTGGGCGGTGTGCGAGCCGACGACCGGTGAGCTGGTCGCCGAGGCGATCCTCGATCCGGTCGCGGCCGCGGTGACCGCCCGTGCCCGGTCCGGACATGCCGAGGCGGTGGCCGTCGCCACCGCCTCGGTTCGTCGTTTCGCCGCCGGTGCGCTGGGGCTCACCGTGACGGGCTGACGCCCGCCGGGTGGTCGATGTCGCGGCCGGACGCCAGGTCGGCGCACTCCACCGTGACGAGGTCGGCGCGGGCGCGCAGGAAGCGCCGGGCACCCTCGTCGCCGCGCAGCTCCGCCAGCAGCGCCGGCCAGTGACGCCGGGCGATCACCACCGGATGACCGGGCCGGCCGGCGAACACCGCCCTGGCCAGCCCGCTGCTCGCCGACCGTGCGGCCGCGAGCACCCGGGCGACCACGTCGGCGCCGATGTCGGGGGTGTCGACGGTGTGGAGCACCGCGTATCCGGCCGCCGCGCCGGCGGCCCCGATCCCGGCGCGCAGCGAGGCCGACATCCCGTCGGCCCAGTCCGTGGCGACCACCGCCCGCGCCGGAGCAGGCACCGCCACCACCGCAGCACCGAGCACCACCAGCACCTCGTCGCAGCCGCCCCGGTGCAGCGCGTCCACCCCGGCTGTCAGCCACTCACCGTTGGCGGCAAGCACTTTCGGCATGCCGTAGCGGGTGCCCGCGCCCGCCGCGAGCAGGATGCCCACCGCGGGCGACCGATCGGTGGCGGTCATGCCCTCCAGTGTGCCGGGCATCGGCGAGCGACGGTGGTACGGATTTCGTCGTGCCCGCCGACGCCGGGCGTGTCGACCGCCCCCCGCCGCCCCACCGCGGCCACGGCCGGACACGGGCCGGCCCGACCCGGACCGGGGGTGGCGACGCGCCGCCGCCGCGAACGCCGCAGGCCGGCCCGCCCGCCCGCGACGACCGTGCCCCGACCCCGCTGTGACATGAATTCCTGGAATTCACTGCGTATTTCAGACACCGATTGTGATGCGCCGCGGGGCGGCGTAGGGTCTGGATCAGGTTGAGAGCACAGCCGACAGATTCGTCATCGACCTCGGGGCCGCGCCGTCCGCGCCGCTCCGCAGCGACGGCTTCGTCCTCCGGGCCCGCCTCCTCGATGTAACGCCAGAGTACGAATTCCGTATCGACCGATGGAGTCACCATGTCGCCCAGTACCACCCCGCCCGGGCACGGTGATGTCGTCCGATGCCGCACCGCGCGGTTCCGCACCCACTGGGTGCCGCCCGCGACCGCCGTGGTCACCGTCGACGGGGAGCTCGACGCCGCGAACTGCTCGGCATTCCGCGACTACGCCGTCGCCCACGGCGACGGCGCCGACCGGCTGATCCTGGATCTGTCCGATGTCGGCTTCGCCGGCACCGTCGCCCTCTCCGCGTTGCACGCGGTCGGCGGGCGGTGCGCCGACCGGCACATCCCCTGGGCCGTCGTCGCCGGCCCGACCGTGGACCGCCTGCTGCGGCTGTGCGAACCCGGTACCGACCTGCCCGTCCGTGACAGCGTGGCGGCCGCGTTGCGGGACCGGCCGCTACTGCAACTCGTCGCGCAACCGCGCTAACGACTTGGCGAGCAATCGGGAGACATGCATCTGCGAGATTCCCACCCGCTCGGCGATCTGGGTCTGCGTCAGCGACTCGAAGAACCGCAGCACCAGGACCGTGCGTTCGCGTTCGGGCAGCGCGGCCAGCAGCGGCCGCAGCGCTTCGCGGTTCTCGATCTGGTCCAGGCCGGCGTCGAGGTCGCCGAGGGTATCGGCGATGGCCGGGGCGTCCTCGTTGCCGGCACTGCCCCCGCTGTCGATGGACAGCGTGTTGTACGAGCTGCCGGCCACCAGGCCCTCGATCACCTCGTCGCGGTCCATCTCCAGTTCCGCGGCCAGCTCGGAGGCGGTGGGCGCGCGGCCCAGCCGCTGGGAGAGCTCGGCGGTGGCCGCCCCGAGCCGCAGGTGCAGCTCCTTGAGCCGCCGCGGCACCTTGACCGACCAGCTGTTGTCCCGGAAGTGGCGGCGGACCTCGCCCATGATCGTCGGCACGGCGAACGACACGAAGTCCGAGCCGGTCTCGACGTCGAACCGGATCACGGCGTTGACCAGGCCCACCCGGGCGACCTGCACCAGGTCGTCACGCGGCTCGCCGCGGCCGTCGAACCGGCGGGCGATGTGGTCGGCCAGTGGCAGGCAGCGCTCCACGATCCGGTCGCGCTGCCGCTGGAACTCCGCCGAGCCCTCCGGGAGCGCGCGCAGTTCGCGGAACATGTCCGCCACGTCCGCGTACTCGGAGTTCGACCGCGACGAGCCCTGCCTCGACGGAGGGGTCACCGCGTCGAACTCACTCGCCTCGTGGTCAGGGCGATTCCGCACACCTGTCCCCCCTCCGTCACCTGCCCGTCGGTGAAGGTTCGGACGTCGTCGGTCAGCGAGCTGAGCACATGCCAGCTGAAGCTGCCCGGGGCGAGGATGTCGGTGGTCGAGACCGTGGTCGACGCCTCCACAACGACGGCGTCCGGTCCCGGATGCACCGCGACCAGCAGCGTCGAATCGGGCACCGCGGATCGGATCAGTCGGGTGCACGCCTCGTCGACGGCCAGCCGCAGGTCCGACACGGTGTCGAAGTCCAGATCCTCGTACGCACCCACGGCGGCGACCAGCGTCCGCAGCAGCGCGAGATTCTCCAGTTCCGCGGCGACGCGGAACTCGACCGACCGTGCGCCGTTGTTCGACCCACCTTCGGCCTGCCCACCAGCAGCTTGTGCGGCCATATGACCTCCCGACCGGTTCTGGGGCAGATTACCCCAGCTCGAACCCCGCCTACCCACGGTCGCGGCGCCCCGGCGACCTGCCGTCGCGCGACGTGTGGCGATCGGCGTTGCCGGGTAACCCCACGGCATGGAACACACCGCATCGCAACGCGGTCCGGGGCGCGGTCCGGGGCGCGAGGCCCACGGCACGTGGCGCCGGGTCCTGATGGTGGCCGGGCTGGTCGTGGCGGCGCTGGTGCTGGCGATCGTGGCCGTCTATGCGGTGACGTTCGTCATCCTGGCGCCGATGATGCAGTGATTGCGATGCGTCGGGAAGTTCGCGGGGAACGCCTTCCCGGGGAATGTCACGGACCCGTCGAGGGGTCGGTCGAGCGTTCATCATGGTGCCGGTCCCATACCCGGGGCCGGGTACCGGCCAAACGTCGGGTCCGAAATCCCGTCCGGAGTAGGCCGTGAACGATCGACCCGTGAACCTGCGGTACAGCGAGGTCAACGGGCCCGGCTGGCGTCGTGTCCGGCGCGGCCGGCAGTTCCTGTTCCTCGATGTCGACGGCACACCGCTCACCGATCCGGTGGGGCTGCAGCGCATCGAACGACTGGGCATCCCGTCGTCCTGGCGCAAGGTCTGGATCTGCCCCTACCCCGACGGCCACATCCAGGCCGTCGGCACCGACCCGGGCGGACGGCGCCAGTACCTCTACCACCCGCAGTGGCGCGAGGACCGTCGCGAGGAGGCGTTCGACCGCGTACTGCAGATGTCGGCCGCGCTGCCCGAGATGCGCCGGCGCATCGCCGCCGACCTGCGCGGGCGCGGCCTGACCCGGGACCGGGTGCTGGGGGTGGCCCTGTATCTGCTCGACACCGGGTGCTACCCGGGCGACGACGAGGCGTTCGGGATCACCGCGCTTCGCTGCGACGAGGTGGCGCTGCAGCGCACCGGCGTGGAGATCGACCACCGCCCGCCCCAGGGGGGCCGGTTGCGGCTGACCGTCGACGAGCCGCTGGTGGGCCGGGCGGTGCGGGCGCTGCTGCGCCGGCCCGATCGCGACGACCGGTTCCTGGTCTACCGCAACGACAACGGCTCGGACGACGACTGGGTGGCCGCCGACCCGGCCGACGTGAACGCCCGGTTGCGGGAACTCGTCGGCGACGACCACCGCGTCGCCGATCTGTTCAGCTGGCATGCCACCGTGGCCGCCGCGGTCGCCTTCGCGGAGTTCGACACGGCCGCCCCGGCACAGGCGGCCGCGGTCGAGGCGTCGGTGTACCGGACGGTCGCCGCCGAACTGCACCGGCCCGACTGCACGGCGCACATCGACCCGCGGGTGGCGACCGGCTTCCGCCACGGGCTGACCGTCGCGGCCGGGCTCCGCCGCAGCCGGCGGGTACGGGAGCGCGCCGAGCGGCAGGCGATCGTCGAGGCCGCCACCGCCCGGCTGATCCGGAAGGTGGCCCGGGAGCTCTGACGCGCGGTGGCCGCGTGCCTCAACCGCGCCAGATCGTCGGCGCCGCCTGCGCAGCGCGGGCTCGGGATTGGGAACCGCGGCGGATGTCCCGGGCGCCGTGCGCCCCGTCGGTGCCGGGGCGGCGGAACCGGCACCACCCCGGACGAGGTCCTACCCCCAACGGATGACAGCCGAAATCGGCGTGTTCCGGCTATTGTGCCATCGGAATCGTGTCTGCGACAGGGACAGACGATGTGGGTTGCGGCGTTGTCGCCACGCGGCTCGCACGGGGCGGGGACATGTACGACATCGCTGCGGGGTCGGCACCGGCGCCGGCCACAACGGTGGCGGTCATCGACGGCCACGATGTCGTGCACGCCGGGGTGGCCGCGTGGTGCGACCCCGCCGATCCCCCGGTCGAACTCGTCAGCGCGTTCCTGCGCCCGGACGAGTTCCTGACCGCCCATCCCGACACCCCCGACGGCGTCGACGTCGTCGTGCTGGACGTGCAGGTCGACGGCCGGCCCGATCTGCGGGCCCTGCGCGCGCTGTGCGAGCGGGGCCAGAAGGTGGTGGTGTTCTCCGACTTGGCCGCCGACGAGGTGATCCTGAGCTGCCTCGACCAGGGCGCGATCAGCTACCTGCTCAAGTCCGAGGGGCGCAACCACCTGATGGAGGCCATCCGGACCGCGGGCACCTCGACTCCGCACGTGGGTCCGCGGATGGCCCGGGCACTGCACAACGACGCCATGCTGGGCCGGATCAGGCTCTCCGAGCGCGAGAAGGAGGTGCTGATCGCCTGGTTCCAGACCGAGAGCAAGGACGCCGTGGGACAACGCCTCTACATCTCGCCCACCACGGTGCGCACCCACCTGCAGCGGGCGCGCGCAAAGTACGCCAGTGTCGGCCGGCCCGCGCCCACCAAGTCGGCCCTGCTGGCCCGGGCCATCGAGGACGGCATACTGAGCCTGCAGGATCTGTAGCGGCGCAACGGGTCCGGCAGCAGCGACCCCGACACCGCAGAAAACAGGCGTTCAGCGCCCCGGAATTCGTCCGCGAAAGGTATGAATACGCCATTCGTACGACGCCGACAACTGCGGATCGACACGTTCGGACCACGTCCGGAATCACCCCGGAAACCCACTCGGAACCACGCCGTTACCTCGGGTTTCCTCCGTTCGGAGGACGCGGCGAAATGGCGGACCGGATAGGCTGGAGGGCAAATTCGGCCATGGTCGGAGACCGGATCCGAGGGGTGGACCTCCGACGGTGGCCGATTTTTTTATTCCACGCCGCTGCTAAAATAAAAACGAATTCAATTCGGAATCCGACGGAGGAGCGATGCGAACGGAGACCGGCCACCCGGTCGTCAACTTCGCCAGCGAGATCTCCCCGGACACCCTCGAGCAGGCCCGAATGACCGCGGCGATGCCGTTCGTGCATCCGCATGTCGCCCTGATGCCGGATGCGCACGTCGGTCTCGGCGCAGCGGTCGGCACGGTGATCCCGACCGTGGGCGCGGTGATGCCGGCCGCGGTGGGCGTCGACATCGGCTGCGGCATGATCGCCGCCCGTACCCGCTTTCGCCGCAGCGACATCGCCGGACGCGACCTGGTCCGGCTGCGGGTCGCGATCGAATCGGCCATCCCGCTCAGTCCCGGCAACTACAACCGCACGCTGCAGCGGTTCCCGTTCACCGCCGAACGACTGGCCCGGTTGGAGCAACTCGCCGCCGAGACCGGGGTCGATCTGTCGCACTCGCCGAAGTGGAGGGAGCAACTGGGTTCCCTGGGCGGCGGCAACCACTTCATCGAGTTGTGCGTCGACGACGACGAGAACGTCTGGCTGTTCCTGCATTCCGGGTCGCGCGGCGTCGGCAACCGGATCGCTCGCCGGCACATCGAGACGGCCAAGCGGCAGTGCGCCCGGCGCCAGGTGGCACTGCCGCACCCGGATCTCGCCTACCTGACCGAGGGAACACCGGAATTCGACTGCTACATCACTGAACTCGACTGGGCCCAGCAGTTCGCGCTGGCCAACCGGGAGGAGATGCTCGACCGGTTCCGGCTGGTGTTCGCCCGGTGGCTGCGGGTGGACCCGGACGACGTCGAGACCCAACGGATCAACACCCACCACAACTACACGGTGCCCGAGCAACACGCCGGCCGGCGGGTCTGGCTGACCCGCAAGGGCGCGATCGCCGCCCACACCGGGGTGATGGGCATCATCCCCGGATCGATGGGCAGCCGCTCCTACATCGTGCGGGGCAAGGGCAACCCGGACAGCCTGTGCAGCGCGCCCCACGGCGCGGGCCGGCGACTGTCGCGCACCCAGGCCCGTCGGCAGTTCACGGCACGGGACCTCGCCGCGCGGATGACCGGGATCGAGTACCGCCACGGCGAGGCCTGGGTGGACGAGATCCCGGACGCCTACAAATCGATCGACACGGTGATCGCCGATTCGGCGGAACTGGTCGAGGTGGTGACGAGCCTGCGACAGGTGCTCAACGTCAAGGGCACCTGACACCGGCCACGTCCAGATAGATGCGCTCGGCGTCGGCGGCGATGCGGTTCCACCCGTACCGGGCGCTGGCCCGGTCCCGGCCCGCCGCGCCCAGACACCGGCGGCCGAACTCGTCGCGCACCAGTTGGTTGAGCGCCACGGCGACCTCGGCCGGATGATGGTGCTCGACCAGCTTTCCCGTGACGTCGTGAACCACCGTGTCGCGCAGCGCCCCGACCGCGGTCGCCGCCACCGGCACCGCGCAGGCCATCGCCGCCAGTGCGGTTCGGCCGTGCGGGTCGTAGTGCGGGGTGCAGGCCACGACATCGGCGGACCGCAGCAACGCCGGCGTCGGGTCCGGGTCGGTGAACCGGAGCCGGTCGGCCACCCCGACCTCGGCGGCGATCCGGCGCAGCCGCTGTGGGTACGGGCCGTCGGCCGGACCGGTGGCCAGCACCAGCTCGGTGTGCGGGACCGCCGGCAGCGCCCGCACCAGCAGATCGAACCCGGAGTCGGGCACCGCCGGCCCGACACCGACGATGCGGTGCGGCGCGGTGCGCGGGTCGCGCGGCCCGTCCGGGGTGAACCGCTCGAGGTTCACGCCACCGGGCAGCACCGAGGTGCCGGTGCGGGGCCGGCCCAGGCGGATGAGTTCACCGATCTCGTCGGTGCAGGTGGCGGCGATCCAGCGCGCGGTGCGGGCGAGCTTGCTCTCCAGCCGCGCCCGTTGGCTCGGATCGGCCCGCTCGGGCGGGGCCGGGGCGTGCAGGGTGAGCACGGTGGGCAGGTCGAGCGCGGTCGCGGCAAGTTGCGCGGCCACCCCGGCCGCCCAGCCGTGCGCGTGCACGACGTCCGGACGCTGCCGGCGCCATTCGGCGTCGAGGGTGCGGGCCAGCACGCCGATGGCCTCCAGCGGGTCGGCATCGGGCCGGTCCGGGGCGGGTGCGGGGTGGGTCGTGACGGTGTGGCCGCGCCGGGCCAGCGCCGCCACCAGCTCGGCGACGTGGGCGCCGCGGGACCGGTCGGTGGGCCCGGCGCCGGGCACCGAGACCACCGCGATCCGCAACGGGTCCGACGTGTCCACCCCGGCCGCGTACCCACCCCGGCGGCAGCTAAACCGGGATGTCGGGCCCAACCGACTTTCGTTGCGCGGCAACGGACTCGATGCCGATCCACCGCGCCGTCGCGGCGCCGGGGTTTAGCGTCCGGGTTTCCGGGCACCCTGCCGGGCGCAAGCAACCGACGTCAACCGGAAGGCAGAGCATGACCGAGAAGAACAGTGGTCCCCAGGAAGGCATCAAGGGTGTCGTCGAGGACGTGAAGGGCAAGGCCAAGCAGGCCGTCGGCACGGTGACCGGCCGCGACGACCTGGTCGACGAGGGCAAGGCGCAGCAGGACAAGGCCGATGCCCAGCGGGATGCCGCGAAGAAGGAGGCCGAGGCCGAATCGGCCCGCGCCGGTGCCGCTGCGGCCGAGAAGCGCCAGCAGGCCCACCAGTAGGCACAGCAGCGAACGGGGCCCGGTCACCCGGTGACCGGGCCCTTCGCCGTGCGGTGCCGCGGTCAGCTGCTGCGGTCGGCGGGGCCGCGCGGTGTGGCCTCGGGATGTTCGGCGTACCAGCGGTCCTCGAGGTGTTTGACGCGGCGGTGCTCGACCATGAGCCAGGTGCCGGCGACGGCGAAGCCGACCGCGGCGATGACGACGAGCAGCACGCCGAGGCCGGCGTTGCCGGTGGCGAACCCGGCCAGGCCGCCGACGAAGGCCACCAGGGCCAGGCCGCCGACGACGAGCGCGGGCATGTTCGCGGTGTCCTTGAGCGCTTCCCCGGCGTGCGGGCGGGTGGTGCGGGCGTGGTCCACGGGATCGTGTGCGTTTTCCGGCATTAGCTCGGCGTTCCCCGTCACGACCTGCGGTAAACCCGTCGCCGTCGGACCCCGGTCATACCATGCGGACATGTCGCGCGCCGCGCTGCTGTTCCGGCTCTACCTGCTGGCCGCCGTCGCCGTCGGGATCGGTGCCGGGCTGGCCGGGTTGGCCTGGCCGTGGATACTGGTGGCCGCGGTGCTGGTCCCGCCCACGCTCGTGGTGCTGCCGCGGTTCGTCGCCGGGGTGGTGCGCGGCGGGTTCACCCCGCGCCCGGCCGAGCTGGACCGCTGGGCCGAAATGTCCGGGACGGAATTCGAGGACTACGTGGCCCGGGTCGCGCGCTCGTGCGGGGTGCCGGTGATCATGACATCGGTCAGCGGTGACTTCGGGGTCGACCTGATCGTCGGCCACCGGCCGAACCGGTTGGCCGTCCAGTGCAAGCGCCGGTCCCGCCCGGTGGGGCCGGACGCGGTGCAGGAGGTGGTCGCCGGGGCGCCGGTGCACGACTGTACTCGCACGATGGTGGTGACCAATCACGAGTTCACCGCGGCCGCCCGCACGCTGGCCGAGCAGCACGGCTGCGTGCTGGTCGGCCGCGACGAGCTGCCCCGGCTGCGTTCGACGATCAGGCGGCTGATGCGTGACGAAGCTCGACAAGCGCCGCGCGCGTCGCCGCCACCGCCGCATCGAGCTCGGCCTCGGTGACGGTCAGGGCCGGCCGGAACCGCACCCCGTCGACGCCGGTGGGCAGCAGGATGACCCGGCGCCGCCACAGCGCCTGCAGCAGGGCGTCGCGCTGGGCCGGGGTGGGCAGGCTGAACGCGCAGATCAGCCCGCGGCCGCGCACATCGCAGACCAGGCCGTCGAACTCCGCGGCCAGGTCGTGCAGCCGGTCGAGCAGATGCCGGCCGAGGCGGCGGGCTCGCGGGATCAGGCCGTCGGCCTCGATCACCTCGAGAATCCGGCGGGCGCGCACCATGTCGGCGAGGTTGCCGCCCCAGGTGGAGTTGATCCGGGAGCTGACGGTGAACACGTTGTCGGCGACCTCGTCGACGCGCCGACCCGCCATCACCCCGCAGACCTGGGTCTTCTTGCCGAACGCGACGACGTCGGGCTGGATCCCGAGCTGCTGGTAGGCCCACGGCGTGCCGGTGGACCCGCAGCCGGTCTGTACCTCGTCGACGACGAACAGCGCGTCGAACTCGTCGCACAGCCGCCGCATCGCGGTGAAGAACGAGGGCCGGAAGTGCCGGTCCCCACCCTCGCCCTGGATGGGCTCGGCGATGAAGCAGGCGATGTCGTGCGGGTGGGCCTCGAACGCCGCACGGGCCTGCCGCAGCGACTCGGCCTCCAGGGCGTCCATGTCGTCGGCGTCCAGCCCGGGCCGCAGGTAGGGCGCGTCGATGCGCGGCCAGTCGAACTTCGGGAACCGCGCGACCTTGACCGGGTCGGTGTTGGTCAGCGACAGCGTGTACCCGCTGCGGCCGTGGAAGGCGCCGCGCAGGTGCAGCACCTTGGTGCCCAGCCGGGGGTCGAGGCCGCGCGCCTGGTTGTACCGGCTCTTCCAGTCGAAGGCAACCTTCAGGGCGTTCTCCACCGCGAGCGCGCCGCCGTCGATGAAGAACAGGTGCGGCAGGGCCGGGTCGCCGAGCACCCGCACGAAGGTGTCGACGAACCGGGCCATCGGCACCGTGTAGACGTCGGAGTTGCTCGGCTTGTTGAGCGCGGCCGCGATCAGCTCGTCACGGAAGGCCGGGTCGTCGGCCAGCGCGGGGTGGTTCATGCCCAGTGGTGAGGACGCGAAGAACGTGAACATGTCCAGATAGCGGGCCCCGGTGCGGGCGTCGACCAGCTGCGACCCGCGGGAGCACTCCAGGTCCAGCACGAGGTCGAACCCGTCGGTGAGCACGCTGCGCGCCAGCACCGGGTGGACGTCCTCCGGCGTCAGCGCATGACGGGACGGAACATCGGCCATACCGCCATGCTATCGCAGAATTTACTGTCAGAATTGGCACATGCCGGATAATTTCCTACGGCACGTGCTGGCGTCGCTCGAAGAACGTCTGCAGGATGACGGTGCTGCGGGTCCGGACGTTGGCCGCCGTGCGGATCTGCTGCAGCAGGTCCTCGAGCGCCCGCGCCGAGGCCACCCGCACCAGCAGCACGTAGCTCTCCTCGCCGGCCACCGAATGACAGGACTCGATTTCCGGGATGTGCGCCAGCCGGGCCGGGGCATCATCGGGTTGCGAGGGATCGAGCGGGGTGATCGCCACGAACGCCGACAACTGCTGTCCGACCGCCTCCGGGTCGACATGGGCGTGGTAACCGGTGATGACACCGCGCGCCTCGAGCCGGCGCACCCGCGACTGCACCGCCGAGACGGACAGTCCGGCACGGGCCGCCAGGTGCGCCAGCGTGGCGCGGCCGTCGGCCACCAGTTCGCGGGCCAGGATCCGGTCGATCTCGTCCAACGGCACGGGCGGGTGCGCGTGCTCCTCGGATTCCCCCATGGCCGCACTGTATCGAACCCACCCGACGACAGCGGAAGGTGACGACATGACCCCCCTGCCCTCCACCGAAGCGCTGCGCACCCGCGCCCGCGAGGCCCTGCACCGGCTCGGCGTGCGCACCGAACCGCAGGCCCCAGGCGGCGGGATCGCCGCCCGCACCCCGATCACCGGTGCCGAGCTGTTCCCGCTGCGCGAGCACTCCGCCGACGACCTCGACACCGCGATCGCCGCTGCCGCGCAGGCGTTCTCGACCTGGCGCAGCACCCCGGCGCCGGTACGCGGCCGGCTCGTCGCCCGGCTGGGCGAACTGCTGGTGGCGCACCGGCAGGATCTGGCCACGCTGGTGACGCTGGAGGCGGGCAAGATCACCAGCGAGGCGCTCGGCGAGGTGCAGGAGATGATCGACATCTGCGACTTCGCCGTCGGGTTGTCACGGCAGCTCTACGGGCTGACCATCGCCTCCGAGCGGCCCGGGCACCGGCTGATGGAGACCTGGCACCCGCTCGGCGTGGTCGGCGTCATCACCGCGTTCAACTTCCCGGTCGCGGTGTGGGCGTGGAACGCCGCGGTCGCGCTGGTGTGCGGCGACACCCTGGTGTGGAAGCCTTCGGAACTCACGCCGCTGACCGCGCTGGCCTGCCAGGCACTGCTGGAGCGGGCCGCCGCCGACGTGGGCGCCCCGCCGGAGGTGAGCCGGGTGGTACTCGGGGACCGGCGGCTCGGCGAGCGGCTGGTCGACGACCCACGGGTGGCCCTGGTCTCGGCCACCGGTTCGGTGGCGATGGGGGCCGCCGTCGGGCCGCGGGTGGCCCGGCGGTTCGGCCGGGTACTGCTGGAACTCGGCGGCAACAACGCCGCGGTGGTCACCCCGTCGGCGGACCTGGACCTGGCGATCCGGGCGATCGTGTTCGCCGCGGCGGGCACCGCCGGGCAGCGCTGCACCACGCTGCGCCGGTTGATCGTGCACCACTCGATCGCCGACGAGGTCTCGGCGCGGATCGTCGACGCCTACCGGCAGCTGCCGGTCGGCGACCCGTTCGCCGAGGGCACCCTGGTGGGTCCGCTGATCCACGAGAACGGCTACCGGGCCATGGTTTCCGCGCTCGAGCAGGCGTGCGCCGACGGGGGCGAGGTGTTCGGCGGCCGGCGCCAGGATCTCGGCGTGGACAGCGCGTACTACGTCTCCCCCGCCCTGGTGCGGATGCCGGCGCAGACCACGCTGATGCACACCGAGACCTTCGCGCCGGTCCTCTACGTGGTGACCTACACCGATCTCGACGAGGCGATCGCCATGAACAACGCGGTGCCGCAAGGGCTTTCGTCGTCGATCTTCACTCTGAACATGCGCGAGGCGGAGCGGTTCATGGCCGCCGACGGGTCGGACTGCGGCATCGTCAACGTCAACATCGGCACCTCGGGGGCGGAGATCGGCGGGGCGTTCGGCGGGGAGAAGGCCACCGGCGGCGGCCGGGAATCCGGCTCGGACGCCTGGAAGGCCTACATGCGCCGGGCCACCAACACCATCAACTACTCCACCGACCTGCCGCTGGCACAGGGCGTGCACTTCGGCTGACCGCCTCCCCTTCCGCTGCCGAGTGTGCGGTTTCGTCCGCGACACGCCGCCCGGGCGTACGGGTGTTCACACTCGCCAGGTCTGCGGGCAGCCCCGCGCCGTCAGCGCCTCGCCCACCCGCCGCAGGAACGTCCGCGGGTGGTTGTGCAGCATGCCCGCGGTCAACCGGATGTCGGTCCAGCCGAGCCGGGGCAACAGCCAGTAGCGTTCGGCATCGGCGCTGCGCTGCCGCGGATCGGTCCAGTGGTGCGCCCCGTCGAAATCCACCCCCACCCGGTACTCCGGCCAGCCCAGATCGATCCGCGCGACGACGCGCCCGTGCTCGTCGTACACCCTGACCTGCGTCTCGGGCACCGGGAACCCGTGCCGAACCAGCAGCAGCCGGGTCCGCGACTCGTACGGCGATTCGGCGCCGCCGTCGACGAGCTGCAGCACCTCGCGCAGCCGGCGCAGCCCACGCACACCCGGGTGCGCCTGCGCCACCGCATCGATCGCACCGACGTCGATGCCGGTCGCGTTGAGCAGGGCGTCGATCCGTTGCACCGCCGCCGGCACGGCGAGCCGCCGGCCCAGATCGAACGCCGTCCGGGCCGGGGTCGTCACCGGCATGCCCGCGCGGCGCTCGATCTCGCCGGGCCGTAACGCATCGCTGTGCACGACGATCGCCGGGGGCGGCCGGCGATTGGCGCTGACGAGCTCGGCGGGCAGCGTCGGCTCGAGCCATTTCGCACCGTGCAGCGCCGCGGCCGAGAGCCCGGCGACCACCGCGCGCCGGCGCGACCACAGCCAGGCGGCGCGGGCACGTTCTCCAGGGGCGAGTTCCACCCCGCGGGGGACCCACACGCCGGGATACACCGCGGTGAAGAATCGACGCAGTTCGCGGGAGGTCAACAGCCGGGCGTCGAGCGCCTCGGTGGCCAGGAAGGGCCGGCACAGCTCGTCCATGGCCGCAACGCTCGCGGCCGGTGCCGACAGGATCGCCCGCTCAGCGGCGGTTATCCACAGCCCCGGTGATGCGAGTGTGCGATTTCGTACGCCCGCGCGGCGTGTTGCGGATGAAACCGCACACTCGCGGGCCGGGGCGGGCCGGGCGGACCGGTGCGGGCCGGCGCGGGGCTCAGAGAATGGGGCGGCCGCCGGTGACCGCGACCCGCGCCCCGGTCACGTAGCCGGCCTCGTCGGAGGCCAGCAGCACGTAGACCGGGGCGAGTTCGGCCGGCTGCCCGGCCCGCCCCAGCGGGGTGTTCTCGCCGAACCGCCGCACCTTCTCCGGCGGCATGGTGGCCGGGATGAGCGGAGTCCAGATCGGCCCCGGAGCCACGCTGTTGGCGCGAATCCCCTTTTCCCCCAGTAACTCCGCCAGGCTGGCCGAGAAGTTGGCAATGGCCGCCTTGGTGGCGGCGTAGGGGGCCAGCGTGGGGTTGGGCATGTCGGAGTTCACCGACGAACTGCCGATGATCGACGCGCCCGGACCCAGGTGCGGCAGCGCGGCCTTGACCAGGTGGAAGTAGTGGCCGACGTTGAGCCGGAAGGTGTAGTCCCACTCCTCGTCGCTGATCTCCTCGAGGCCGGCGTGGGTCATCTGGTAGGCGGCGTTGGCGACCAGCACGTCGATCCCGCCGAACTCGGCGACCGCGCGTTCCACCACCCGGCGGCAGTGCGCGGGGTCGGCCAGATCGCCGGGCACCAGCACGCAGCGCCGCCCGGCGGCCTCGACGTATCCGGCCACCTCGGCCGCATCGTCGTGCTCGTCGAGGTAGGCGATCAGCACGTCGGCACCCTCGCGGGCGTAGGCGATCGCCACCGCACGACCGATGCCACTGTCCCCGCCGGTGATCACCGCCCGTTTGCCGACCAGCCGCCCCGAGCCGCGGTAGGTCTTCTCACCGCAGTCCGGGACGGGGTCCATCAGGTGCTGGTGGCCGGGCGGAGTCTGCTGCTGCGCGGGAAAGCTCATGGTCGGGCGGATACCCCGCCGACGCGGGTCCAAGCGCCGGTGTTCGCCGAATGTCGCCCGGTGTTGGCACCATGGCTGGGTGACCGTCGACGATCCGCTGCGCCGCTTCAGCCCGCTGACGCGCGAGTGGTTCGCCGGCACCTTCGTCGAGCCCACCCCGGCCCAGGCGCAGGCCTGGCAGGCCATCGCCGACGGGGACAACACGCTGGTCATCGCGCCCACCGGGTCCGGCAAGACGCTGGCGGCGTTCCTGTGGGCGATCGACCGGCTGGTCACCGAACCGCCCCGGCCCGCGGGCGCGGGCACCCAGGTGCTCTACGTCTCCCCGCTCAAGGCCCTGGCCGTCGACGTCGAGCGCAATCTGCGCACCCCGCTGACCGGGATCGGCCGGGTGGCCGAGCGGCGCGGCGTGCCGGTACCGCCGATCAGCGTCGGGGTGCGCTCCGGCGACACCCCGCCGGCGCGGCGCCGGGAGCTGATCAGCCGGCCGCCCGACATCCTGATCACCACACCCGAGTCGCTGTTTCTCATGCTCACCTCCGCCGCCCGCGAGACGCTGGCCGAGGTGCGCACGGTGATCGTCGACGAGGTGCACGCGGTGGCGGCCACCAAGCGCGGCGCGCACCTGGCGCTGTCGCTGGAGCGGCTGGACATGCTGCTGCACCGCCCGGCACAGCGGATCGGGCTGTCGGCCACGGTGCGCCCGCCCGAGGAGGTGGCGCGCTTCCTGTCCGGGGCGCGGCCGGCCCGCATCGTCGCCCCACCGGCGGCCAAGACGTTCGAGCTGGCGGTGCAGGTACCGGTGCCGGACATGACCGACCTGGAGCACAACTCCATCTGGCCCGACGTGGAGCAGCGCATCGTCGACCTGATCGAGGCGCACAACTCGTCGATCGTGTTCGCCAACTCCCGCCGGCTCGCCGAGCGGCTCACCGCCCGGATCAACGAGATCCACGCCGAGCGGCTGGGCCTGGAGCTGGAGGCCCAGCCCAACCCGGACGTGCCCGGCGGGGCGCCGGCGCACCTGCTGGGCAGCGGGCAGACCTACGGTGCCCCGCCGCTGCTGGCCCGGGCCCACCACGGCTCGGTGAGCAAGGAGCAGCGTGCCCAGGTCGAGGAGGAACTCAAGAGCGGGCGGCTCAAGGCGGTGGTGGCCACCTCCAGCCTCGAGCTCGGCATCGACATGGGGGCGGTCGACCTGGTGATCCAGGTCGAGGCGCCGCCGTCGGTGGCCAGCGGGCTGCAGCGCATCGGCCGTGCCGGCCACCAGGTCGGCGAGATCTCGCAGGGCGTGCTGATCCCCAAACACCGCACCGACCTGATCGGCTGCGCGGTGACGGTGCAGCGGATGCTGGCCGGCCGGATCGAGACCATGCAGGTGCCGGCCAACCCGCTCGATGTGCTGGCCCAGCACACGGTGGCCGCCTGCGCGCTGGAACCGCTGGACGCCGACCACTGGTTCGAGGCGGTGCGGCGCAGCGCCCCGTTCGCCACCCTGCCGCGCAGCGCGTTCGAGGCCACCCTGGATCTGTTGTCCGGCAAGTATCCGTCGACCGAGTTCGCCGAGCTGCGGCCGCGGCTGGTCTACGACCGCGACACCGGCACGCTCACCGCCCGGCCCGGGGCGCAGCGGCTGGCGGTGACCTCCGGCGGCGCGATCCCGGACCGCGGCATGTTCGCGGTGTATCTCGCCTCGGACGACGAAAAACCCTCCCGGGTCGGCGAACTCGACGAGGAGATGGTCTACGAGTCACGGCCCGGGGATGTCATCTCGCTGGGCGCGACGAGCTGGCGCATCGTGGAGATCACCCACGACCGGGTGCTGGTGGTGCCCGCCCCCGGGGAGCCGGCGCGGCTGCCGTTCTGGCGCGGCGACGGGGTGGGCCGGCCCGCCGAACTCGGCGCGGCGATCGGCGCGTTCACCGGCGAGCTCGCCGCACTGGACCGCCCCGAGTTCGAGAAGCGTTGCGCCGAGCTCGGTTTCGACACGAACGCGACGGAGAACCTGTGGCGGCTGCTCGACGAACAGCGGCAGGCCACCGGGACGGTGCCGTCGGACACCACGCTGGTGGTGGAGAAGTTCCGCGACGAACTCGGCGACTGGCGGGTGATCCTGCACTCCCCCTACGGGCTGCGGGTGCACGGCCCGCTGGCGCTGGCGGTCGGCCGCCGGCTGGCCGAGCGCTACGGCATCGACGAGAAGCCCACCGCGTCCGACGACGGCATCGTCGTCCGGCTGCCCGACACCGTCACCGAGTCCGGCGCCGCACCCGATTTCGCGGACCTGTTCGTGTTCGACGCCGAGGAGATCGACCCGATCGTCACCGCCGAGGTGGGGTCCTCGGCGCTCTTCGCGTCCCGGTTCCGGGAGTGCGCGGCGCGGGCGCTGCTGCTGCCGCGCCGCCACCCGGGCAAGCGCTCCCCGCTGTGGCACCAGCGTCAGCGCGCCGCCCAACTGCTCGACGTGGCCCGCAAGTACCCCGATTTCCCGATCATCCTGGAGACGGTGCGGGAGTGTCTGCAGGACGTCTACGACGTGCCCGCGCTGACCGAGCTGATGCGCGGCATCGCGCAACGCCGGCTGCGGCTGGTCGAGGTGGAGACCGCCACCCCGTCGCCGTTCGCGGCGTCGCTGCTGTTCGGCTACGTCGGGGCGTTCATCTACGAGGGCGACACCCCGCTGGCCGAACGCCGCGCCGCCGCGCTGTCGCTGGATCCCACCCTGCTGGCCGAGCTGCTGGGCCGGGTGGAACTGCGGGAACTGCTCGACCCGCAGGTGGTGGCCGCCACCGCCCGGCAGTTGCAGCACCTCACCGAGGAACGCGCGGCCCGCGACGCCGAGGCCGCGGCCGACCTGCTGCGGCTGCTCGGCCCGCTCACCGAGGCCGAACTCGCCGAGCGCAGCGTGCCCGGCGCCCCGGTCGGAGCATGGCTGGACGGGCTGCGCACCGCCAAACGGGTGCTGCCGGTGTCGTACGCGGGCCGGGACTGGTGGATCGCGATCGAGGACATCGGGCTGCTGCGCGACGCCGTCGGGGTGGCGGTGCCGGTCGGCGTGCCGCTGGCGTTCACCGAGTCGGTGCCCGACCCGCTGGCCGAGTTGCTCGGCCGGTTCGCCCGCACCCGCGGGCCGTTCAGCACCGCCGAGGCCGCGGCCCGGTTCGGCCTGGGGCTGCGGGTGGCCGCCGACGCGCTGGGCCGACTGGCCCTGGACGGCCGGCTGGTGCGCGGCGAGTTCACCGACACCGCCGACGGCACCGAGCAGTGGTGCGACGCCGAGGTGCTCAAGATCCTGCGCCGCCGCTCGCTGGCCGCGCTGCGCGCCCAGGTGGAGCCGGTGGGCACCGCCGCCTACGCCCGGTTCCTGCCGGCCTGGCAGCACGTCGGCGCCGAGGCGACCAGCGGGGTCGACGGACTGGCCGCCGTGCTCGAACAGCTGGCCGGCGTCCCGGTTCCGGCCTCGGCGGTGGAGACGCTGGTGCTGCCGAGCCGGGTGCGCGACTACCAGCCGGCAATGCTCGACGAGCTGCTCGCCGCCGGCGAGATCGTCTGGTCGGGCACCGGCGCGATCGGCGGCGGGGACGGCTGGGTGGCGTTCCACCCCGCCGACACCGCCCCACTCACCCTGGCCGCTCCGGCCGAGCTCGAGTTCACCGACACCCACCGCGCGATCCTCGACCTGCTCGGGCACGGCGGGGCCTACTTCTTCCGGCAGCTGGCCGCCGGCGTTCCGGGTGACGGCGAGGCGGTCAAGGCCGCGCTGTGGGAGCTGGTCTGGGCGGGCTGGGTCACCGGCGACACCTTCGCCCCGGTGCGGGCGATGCTGACCGGGACCCGCCGGGCCGGGAGCCGGCGCAGCACGCCGGCGCACCGGCAGCGGGCCCGCCCGCCCCGGCTCGGTCGGTACAGCGTGGCGCACGCCCAGGTGCGCAGCACCGACCCGACGGTGGCCGGCCGCTGGTCGGCGCTGCCCGCGCCCGAGCCGGACGCCACGGTGCGCGGCCATTTCCTGGCCGAGCTGCTGCTGCACCGGCACGGGGTGGTGACCAAGGGCGCGGTGGCGGCCGAGGGGGTGCCCGGCGGGTTCGCCACGCTGTACAAGGTGCTCACCGCGTTCGAGGAGGCGGGGCGCTGCCAGCGCGGCTACTTCGTGGAGTCGCTGGGCGGGGCGCAGTTCGCGGTCGCGTCCACCGTGGACCGGCTGCGCGGCTATCTCGACGAGGTGGATCCGCACCGTCCCGCCTACCGGGCGGTGGTGCTCGCCGCCGCGGACCCGGCAAACCCGTACGGCGCGGCGCTGCCCTGGCCGGCGCGGGGTCCCGACACCGAGGTGGCGCACCGGCCCGGCCGCAAGGCCGGGGCCCTGGTGGTGCTCGTCGACGGCGAGCTGGCCTGGTTCGTCGAGCGGGGCGGGCGGTCGCTGCTGAGCTTCTGCACCGACCCGGCGGCCCATGCCGCCGCCGCGCAGGCCCTGGCCGGGCTGGTCGCCGCCGGCCGGCTGCCGGGGCTGCTGGTGGAGAAGGTGGACGGGTCGCCGGTGCTGGGGCCGGACACCGACGGCCGGCGTGCCGCGGTGCTGAATGCCCTGACCGAGACCGGGTTTGCCGCCACGCCACGGGGACTGCGGTTGAGGTGAGTCGGCGTGCCTGAGGGGGACACCGTCTACCGCACCGCCGCCCGGCTGCGCGAGGCCCTGGGCGGCAGGACGTTGACGCGCTGCGACGTGCGGGTGCCGCGGTTCGCCACGGTGGATCTGTCCGGCCGCACCGTCGACGAGGTGCTCAGTCGTGGCAAACATCTGTTCATCCGCGTCGGCGATGCCAGCATCCACTCGCACCTGAAGATGGACGGGGCCTGGCTCATCGGTGGGCAGCTCCGCCGTGTGCCGGCGTTCAAGGTCCGTATCCTGCTGGCAACGGAGGACACCCGGGCCGCCGGAGTCGATCTCGGCCTGCTCGAGATCCTGCCCAGGGCAACCGATCTGGATGCAGTGGCACATCTCGGCCCGGATCTGCTCGGCGACGACTGGGACCCGGACCGGGCGGCCGCGAACCTGGCCGCCGATCCGCAGCGCCGACTGGCCGAGGCGTTGCTCGATCAGCGGGTGCTGGCCGGCATCGGCAACGTGTACGCCAACGAACTGTGCTTCCTCAGCGGCCATCTGCCCAGCACGCCGGTGGGCCGGGTCCGCGATCCACTGCGCCTGGTGCGCCGGGCCCGGGAGATGCTGTGGCTCAACCGACTCCGGGCCGAGCGGACCACCACCGGCGATACCCGCCCGGGACGGAACCTGTGGGTTTACGGCCGGGCCGGCCGCCCCTGCCGCCGCTGTGACACCCGGATCGAGCGCGACGCCACGGGCGCACGGGTGACGTACTGGTGCCCACACTGCCAGCGTTGACGCGCCTGCCGTTGGTATCGCGCAGGGCGCGTTGCAGCGCACACCGGCCGCTTCGCTGAATCTGCATCGCGACGAACTCTTCGGTGGCGCAGCCGATCTCGCCGTATGCGTTTTGTCACGTTTTCAACCATCCACCACTTTCGATGACGCAAATTCCTGGCTCATCGGCGACGAGGGGGTCGCCGAGGTAACTCGACGCGCGTATCCGAGGCCCAGCGTTGTCAGTGGGGGTTGACGGTGACGCTCGCCGTGGCGCTGGGGGTGGGCGTGGCACTGTCGCTCGGGCAGTCCCCGCTGCTCGCCCGGGCCGCCACGGACACCGAGCACTCGGCCGCCACCGCCGCCGCCGATTCGGACTCGACCGACCCCGGATCGGACCCCGGCGGCGAGAGCGGTGTGGGCACCGGGGCGTCCGCCGATCCGGGCGGTCATCCCGCCGGTGCCGAATCGCCCGCGGAGGCGGAGAACGACCCCGACGGCGCCGAGGAGAGCAGTGACGTCCCCACGCCGGCCGAGATCGCCGACGAACTCACCGAGGGGGTGGACGACGCTCTGATCGGTGACATCCCGCCTGCGACCGGGATCATCGTGGTGACACCGCTCGATCCGCGGGATACCGACGAGGCGGAACCGGAACCCGTCGAGCCCGCCCCGGTGAAGGGACTCGACCCGGGTGGCGAGCCTCCCGCCACCCCGGAACCCGTCGCCGAGCCACCGGCCACTCCCGACCCCACCGCCGAGCCGACGCCCACGCCGGAACCCACCGTCGAGCCACCGGCCCCGACCGGGGTGCCCGCGCCGGCGCCCACCTGGCGTGACGTGGTGCCGGAGTCGGCGGCGAAGGTCGCGCTGTGGCTGCCCCGCCTGTTCGTGGAGGCGGTCGCGAGCGTCGTGTCGATGGTGCTGACCCCGTTCCTGGGACCGCTGCCGCCCCCGCCGGCCGATCCGCCGCTGCTGTGGGCGGTACTGGCCTGGGTGCGCCGCGAGATCAACCGCGCCTTCTTCAACGCGCCGCCGCGGGTCGAGAATCGCGAGATCACCCTGGTGCTGCAGCCCGGCCAGGTCGACTCCGGACCGATCCCGTTGGGCGCGTTCGACGCCGACGGTGATCGGATCACCTACAGCGTGCCGGAGCGCGGGCAGCCCGGCGGGCCCCAGCACGGCACGGTGACCATCAACCCGGACGGCACCTTCACCTACACCCCGGACCCGGGCTTCACCGGCACCGACCGCTTCACCGTGCGGGTCTCCGACGCCGGTGCGGCGCCGCACGCGCACGGCCTGCTCAGCCTGTTCGTCCCGGGCCCCGCTCACGCCGACGAGGCCACGATCACGCTGCACGTCACGGCCACCCCCGAGCCGCCCGCCGCCGGTGACGGGGCCTTCAGCACGAGCGAGAACCAGTCGGTCACGCTCGATCTGAGCACGCTGGTGGTCAATCCGGCCGACGACATGGTGTTCGAGATCCTGGACCCGCCGACGCTCGGCCGACTCGGGCACCTCGGTGGTGGCCTGTACCGCTACACCCCCGACGAACACCACTACGGCCTCGACACGTTCACCTACACCGTGAGCATCGACGGCTACACCAGCAAGCCGGCCATCGTCAGGATCGACATCGCGCCCATCACCGATCGGCCCGTCGCGGTACCGGACCACTACGAATTCGTGTTCCCGTTGAGCGGCATCTCCGGACACGCCCATTTGGGCGAGGTGAAGGAAAACGACCGCAATGTCGGCCCGAGCACCAAGTTGAACCCATAGACATCACGATCAATCTGATGGCGTTGAACCCCGGGTTTCCCCCGGGTCAGGTGCGTATACACGTCGACCAATCCGGGATTGTCCACCTCGACTATTACATCTTCAGAACGCCCACCGTCTTCGGTCTCACCACCGACTATTCCTTCTCCTACCGCCTCTACGAGGACCGCGAGGACGGCCGCGTCTGCAGCGATCCGGCCGAGGTGACGATCACGTTCCGGTTCGCCGCCCAGCCCGGGAACGCCTCGGCGACAACACAACTGACGGGAACCACCGTGACGTGATCGCTCGTGTCCACCCGCCCCACCCATCCCTCGACCCCTTGTGAGGTGAAAGATCGCCATGACTTCCAGTCGGTTCGTCGGTCGTGTCGGCGCGCTCGCCGCGGCGCTCGGGGTCGGTACGGCCATGACCCTCGGGCCCGGTGCCCGGTGTGGCATACGCCGACGACACCGACTCCGGCCCGGTGGCGTCCACGAACGCCGCCGGCGACGACAGTGCCGAGACCGGCGTCGCGCCCGGTTCGTCACCGGATCGCTTCGACGGCAACAGAACCGACGAGTCCGACGGCGAGCCGGGACTCGACTCCTCCACCGGCGCGGACGCCGATAACGCCGTCGACGACCTGCCGCCGATCGATGAGATCCTCGACCCGGTCGACGAAGCCATCACCGACGACGGGCCCGGCAGAGACACCACCGACGAGCTCGAGGACGGAACACCCGGGGAGGTACCCGGGAAAATCGAGGACATCCCAACACCGTCCGACATCGCCGAGACCGACGACGACCCGTCCCTCGGGCCGGTCCGCGACCGCGGACACCTCGACCGCTCGGCGACGAAGGTCGTGCAGCGGCCGGCGGCGCAGCGGCCGTCCCGCGTGTTACCGGTCGATTCGTCCCGGACCACCGACCAGCTCACCCCGGAGGCGGTCGCGGTCGGAACCGCGGAGCCGCCGGCCCGCACGCAGCTGCGGCCGGTCGTCCGGGATCGGCTCGAAACGGTCGGGCTGGTGCTGCCACGGGCGTTCGTCGACGCCGTCGCCAGTGTGGTCGGCATGCTGCTCACGCCGTTCATCGGCCCCTACCCGGACCCGCCGGCCCAGCCGCCGCTGCTGTGGGCGGTGCTGGCCTGGGTGCGCCGCGAGATCAACCGGGCGTTCTTCAACACCCCGCCGGTGATCGGCGACCAGGAGTTCAGCCTCACGCTGGAGCCCGGCCGGACGAGCGCGGTCGTGCCGGTCGGCGCAACCGATCGGGACGGCGACCCGATCCGGTTCGTGGTGCCCGAGCGCGGCCAACCCGGCGGCCCCCGGCACGGCACGGTGACCGTCGGCGAGGACGGCGCGGTGATCTACACCCCGGATGCGGGCTTCACCGGCACCGACACCTTCACCGTCCACGCCACCGACGCCGGCGCACCGCTGCACCTGCACGGCCTGCTCAGCCTGTTCGGCTGGCACACCGCGCAGGCCACCGTCACGGTGCACGTCGAGCGGGCCAACGGTTGGCCGATCGCGAACGACGACTGGGCGTCGACCCTCGAGGGGACGCCGGTGTCGGGCAATGTGCTCCTCAACGATGTCGACCCAGACGGCGATCCTCTCACCGTCGAGCTCGACTCCGGGCCCGCCCACGGCACGATCGTGATCGACCCGCTCGGCGAGTTCGTCTACACCCCCAACGCCGGGTTCTCGGGCATCGACTCGTTCACCTACCGGGTCTCCGACGGGCGGGGTGGCATCGCCATCGGCACGGTGCGGATCGACGTCGTGCCGGTCAACGACCCGCCATTCGCCGATGACGCGGTGTACACCACACTCGAGGACCATCCGGTCGGCGGTCGACTCCACTTCGGCGACCCAGACGGCGATCCTCTCACCGTCGAGCTCGACTCCGGGCCCGCCCACGGCACGATCGTGATCGACCCGCTCGGCGAGTTCGTCTACACCCCCAACGCCGGGTTCTCGGGCATCGACTCGTTCACCTACCGGGTCTCCGACGAGCGGGGTGGCATCGCCGTCGGCAAGGTCTGGATCGAGGTCATCGCGGTGCCCGATCCACCGGTCGCAGTTCCCGACGAGTTCACGGTCAGCATCAGCGACTACTTCGGATATTCCGGCACGGGCCCCATCGTTCAAGTCAACCTGGGGAACGTCCTGGCCAATGACCCCGATCCGGAGGGTGCCCTGCACGCCCGGTTGGTCTCCGCCAACAACCGCATCGATCTCCCAACACGGTTCGGTATTTTCGTATTCACAATCAACGTCGAGGTCACGGCGTACCTCGACGGAGGCGGCGACCTCATCCTCGAAATGCGCAGCCCATACGGTGGACCGCTCCGGCTGGACGTGCCGATCACTTGGACGCTGCAGTACGTCGCCAACTACGACGGCGCGGTCCCGCTCGACAGCGAACCGGCCACCATCACCGTCCAGTTCGTGAACTGACCGGCTACGGTATGCCGCATGGAGCCGGTTGAACTCGCCCGTCCCCGACCCGAGATCGCCGTCCTGACGCTCAACCGCCCGGACAAGCTCAACGCGCTGTCCTACGAGCTCGTCGACCAGCTGCACCACCGGCTCGACGACCTGCGGGCGGACAACGACTGCCGGGTCGTGGTGCTCACCGGCGCCGGCCGGGGCTTCTGCTCCGGGCTGGACCTGTCCGACCCCAACCCGGAACGCGCCGGGGAGGGAACGGAGTTCCCGCGATCGGGGATGCGCTGGCAGGAGAAGATCGCCGACCTGACGGTCAAGCTGCAACGGCTGCGCCAGCCGGTGATCGCAGCGGTGAACGGCCCGGCCTACGGCGGCGGGTTCGCGCTCGCGCTGGCCTGCGACATCCGCATCGCGGCCGAGTCTGCACGGTTCTGCACACAGTTCATCAAGCTCGGTATCGGCGGCGCCGACATCGGGGTGAGCTACACGCTGCCGCGCATCATCGGCGCGGGTCCCGCCTTCGACCTGATCCTCACCGCCCGGGTGGTCGATGCGGCCGAGGCACTGCGGCTCGGCATCGTCTCCCGACTGTCCACCGACGAGCACCTGCTGCACGACGCGCTGGAGATCGCCGAGACGATCTGCGGGTACGCCAAGTTCGGCGTGGAGTCGACCAAGCAGGTGCTGTGGGCCAACCTCGAGGCGTCGAGCCTGGAGGCCGCCCTGCACCTGGAGAACCGCAGCCAGATCCTGGCCACGGCCGGGGGCACGTTCGATCCGCGGATCCGCTGACCCGCTCCGCCCGGCCGCCGACCCCCACCGCGGCTCGCGGGTTCGCCGGGTCCACGGTGCCGGAACACGGCAAGGGACTTTGGTCCCGAATATCCCGTGATGCCCGACACCGGCCATTCGTCGCGTCTCGCCCGTTTTTCAAGATCATTTGCTGTATCGGGCACGTCGCCGATGACGACCGCACTCGTTGAACTCCATTGTGCGCATAACGCATCTACGGATTCCGTTGAATCAGACGATTGCTACTACTGATTTCGCATAATAATCGCACCGGAACCCCAGTAATACGAATCACGTTGCCCGCGTTCACCGATCGGGCATATGTTGAATTACAACGCTTATCTAACCCGGATTTTTCGTGGAATGTTGCCCTTGATGGCGTGTAGATAAGCGAAAGTGCC
>NZ_CALDGS010000174.1 GCF_937941905.1 uncultured Mycolicibacterium sp. | reverse complement strand
CACGCTGTTCGTCTACGAGAACTACCCGCTGGACCCCGCCGCCCTCACCGACGACCGGATCCGGGTCACCGACATCGAACACCGGGAGTACAACCACTACCCGCTGGCCGTGCAGGCCATCCCCGGCGACGAGCTCACCCTGCGGGTCGAGTACGACACCGATGTGTTCGGCGAGGCCGACGTGCAGGCCCTCGTCGACCGGTTCCGGCGGCTGCTCGCCGGCGTCACCGCCCACCCCGACGAGCCGGTGCACCGCATCGATCCGCTCAGCACCGACGAGCGGAACCGGTTGGACCGGTGGAGCAACCGCGCCGCGATCGCCGGCCCCGCACCGCGCGGCGAGGCCATCCCGGCCCGGTTCGCCGCGCAGGCCGCACGCAATCCGGAGGCCGTCGCGCTGACCTTCGAGGACAGCTCGATGACCTACCGGGAACTCGACGAGGCCTCCAACCGGCTGGCCCACCTGCTGGCCGAACACGGTGTGGGACCGGGCCGGCAGGTCGCGCTGCTGATGCCGCGGTCGGCACGGGCGATCGTGGCGATCCTGGCCGTGCTCAAGACCGGCGCCGCCTACGTGCCCATCGACCCGGCCGTCCCCGCCGCGCGGATGGAGTTCGTGCTCGGCGACGCCGCCCCCACGGTCGCGATCACCACCGGCGCCCTCGCTGACCGGCTCGACGGGCGCGATCTGCTCGTCATCGACCTCGACACCGCCGACGTCGACAGCCGGCCGGCCACCCCGCTGCCGGCACCGGCCCCGGACGACACCGCCTACCTGATCTACACCTCGGGCACCACCGGCACCCCGAAAGGCGTTGCCATCGCGCACCGCAACGTCACCGAGCTGCTCGACGGGATGGCCGCCCACATGGAACTGTCCGGGCAGGTCTGGTCCCAGTGGCACTCGCTGGCCTTCGACGTCTCGGTGTGCGAGATGTGGGGGGCGCTGCTGTTCGGCGGGCGGCTCGTCGTCGTCCCGGAGACCGTCGCCCGCACCCCCGAGGAGTTCCACGCGCTGCTGGCCCGGGAGGGCGTCACCGTCCTGAGCCAGACGCCGTCGGCGTTCTACGCGCTGCAGACCGCCGACGGCCTGCAGCCCGAACTGGCCCGCCGGCTCAAGCTCGAGGCCGTCATCTTCGCCGGCGAGGCCCTCGAACCACCGCGGCTGCGGCCCTGGCTGGAGGCCCACCCCGGCCAGCCGCGGCTGTTCAACCTGTACGGCACCACCGAGACCACCGTGCACGCGTCGTTCCGGGAGATCTTCCCCGCCGACGCCGATCACGACGTCAGCCCGGTCGGCGGACCGCTGCCGCACCTGGCGTTCTTCGTGCTGGACTCCTGGCTGCGGCCGGTGCCGCCCGGCGTCATCGGCGACCTGTACGTCGCCGGCAGCGGTGCGGGCCTGGGCTACTGGCGCCGCCCCGGCCTGACCGCGTCGCGGTTCGTGGCCTGCCCGTTCGGGCCGGCCGGCACCCGCATGTACCGCACCGGCGACCTGGTCTGGTGGGGCACCGACGGCGAACTGCATTACGTCGGCCGCGCCGACGAGCAGGTCAAGATCCGCGGCTACCGCATCGAGCTCGGCGAGGTGCGGTCGGTGCTCGCCGAGGTCGAGGGTGTGCAGCAGGCCGTGGTCGTCGCCCGCGAGGACCGGCCCGGCGACAAGTACCTCGTCGGCTACGTCACCGGCGACGTCGACCCGGCGCGGGCGCGGGCCGCCCTGGCCGAGCGGCTGCCGGAATACATGGTGCCGGCGGCGATCATGGTGATCGACGAGCTGCCGCTGACCGTCAACGGCAAGCTGGACCGGCGTGCGCTGCCGGCCCCGGAGTTCGGCGACGCCGACACCTACCGGGCGCCGTCGACCGCCGTCGAGGAGATCCTGGCCGGCATCTACGCCCGGGTGCTCGAACGCGACCGGGTCGGGGTCGACGACTCGTTCTTCGACCTCGGCGGCGACTCGCTGTCGGCCATGCGGCTGATCGCCGCGGTGAACACCGCGCTCAACGTGAACCTGTCGGTGCGCACCCTGTTCGAGGCGCCGTCGGTCGCCCAGCTGGCCGGCCGGGTGGGCGGACCGGAGCAGACCCTGGCCCCGCTGACGCCGGTCGACCCCCGGCCGGAACGGGTGCCGCTGTCGTTCTCCCAGCACCGGCTGTGGTTCCTCGACCAACTGCAGGGCCCCTCGGCCACCTACAACATGCCGGTCGCCCTGCGGCTCAAGGGCACCGTCGACACCGTCGCGCTCGGCGCGGCGCTGGCCGACGTGGTGGCCCGCCACGAGAGCCTGCGCACCGTGTTCCCCGCACCCGACGGCGTGCCGTACCAGCAGGTGGTGCCGGCCGAGCGGGCCGACTTCGGCTGGCAGGTCGTCGACGCCACCGACTGGGACGACGTACGGCTCGACGAGGCCATCGGCGCGGTGGTGCGGCACCGGTTCCAGCTCGACGCCGAGATCCCCATGCAGGCCCGGCTGTTCCGCACCGCCGAGGACGAGTACGTCTTCGTCGCGGTGGTGCACCACATCGCCGCCGACGGGCTGTCCATCGGCCCGCTGGTCAACGACCTCGGCACCGCCTACCTGTCCCGGTGCGCCGGCATCGCCCCGCCCTGGCGCGAACTTCCGGTCCAGTACGTGGATTTCACGCTGTGGCAGCGCGAACAGCTCGGCGACCTCGACGACGAGCACAGCCCGATCGCCTCCCAGCTGGCCTACTGGGAACAGGCTCTGGCCGGCATGCCCGAGCGGCTGCAGCTGCCGACCGACCGGCCCTACCCGCAGGTGGCCGACCAGCGCGGCGCGAGCTTCTCCACGCTCTGGCCCGCCGAACTGCAGCAGCGGATCGCCCAACTGGCCCGCGACCACAACGCCACCGGCTTCATGGTGGTGCAGGCCGCGCTGGCGGTGCTGCTGGGCAAGCTGAGCTCGAGCTCGGACGTGGCCATCGGCTTCCCGATCGGTGGCCGGCGTGATCCGGCGCTCGACGAGCTGGTCGGGTTCTTCGTCAACACGCTGGTGCTGCGGGTGGACCTGAGCGGGGATCCGACGGTGGCCGACCTGCTGGGGCAGGTGCGGTCGCGCAGCCTGGCGGCGTTCGAGAACCAGGACGTGCCGTTCGAGGTGATCGTCGACCGGCTCAACCCGACCCGGTCGCTGACCCACCACCCGCTGGTGCAGGTCATGCTGTCCTGGCGCAACCTGCCCGGGGAGACCAGCGACCAGATCGCCATCGCGCTCGGCGACCTGGAGATCGCCCAGCTGCCTGTCGAAACCAACACCGCCCGAATGGATCTGGCCTTCTCGCTGAGCGAGAGCTGGACCCGCAGCGGGGAGCCGGTCGGGATCGGCGTGCTCGCCGAGTACCGCACCGACGTCTTCGACGCCGCCACCATCGAGGGCTTCATCGAACGGCTGCGCCGGGTGCTGGTGGCGATGACCGCCGATCCCGGGCAGCGGCTGTCTGCGCTCGACGTCCTCGACGACGCCGAACACGCGCGACTCGACCACCTCGGCAACCGCGAGGTGCTCACCCGCCCCGAGCCGGTGCGCAAGTCGATCCCGCAGCTGTTCGCCGAACAGGTCTCGGCCGCACCGGATGCCGTCGCCGTCACCGATGGCGACCGGTCGGTCACCTACCGCGAACTCGACGTCGCCTCGAACCGGTTGGCGCACCTGCTCGCCGATCACGGCGTCGGCCCCGGCGACGTGGTGGCACTGCTGTCGGAGCGCTCGGCCCGGGCCGTGGCCGCCATGCTCGCCACCCTCAAACTGGGGGCGGCCTATCTGGCGATCGACACCGCGCTGCCGCCGGCCCGGATGGCGTTCATGCTCGACGACGCCCAGCCCAGGGCCGTCCTCACCACCGCCGAGCTGCGGCCGCGGCTGGACGGCTACCGCGCCGACGGCCGCGACGTGGTCGTGCTCGATCTCGAGGATCCCAGCCTGGCGAGCCGGCCGAACACGCCGCTGCCCATGCCGTCCCCGGACGACCTGGCCTATCTGATCTACACCTCCGGCACCACCGGCACCCCCAAGGGCGTGGCGGTCACCCAGGCCAACCTGGCCCACCTCGCGGCATCCACCCCGGCGGCCCTGCCCGACAACCAGGTCTGGACCCAGTGCCACTCCTACGCCTTCGACTTCTCGGTGTGGGAGATCTGGGCCGCCCTGCTCGGCGGCGCCCGGCTCGTCGTGGTGCCGGACCGGGTGGTCACCTCGCCCGACGACTTCCATGCCCTGCTGGTCCGCGAGCGGGTCAACGTGCTCACCCAGACGCCGTCGGCGGTGGCCGCGCTGTCGCCGGAGGGCCTGGAGTCCACCGCGCTGCTGCTCGGCGGCGAGGCCTGCCCGGCCGAGGTGGTCGACCAGTGGGCACCGGGCCGGGTGGTGATCAACGCCTACGGCCCCACCGAGACCACCGTCTACGCCACCCTCAGCGATCCGCTGCAGCCGGGTTCCGGCGCCGCGCCCATCGGCACCCCGCCCGACACGGTGGCGCTGTTCGTGCTCGACGAGCGGCTGCGCCGGGTGCCGGTCGGCGTGGTCGGCGAACTCTACGTCGCCGGTCGCGGCGTCGGCGTCGGCTACCTCGGCCGGCCCGACCTGACCGCCGCCCGGTTCGTGCCCTGCCCGTTCGGGCCGCCGGGCACCCGCATGTACCGCACCGGCGACCTGGTGCGCTGGCGCCCGGACGGCCAGCTGCAGTACATCGCCCGCGCCGACGAGCAGGTCAAGATCCGCGGCTACCGGATCGAACCCGACGAGGTGCGGACGGCACTGGCCGAGATCGACGGCGTGGAGCAGTCGGTGGTCATCGCGCGCGAGGACCGGCCCGGCGACAAGCGCCTGGTCGGCTACTTCACCGGCACCGCCGACCCGGCCAAGGTCCGGGCCGCGCTGGCCGAGCGGCTGCCGGCCTACATGGTGCCGGCGGCGATCGTGGCCATCGAGAACATGCCGCTGACCGTCTCCGGCAAGCTGGACCGGCGCGCCCTGCCGGTGCCCGACTACACCGCCGGGGACTACCGCGCCCCGAGCACGCCGGTCGAGGAGATCCTGGCCGGCATCTACGCCCGCGTCCTCGGCCTGGACCGGGTGGGCGTGGACACCTCGTTCTTCGACCTCGGCGGCGACTCGCTGCTGGCCATGCGGCTCGTCGCCGCGGTCAACGCCGAATTCGACTGCGACCTGTCGGTGCGCACGCTGTTCGAGGCGCCCTCGGTCGCCCAGCTCGCCCCGCACGTCGAACACGGCGGCCGGGGCCCGGTCCGGCCGCTGCGGCCGGTCGAGCCGCGGCCGGCCGAGATCCCGCTGTCGTTCTCCCAGCACCGGCTGTGGGTCATCGACCAGGTGCACGGGCCGTCGGCCACCTACAACATCGCGGTGGCGCTGCGGCTCACCGGCACGCTCGACCCCGACGCGCTCGGGGCGGCACTGGCCGACGTGGTGGCCCGCCACGAGAGCCTGCGCACCGTGTTCCCGGCCACCGACGGCGTGCCGCACCAGCGGGTGGTGCCGGCCGAGCGGGCCGACTTCGGCTGGCAGGTCGTCGACGCCGCCGACTGGGGCGACGAGCGGCTGCAGGACGCCTGCGACGAGCTGGCCCGCCGGCCCTTCCTGCTGGAGTCCGAGATCCCGTTGCGGGCCCGGCTGTTCCGCACCGGCCCCACCGAGCACGTGCTGGTCGCGGTGGTGCACCACATCGCCGCCGACCTGCTGTCGGTCCGGCCGCTGGTCGACGACCTCGGCACCGCCTACGCCGCCCGCCGCGCCGGCAACGCGCCGGACTGGCCGCCGCTGCCGGTCCAGTACGTGGATTTCACGCTGTGGCAGCGCGAACAGTTCGGCGACCTCGACGACGAGCACAGCCCGATCGCCTCCCAGCTGGCCTACTGGGAGCAGGCCCTGGCCGGCCTCCCGGAGCGGCTGGAGCTGCCGACCGACCGGCCCTACCCCGAGGTGGCCGACCAGCGCGGCGCCACCGTCAGCTTCGACTGGCCCGACGAGCTGCACGAGGCCGTCGAACGGCTGGCCCGCGAGCACGACGTCACCACGTTCATGGTGGTGCAGGCCGCGCTGGCGGTGCTGCTGGGCAAGCTGAGCTCGAGTACGGATGTGGCCGTGGGCTTCCCGATCGGTGGCCGGCGTGATCCGGCGCTCGACGAGCTGGTCGGGTTCTTCGTCAACACGCTGGTGCTGCGGGTGGACCTGAGCGGGGATCCGACGGTGGCCGACCTGCTGGGGCAGGTGCGGTCGCGCAGCCTGGCGGCGTTCGAGAACCAGGACGTGCCGTTCGAGGTGATCGTCGACCGGCTCAACCCGACCCGGTCGCTGACCCACCACCCGCTGGTGCAGGTCATGCTGTCCTGGCGCAACCTGCAGCAGGACGGCGCCGAGGCCGGTTTCGCACTCGAGGACCTGCAGGTCGACGAGATCCCGCTGGAGACCCGGACCGCCCGCGTCGATCTGTCCTTCGGCCTGGCCGAACGCCGCACCGTCGACGGCAAACCCGCCGGCATCTCCGGCACCGTCGAGTACCGCACCGACGTCTACGACGCCGAGACCATCGAGACCCTCGTCGAGCGGCTCCGCCGCGTGTTGGTGGGGTTTGTTGGTGGTGTTGGTGTTTCGGTGTCGGGTGTGTCGG
>NZ_CALDGS010000173.1 GCF_937941905.1 uncultured Mycolicibacterium sp. | reverse complement strand
GCTAGGCCGTCCCGCAGCACTCCGGCGCACACGGCGCCCCGTCGACGCTGAACCCGTATCCGGGCACCGGGTCCGGGCCGGCCACCCGGGCCGGTTCCCGGCCGAGCCGCAGCTCGTCGACGAGGTCGGCGGCCAGCCGCGCGAACCGCGGGTCGGCGTTCGGGGTGGCGGCCCGCACCAGCGTCACGCCGAGGGACTCGGCCTGTTCGCGCAGTTCGGTGTCGAGATCCCAGACCACCTCGATGTGGTCGGAGACGAACCCGATCGGGCAGACGATCACCGCCGCCGTGCCGGCCCGCGCCAGCGCGTCGAGGTGGTCACCGATGTCGGGCTCCAGCCACGGGATCTGCGGCGGGCCGGAGCGGGACTGCCAGACCTGGTCGTAGTCGGTGTAGCCGGCGGCGGCCGCCACCAGCCGGGCGGCGTAGCCGACCTGGCGGCTGTACAGGTTGGGGCCGTGCCGGCGGTCGGCGGCGATCGGGACCGAGTGCGCGGTGAACACCAGCCGGGCGGCGTCGCGCAGCCCGGCCGGCAGCTCGGCGCGCGCCGCGGTGATCGCGTCGGCGAAGAACCCGACCAGCAGCGGGTGGTCGAAATAGTGGCGCAGCTTGACCAGCTCCGGCGCCCCGGGGCCGGCGGCGGCCAGGCCGCGGCGGATGTCCTCGACGTACTGGGTGCAGCTGGAGTAGCCGCCCCAGGCCGAGGTGGTGAACACCGCGGCCCGCCGCACCCCGGCGTCGCGCATGGCGATCACCGCGTCCTCGACGTAGGGCTCCCAGTTGCGGTTGCCGAAGTACACCGGCACGTCCAGCCCGCGGCGGGCCAGCTCGGCGCGCAACTCGGCGATGAGCCGGCGGTTGATGCCGTTGATCGGCGACACCCCGCCGAAGTGCAGGTAGTGCTCGGCGACCTCGTCGAGCCGTTCCGGCGGCACGTTGCGGCCGCGGGTGACGTTCTCCAGGAACGGCCGAACCTGCTGCGGCCCTTCGGGACCCCCGAAGGACAGCAGCAGGACCGCGTCGAAATCCATCTAGAGCAGCTGCTGGGCGGCGCCGCCGTCGGCGTAGATGACGGTGCCGGTGGTGGCCGGCAGCCACTCCGAGAGCAGGGCGCACACGGTCTTGGCGACCGGGGTCGGGTCCTTCATGTCCCAGCCGAGCGGGGCACGCTGGTCCCAGCCCTCCTCGAGCAGCTTGATCTGCTCCTGGGTCTCCTCGCCGAGCGCACCGCCCACGATCGCGCTCATGGCCAGCGTGCGGATCGGGCCCGCGGCGACGAGATTCGAGCGCACCCCGTACTTGCCGGCCTCCCGGGCGACGAACCGATTGATCGACTCCAGCGCGCTCTTGGCCACCGTCATCCAGTTGTAGGCCGGCATCGCGCGGGTCGGGTCGAAGTCCATGCCGACGATGCCCCCGCCCGGGTTCATGATCGGCAGCAGCGCCTTGGCCAGCGCCGCGTAGGAGTAGGCCGAGATGTGGATGCCCTTGGACACGTCCTCGTAGGGGGCGTCCAGGAACGGGTTGAGGCCCATGCCGGTCTGCGGCATGAACCCGATCGAGTGCACCACGCCGTCGAGCTTGTTGCCCTCGCCGATCTGCTGCTGCACCCGCTCGGCGAGCGTGTCGAGGTGCTCCTGGTTCTGCACGTCGAGCTCGAGCAGCGGCGCCGGCTTGGGCAGCCGGTCGATGATGCGCTGGATCAGGCGCAGCCGGTCGAAGCCGGTGCACACCAGCTCGGCGCCCTGCTCCTGGGCCACGCGGGCGATGTGGAAGGCGATCGAGCTGTCGGTGATGATGCCGGTGACGAGGATGCGCTTGCCCTCGAGAAGCCCTGCCATGTCGTTGATGTCCTCTCGTTAGTGGCCCATACCCATGCCGCCGTCGACCGGGATGACGGCGCCGGCGATGTAGCTCGCGTCCTCGGAGGCCAGGAAGCTGACCACCCCGGCCACCTCCTCGGCGGTCCCCACCCGCTTGGCGGGGATGAAGTCCAGCGCCCCCTGCTGGATGCGCTCGTCGAGCGCCCGGGTCATCTCGGTGTCGATGTAGCCCGGCGCCACGACGTTGGCGGTGACGTTGACCTTGGCCAGCTCGCGGGAGATGGAGCGGGCCATGCCGATCAGGCCGGCCTTGGCCGCGGCGTAGTTGGCCTGGTTGCCGATGCCCCACATGCCCGACACCGAGCCGATGAAGATGAGCCGGCCGAACTTGTTGCGCTGCATGCTGCGGCAGGCCCGCTGGGCGACCCGGAACGCACCGGTCAGGTTGGTGTCGATGACCTCCTGGAAGCGGTCCTCGGTCATCCGCATCAGGAACGCGTCCTTGGAGATGCCGGCGTTGGCGACGACGATCTCGACCGGGCCCTGGTGCTCCTCGACCTGCTTGAAGGCGCGGTCCACCGAGGCGTTGTCGGTGACGTCGCACTCGACGGGGAACACGCCCTCCAGCGGGATGCCGGAGCCGCGGTGGGTGGCCGCGACCTTGTGGCCGTCGGCGGCCAGCCGCCGCGCGATGGCCAGCCCGATTCCTCGGGTGCCGCCGGTGACCAGCACGGATCGCGCGACGAAGGGTGGCCGACCGGCGGGGGTGCTGCCGGCCTGTTCTGCAACGGCGGTGTCAGTCATGGTGGTCAACTTAACGTGTCGGCGATGCCGGGCCGAAATCGCGTCCGGCGCCGAGATCGACGTTCCGGCGGGTTCTTCTCGCACTTTTCCGCCCGTTTGTCCCGTTGGGCGTCATCGGCGGTGGGTCAGTCGGGCAGGCGGCGGTTGATGAGCAGGGCCAGCAGCGCGGCCGCGGCCAGCGTGACCGCGCCGAGCCGCAGCCAGCCCACCGAGGCGTCGCCCCGGATGGTCTCGTAGCCGATCTGCTCCTGCAGGTTGGTGAACACCTGCTTGAGCTGCTCGAGGCTGGAGGCGGTGAACGCCTCGCCGCCGGACAGCTCGGCGATCTTGGCCAGCATCTCGTCGTCGACCGGCACCGGCTGGCGCTGGTCGTTGATCTCGACGTAGCCGTACGG
>NZ_CALDGS010000172.1 GCF_937941905.1 uncultured Mycolicibacterium sp. | reverse complement strand
GCTCAGCCCGGCAGCACCAGCGCCGGGACCGGGCTGTGCCGCAGGATCTTCGTGCCGTGCGAGCCGAGGAACACCCGCGCGATCGTCTCCCGCGGTGAGGTGCCCAGCGCCAGCAACTCGCCGTCCTGCCAACCGGCGGCACCGACCGCCTGCGCCCAGTCGTGGCCGGTGACCACCTGTAGCGGCACCTGCGCGTCGACCACCCCGGACCCGCGCAGCGCGGCGAGGCGCTGCTGGGCCTCCTCGGCCCAGGCCTGCAGCACCAGATCCTCCGAGTCCAGCCCCACCTCCGGCGGATACATGGTGGGCCCGCGCACCGCGAAGGTGAGCACCCGCAGCGGCAGCCCCATCCGCTGCGCCAGCGCGGCGGCCCGCCGCACCACCGGCACCGCCTCTTCGGTGCCCGGGTAGGCCACCGAGATCCGGGTCAGCGCACCGGTTCTCGAGCCCGGATAGCCGCGCGGCGGCAGCGCCAGCGGCACCGGTGCGGAGTGCAGCAGCCGGTCGGCGGTGGAACCGATCACCACCTGCCCGAGCCGGCCCTCCAGCGTCGAGCCGATCACCAGCGCGGTGGCGTCGAGCTCCTCGACGGCCTGCAGCAGGCCCGCCGCCGCGGAGCGCGCGACGTAGCGGTGGAACGTCACCGGTTGCCCGCCGGTGAGCTCGGCCAGTCCGGCGCGGGCCTCGTCGGCGGATTCGTCGGCCAGATGCTCGGCGTAGTCGGCGTACTCGGCGTCGACCCGGGTCGGCGACAGGAACACCAACGGCCGCGGCAGCACCGTCACCACCGCCACCCCGGTGTGCAGCGCGCGGGCCAGTTCGGCGGCCAGCCGCAGCGGCGCCCGGCCGCACTTGCCCGTCAGATACCCCACCACGACCGTCATCGCTGCTCCTCGACCGGGCCGATGATCTCCACCCCGGCGGCGGTCGGCGCGGTGCCGTCCCCGGCGGCGTTGAGCGCGCTGTGCCGGCGCCCCCACACCAGGTAGAACACCAGCGCCGCCGACACCCACAGCCCGAACCACACCCAGGTGCTCCAGTGCAGCCCGGACAGCACCCACAGGCACGCCAGCACCGACAGCACCGGGGTCACCGGGTACAGCGGCACCCGGAACCCGCGCGGCAGGTCGGGTTCCCGGATCCGCAGCAGGATCACCCCGACCGACACCACGATGAACGCCACCAGGGTGCCGATGGAGACGATGTCCAGCAGGTGTTCCAGGGGGACGAACCCGGCCAGCAGCCCGGAGGCGACCGCCACCACCACGGTGTTGTTGATCGGGGTCATGGTGCGCGGGTTGACCCGGGCGAAGAACGTCGGCAGCAGGCCGTCGCGGCCCATCGCGAACAGGATCCGGGTCTGGCCGTACATCACCACCAGCGTCACCGAGGAGATCGACACCACCGCCCCGGCCGCCAGCACCGTCGCGGACCAGGTCGCCCCGGTGATGTCCTCCAGCAGCACCGACAGCCCGGCGTTGGCCTGCTCGGCCGATCCGAATGCCGCGGTGGGCTGGGCGCCCAGCGCCGAGACCGACACCAGCAGGTAGACCGCGGTGACCGTCAGCAGCGCACCCAGAATCGCTTTCGGCATGGTGCGCTGCGGATCGCGGACCTCGTCGCCCGCGGTGGAGACCGCGTCCAGGCCGATGTAGGAGAAGAAGATGGTGCTGGCCGCCGCGGTGACCCCGCCGACGCCCTTGTCCCAGAAGCCCTGAAAATGGTCGGTGTCGAAGGCGGTGAACGCGATCGCGGCGAACATCAGCAGCACCGCCAGCTTGACGACCACCATGATCGTGTTCGCCAGGGCCGACTCGCTGGCGCCGCGGATCAGCAGCAGCGCGCACAGCCCGATGAGCACCACCGCGGGAAGGTTGACCACGCCGGGGGCGCTGTCCCACGGCGCAGCTGAAAGCGCCTGCGGCAGTTGCCAACCGAACACGTTGTCCAGCAGCTTGTTCAGATACCCGCTCCAGCCCACCGCCACCGCGGAGATGGACACCCCGTACTCCAGCAGCAGACAGGCCGCCACCCCCATGGCGACGAGTTCGCCCATGGTGGCGTAGGCGTAGGAGTACGTCGAGCCGCTCACCGGGACCGTCGAGGCCATCTCGGCGTAGCAGATGGCCGACAGCCCCGCCGCGATCCCGGCCACGACGAACGACACGATCACCGCCGGGCCGGCCTCCGGCACCGCGGTGGCGAGCACGAAGAAGATGCCGGTGCCCACCGTCGCGCCCACCCCGAACAGGGTGAGCTGGAACGTGCCGATACTGCGCGCCAGCCGGGGCGAGGCGCCCCGGGCCACCGGGGCGCCGGCCACCGGCCGGCGCCGCAGCAGTTGGGCGGACAGGTTGGTCGCCGGGGCGGCCATGGCACCTCCAGTGCGGGTTGCGTGCCGGTACCGCTCAAGTGTGTACCGGCGGCGGCCCGGCGCGTCGGCAAACCGCCCGGCCGCCCGGTCCGACCTGCGGCGCAGCGGGTGCGGGGCGGTGCGGTCCGGGTGGATCAATCGCCCTGAGGGTGATCCGGTGACCCGCGCAAGGACCGGATGGCACTACCACGGTCGCCCGGCATCGTGTAGAACACAGCCCCGTGGGAAACGACGCGGGGATCATCATTGTGGGTGGCGGCCTGGCGGCCGTCCGTACCGCCGAACAGCTGCGCCGGGCCGGCTACGAGGGCCCGGTCGCGATCGTCAGCGATGAGGACCGGTTGCCGTACGACCGCCCCCCGCTGTCGAAGGACGTGCTGGCCGGCAAGACCGAGGACGTCACGCTCAAGCCGGCCGACTTCTACGCCGAGCACAACATCACCGTCGAGCTGGGCAACGCCGCGACCGGGCTCGACCCGCAGGCGCGGACCGTCACGCTGGCCGACGGCCGCACCCTGGGCTACGACGAGCTGGTGATCGCGACCGGCCTGGTGCCCAAGCGGATCCCGTCGTTCCCCGACGTGGACGGGATCTTCGTGCTGCGCACCTGGGACGAGAGCCAGGCGCTGCGCAAGTGGGCCGCCAACGCGCGCAACGCGGTGGTGGTCGGCGCCGGGTTCATCGGCTGCGAGGTGGCGGCCAGTCTGCGCGGCATGGGGCTCAACGTGGTGCTCGTCGAGCCGCAGCCGACCCCGCTGGCCTCGGTGCTCGGCGAGCGGATCGGCGAGCTGGTGGCCAGGTTGCACCGCGCCGAGGGCGTGGATCTGCGCTGCGGCGTCGGCGTGGCCGAGGTGCGCGGCGCCGGCTCGGTGCAGCAGGTGGTGCTCGGCGACGGTACCGAGCTGCCCGCCGACCTCGTCGTGGTCGGCATCGGCTCGCGGCCCTCGGTGGACTGGCTCGAGGGCAGCGGCGTGCAGGTCGACAACGGCGTGGTCTGCGACGAGGTGGGCCGCACCAGCGCGCCGCACGTGTGGGCGCTCGGTGACGTGGCGTCCTGGCGCACCGCCGACGGGGCGCAGGTGCGGGTCGAGCACTGGAGCAACGTCGCCGACCAGGTCCGGGTGCTGGTGCCGGCGCTGCTGGGCCAGGAGGTGCCCGAGGTGACGGTGGTGCCGTACTTCTGGAGCGACCAGTACGACGTCAAGATCCAGGCGCTCGGCGAGCCGCGCGCCGACGACACGGTGCACCTCGTGCACGACGACGGGCGCAAGTTCCTGGCGTTCTACGAGCGCGACGGCAAGGTCAGCGGGGTGGTCGGCGGCGGGCTGCCGGGCAAGGTGATGAAGGTCCGGGCCAAGATCGCCGCCGCCGCGCCCATCGCCGAGGTCCTCGAGGGCTAGGGGACCCTAGCGGTCCAGCGCGTCGAGGCCGGAGCGGATGGCGTCGAAGCCGGCCGCCAGGGCCCGGGCCAGTGCCTCCGGGCCCGACTCGGCCCCGGCCTCGTCGGCCAGCCAGTGCTGGTAGGCCGACAGCGCCACCCCGAGCATCGTCCAGGCCACGGTCTGGGGCACCAGGTCGTCGGGGTGGCGCCCGAGCCGGCGGGCGACGAACTCGGCGACCACCGTCCGCCATCCGGCGTACATCGTCATCGAGTGCGCCTGCAGCGCCGGCGAGGTCAGGATCACCCGCATCCGGCGCCGGTGCCGCTCGGTCTCCGCGGGATCGAAGGCGTTGAACGCCAACAACATCGACCGCAGCGCGTCGCCGATCGGCACGTCCGGGGGCACCGAGTCGAGCAACCGGCGCATGTGCTCGAGGTGGGCGTCGAAGTCACCCCAGGGGATGGCGTTCTTCGACGGGTAGTAGCGGAACAGGGTGCGCCGGGCGATGCCGGCGGCCGCCGCGACGTCGTCGACACTGACCTCGTCGAAGCCGCGCGCGTCGAACAGTTCCAGGGCCACGTCGGTGATGTGGTCACCCGTGGTGGAGCGCCGTCGGCCGACCCGCGGCACGGACTCCTGGCCCATCAGCAACCCCGCCCTTCCTTTTCGGCACTCGATGCCATATTCTGTTGCGACCTCGACCACACTATCGAGTGAACCGTTACCGGAAGGCAGGATCATGGAGCAGAACCGCATCGACAACGACACCGAGCTCGTCACCGAGACCCTGGTCGAAGAGGTCTCGATCGACGGGATGTGCGGGGTCTACTGACATGGCCGCGGCCCCGAACGGCGCCCCGGACACGGCGCCGGCCGACCCGGCCGGGTTCGACCCGGACCGCCGCTGGCGGTTGCACCACCAGGTGGCCGTCCGGCCGGAGCCGTTCGGGGCCCTGCTCTACCACTTCGGCAACCGCAAGCTCTCGTTCCTGAAGAACCGCACCATCGTCGACATCGTCCGCTCGCTCGACGCCCACCCCGACGCCCGCTCGGCCTGCCGGGCGGCCGGGATCGCCGACGAGCAGCAGCGGCCGTACCTGCACGCGCTGAGCGTGCTCGCCAAGTCCGACATGCTGGTGCCGGGGGAGGACCACCGATGACCACACCGACCACCGCGCCGGTGCCCCGGCTCGTCGAGCAGTTCGAGCGCGGTCTGGACGCGCCGATCTGCCTGACCTGGGAGCTCACCTACGCCTGCAACCTGGCCTGCGTGCACTGCCTGTCCTCGTCGGGCAAGCGCGACCCGCGCGAGCTGACCACCCGGCAGTGCAAGGACATCATCGACGAGCTGGAACGCATGCAGGTGTTCTACGTGAACATCGGCGGCGGCGAACCGACCGTGCGGTCGGACTTCTGGGAGCTCGTCGACTACGCCACCGCCCACCACGTCGGGGTGAAGTTCTCCACCAACGGCGTGCGCATCACCCCGGAGATCGCCCGCCGGCTGGCCGCCAGCGACTACGTCGACGTGCAGATCTCGCTGGACGGCGCCACCGCCGAGGTCAACGACGCGGTGCGCGGCGCCGGCTCGTTCGACATGGCGGTGCGCGCGTTGCGCAACCTCGCCGACGCCGGGTTCGCCGACGCCAAGATCTCGGTGGTGGTCACCCGCCACAACGTCGACCAGCTCGACGACTTCAAGGCGCTGGCCGACCGGTACGGGGCCACCCTGCGGATCACCCGGCTGCGCCCGTCCGGCCGCGGCGCCGACGTCTGGGACGAGCTGCACCCCACCGCCGAACAGCAACGGCAGCTGTACAACTGGCTGGTCGCCCACGGTGAGCGGGTACTCACCGGCGACTCGTTCTTCCACCTGTCCGGGCTCGGCGAACCCGGCGCGCTGGCCGGGCTGAACCTGTGCGGCGCCGGCCGGGTGGTCTGCCTGATCGACCCCGTCGGCGACGTCTACGCCTGCCCGTTCGCCATCCACGACCGGTTCTTCGCCGGAAATGTGCTGCGCGACGGCGGGTTCGACAACGTGTGGAAGAACTCCGAGCTGTTCCGCCAGCTGCGCGAGCCGCAGTCGGCCGGTGCCTGCGCGAGCTGCGGGCACTTCGACGCCTGCCGCGGCGGCTGCATGGCGGCCAAGTTCTTCACCGGCCTGCCCCTGGACGGGCCGGACCCGGAATGCATCGAGGGATACGGTGAACCGGCGCTGGCGCGCGACCGCGTCAAGCCCAAGCCGAGCGTGGACCACTCCCGCAGCGGCCCGGTCGCGCTGAAGCTGCTCACCAAGCCTCCCGCCCGACTCTGCAACGAAAGCCCGGTGTGATCTGATCATGGCAAGAGACAAGTGGTTCGAGACGGTCGTCATCGCCCAGCAGCGGGCGCGCAAGCGGCTGCCCAAGTCGGTCTACAGCGCGCTGCTCGCCGGTAGCGAGAAGGGCGTCACGCTCAGCGACAACGTCGAGGCCTTCGCCGAGCTCGGCTTCGCCCCGCACGTCATCGGCGCGCCGGCCGAGCGGAACATGGCCACAACCGTGATGGGCCAGGAGATCTCGCTGCCGGTCATCATCTCGCCGACCGGCGTGCAGGCGGTCCACCCGGACGGCGAGGTGGCGGTGGCCCGGGCGGCGGCCAACCGCGGCACCGCGATGGGGCTGAGCTCGTTCGCGAGCAAGCCAATCGAGGAGGTGGTCGCGGCCAACCCGAAGACCTTCTTCCAGATCTACTGGCTCGGCGACCGGGACGCCATCGCCGCCCGGGTGGAACGGGCCCGCGAGGCCGGGGCGGCCGGGCTGATCGTCACCACCGACTGGAGCTTCTCCTACGGCCGGGACTGGGGCAGCCCCAAGATCCCCGAGCAGATGAGCCTGAAGACCATCGTGACGATGTCGCCGCAGGCGGTGACCAAGCCGCGCTGGCTGTTCACCTGGGCCAAGACGCTGCGGCCGCCGAACCTGCGGGTGCCCAACCAGGCCCGCCGCGGCGAGGCCGGTCCGCCGTTCTTCCACGCCTACGGCGAGTGGATGAACACCACCCCGCCCACCTGGGAGGACATCGCCTGGTTGCGCGAGCTGTGGGGCGGGCCGTTCATGCTCAAGGGCGTCATGCGCGTCGATGACGCCAAACGCGCTGTGGACGCCGGTGTTTCGGCGATCTCGGTGTCCAACCACGGCGGTAACAACCTGGACGGCACCCCGGCGTCGATCCGGGCGCTGCCGGCCATCGCCGACGCCGTCGGCGATCAGGTCGAGGTGCTGCTCGACGGCGGCGTGCGCCGCGGTTCCGACGTGGTCAAGGCCCTGGCGTTGGGGGCGCGCGCGGTGATGATCGGCCGTGCCTACCTGTGGGGCCTGGCCGCCGAGGGGCAGGCCGGCGTGGAGAACGTGCTCGACATCATGCGCGGCGGCATCGACTCGGCGCTGATGGGGCTGGGTCGGTCCTCGATCCACGACCTGCAGCGCAGCGACGTACTGGTGCCGGAGGGCTTCACCCGCGCCCTCGGCGTGCCGCAGGACTGACCGGTCGCCCGCACGCGCTGGTGCGGATGTGACCGGAGGGACGGACGTGGCCGGCCGTCCGGCGTGTCGGCCGCCGATCGGTGAATCGGTGGCACCGGATGCCCGAACTCCCGGCGCACGGCAGGTGGATTCGGCCTACCATCGGCGGGTGACCCTTCCCGGCGAGCTTGGGAACTCGACGTCGAGACAGTTGGACGGCACCGCCCCGGCACTGGTCGTTCCCATCGGTTCCACCGAGCAGCACGGACCGCACCTCCCGCTGGACACCGACACCCGCATCGCCGTGGCGGTGGCCCGGGCGGTGACGGGGCACCTCGCCGCCACCGGCGAGTGGCTGCTCGCCCCGGCGGTCGCCTACGGCGCCAGCGGCGAGCACGAGGGGTTCCCCGGCACGGTGTCGATCGGCACCGAGGCACTGCGCCTGCTGCTCGTCGAGTACGGCCGCTCCGCGGCCCGCTGGGCGTCGCGGCTGGTGTTCGTCAACGGTCACGGCGGCAACGTCGAGGCGCTGGCCGGCGCGGTCGCGCTGCTGCGCCGGGAGGGGCGCGACGCCGCCTGGTGTCCGTGCACCGCGCCGGGTGGCGACGCACATGCCGGACACACCGAAACCTCGCTGCTGCTTCATCTTTCGCCGGATGTCGTGGCCGTCGAACACGCCGTGCCGGGCAACCGCGCGCCGCTGGCGGAGCTGATCGGGCCGATGCGCGCCGGCGGGGTGGCCGCGGTCAGCGCGGTCGGCGTGCTCGGCGACCCGACCACGGCCGGCGCGGCCGACGGTGCACGGATCTTTGCCGACATGGTCGACGGGTGCCTGGACCGGATCACCCGCTGGACCCCGAACCGCGACGGGATGCTGACGTGACGACACCACGACTGCCCGACGGGTTTGCCGTGCAGGTGGATCGCCGGGTCAAGGTGCTCGGCGAGGGGGCCGCGCTGCTGGGCGGCTCGCCCACCCGGCTGCTGCGGCTCGCCCCGGCCGCCAGGTCGATGCTCAACGGCGGCCGGCTGGAGGTGCGCGACCCGCTCAGCGCCCAGCTGGCCCGCACGCTGCTGGACGCCACCGTCGCCCACCCGCGGCCGGCCAGCGGGCCCTCGCACCGCGACGTCACCGTGGTGATCCCGGTGCGCGACAACGCATTCGGACTGCACCGGCTGGTCGGGTCGCTGCGTGGGCTGAAGGTGATCGTGGTCGACGACGGCTCGGCGAGCCCGGTCGAACAGGCCTCCTTCGACGGGTCGGACTGCGAGGTGCGGGTGATCCGGCACCCGGTCAGCCGGGGGCCGGCGGCGGCCCGCAACACCGGACTGGCCGCCGCCGACACCGACTACGTGGCCTTCCTCGACTCCGACGTGGTGCCCCGGCGCGGCTGGCTGGAGGCCCTGCTCGGGCATTTCTGCGATCCGGCGGTGGCCCTGGTCGCCCCGCGCATCGTCGGCCTGCACAACGACGGCAACCTCATCGCCCGGTACGAGGCGGTGCGCTCCTCACTGGACCTCGGGTCGCGGGAGGCCCCGGTGGTGCCGTACGGCCCGGTGTCCTACGTGCCGAGCGCGGCGATCATCTGCCGGCGCTCCGCGTTGGTCGACATCGGCGGTTTCGACGAGACGCTGACCTCCGGCGAGGACGTCGACCTGTGCTGGCGGCTGGTGGAGGCCGGCGCCCGGCTGCGCTACGAGCCGATCGCGCAGGTGTCCCACGAGCACCGCACCCAACTTCGGGAATGGTTGCGCCGCAAGGCGTTCTACGGTGAGTCGGCCGCTCCGCTGAGCATCCGGCACCCGGACAAGACCGCCCCGTTGATCCTGTCCGGCTGGACCCTGGGGCTGGGGTTGCTGATGCTGCTGGGCTCCTGGGTGGGCTGGGCGGCCTCGCTGGTGGCCACGGTGGTCACCGGCGGGCGGATCGCCCGGTCGCTGCGCGCCGTCGGCACCGATCCGATGCAGGTGGTCACCCTGGCCGCCCAGGGACTGTGGGGCGCGGCGCGCCAGATCGCCGCCGCGCTGTGCCGGCACTACTGGCCGCTGGCCCTGGCCGGCGCGCTCGTCTCCCGCCGGCTGCGCACCGCGCTCGTGGTGGCCGCGGTGATCGACGGGGTGGCCGACTGGGCGGCCCGGCGCGGCCACGTCGACGACGACGTGCGCCGGCCCGGGCTGCCGACCTACCTGCTGCTCAAACGGCTCGACGACCTCGCCTACGGCGCCGGGTTGTGGACCGGCGTGGTACGGGAGCGCCACCTCGGCGCGCTCAAGCCGCAGCTTCGGCCCTGATCCGCCGTGGCCGACCGCATCGATGTGCTGATCGTCGGCGCGGGCAGCGCCGGATCGGTGCTGGCCGAACGTCTCTCGGCCGATCCCGGGTGCCGCGTCGTGGTCCTGGAGACCGGCCCCGGCCTCGACGACCCGGCGGTGGCGGCGCTCACCCGGGACGGCACCCGGCTGCCCATCGGACCGCGGAGCCCGGTGGCGCGCCACTACGACACCCTGCTCACCGCCGACCCGCCCCGGCACTTCGGTCTGGCGCGCGGCGCGGTGCTCGGCGGATCCGGGGCGGTCAACGGCGGCTACTTCTGCCGCGGCCTGCCCGCCGACTACGACGGCTGGGGGGTGCCGGGTTGGGGCTGGCGCGAGGTGGCCCCGCACTTCGCCGCGGTGGAGACCGACCTGGACTTCCCCGGCCCGCCGCACGGCACCGCCGGGCCGGTCCCGGTGCGCCGCACCCGCGTGTTCAGCGCCGCCACCGAGGCGTTCCTGGCCGGTGCCGACCGGGCCGGCCTGGGCTGGATCGACGACCTCAACGGTGCGACCGAACCCGGGCCGGCGCCGACCGGGGTGGCGGCGGTGCCGCTGAACATCGTCGACGGGGTGCGCACCGGCGCCGGGGCGGCCTTCCTGCAACCCGCCCTGGGCCGGCCCAACCTCGCGGTGCACACCGGCGTCCGGGTGCTCGGCATCGCCTGGCGCGGCACCCGTGCGGTCGGGGTGCACACGGTCGGACCGGACGGGCCGGCCACCGTGCCCGCCGAGCGGATCGTGTTGTGTGCCGGGGCGATCGGCACCGCACACCTGCTGCAGCTGTCCGGGGTCGGCCCGGCCGCGCTGCTGACGGCGCTGGGGATCCGGGTGGTCGCCGACCTGCCGGTGGGGCAGTACGCCACCGACCACCCGGAGTGGGTGCTGCCGGTGCGGTGGCCGGCGACCGCCGGCGCGGCACCGCTGGAGGCCATCGCCGTCACCGCCGACGGCATCGAGATCCGGTCCTATACCAAGGGATTCGGTGCGATGACCGGGGCGGCGGCCGGGCCTGCGGACCCGCCGCACCTGGCGGTGGCGGTGATGCGTCCGGCCGCCCGGGTCCGGGTGCGGCCGGCCTCGGCCGACCCGTGGGCCGCTCCGGTCGTCGAGCACCGCTACGACGCCGTGCCCGAGGACCTCGCGCTGCTGCGGCGCGGACTCGCGTTGGCCGCTGAGATCGCCGGGGAGGCAATCGATCCCGATGAAGCGGTGTGGTCGACCGCCCAGCATCTGGCCGGCACCGCCCCGATGGGCACCGGCGCCGGCGCGGTGCTCGACGAACGCTGCCGGGTGCGCGGGGTGGACGGGTTATGGGTCGTCGACGGCTCGGTGCTTCCCGCCCTGCCCGGCCGCGGCCCGCACGCCACCATCGTGGCGGCCGCCCACCGGGCCGCCGAGTTCATCGCCTGACCCGGACCCGAATCGTCGTTGCAGACACCGGAACTGGCGGCCGTCGCGGCCGGGCGCCCACACCGCGACGAACGCCGCGGCCGCCGCGCACACCGCGGCCAGCACGGCCAGCGACACGCGCATCGATTCCAGGAACGCCCGCTGCGCGGACTCGGCGACCGCCGGTCCCTGCGGCCCGAGCCGCCGGGCCACCTCCAGCGCCTCGGCCAGTGAGTTCGACGCCGCCGCGCGCACCGGCTCCGGCAGTGCCTCCAGCTGTGGGCGCAGCCGCCTGCCGTACTCGGCGGCCAGCACCGAACCGGCCAGCGCGATGCCCAGTGCGGCCCCCACCTCGCGGGTGGTGTCGTTGACCGCCGAGGCCACCCCCTGCTTCTCGTCGGGGACGGCGCCCATGATCGCCGAGGTGGTCGGCGCGGTGCACAGCCCGATGCCGGTGGCCATGATCAGCAGCGGGACCGCCAGATCCGGATACGCCGAATCGATCTCGAGCGTGCGGGCGTGGAACAGCCCGGCCGCGATCAACCCCAGCCCGGCGGCCACCGAGACGCGCAGCCCGAGCCGGGGTAGCAACCACGGGGCGGCGACGCTGAGCAGCAGCACCGGGATGATCAACGGCGTCAACGCGAATGCGGTCGTGAGCGCGCTGTATCCGAGCAGCAGCTGCATGTACTGCATGGCGATGAAGAAGAAGCCGAAGTTGGCCAGGAAGAACGTCGTCACGCCGACCGCGCCGGTGGTGAAGTCCGCGCGCCCGAACAGCCGCACGTCCAGCAGCGGGAACCGGCGGCGCAGCTCCACCGCGCCGAACCCGACGGCCAGCACCACCCCGGCCGCCATGCAGCCGTAGACCACCGGATGGGTCCAGCCGTGCGTCGGTGCCTCGAGCACGCCGTAGACGAACACCGCCACCGCGCCGCCGATCAGCACCGCGCCCGGCCAGTCCAGCGGGGCGGGATCGTGTTCGCGGGAGGAGGCCACCGTGCAGGTCAGCACGAACAGCCCGGCGGCCGAGCCGGTGAACGTCCAGAAGATCGACGGCCACGCCCAGAACTGCAGCAGCCCGCCGGCGGCCAGGAACCCGACCGCCGCGCCGGACCCGGCCACCCCGGCCCAGATCCCGATCGCCTTGGTCCGTTCGGCCTTCGGGTAGGCCGCGGTGATCAACGACAGCGTGGCCGGCATGATGAACGCGGCACCGACACCGGCCACCATGCGGGAGGCGATCAGCACCGCCGGTCCGCTGACCAGCAGCGGTGCGGCGGAGGCCGCGGTGAACAGCGCCAGCCCGAACAGCATCGCGCCCCGCCGGCCGTAGCGGTCCCCGAGGGCGCCGGCGGGCAGCAGCAGGCAGGCGAGCACCAGGGTGTAGCCGTCGACCACCCAGGTCAGCTGGGTCTGGGTGGCCCTGGTCTCCACGGCGATGTCGGGCAGCGCGGCGTTGAGCGCCACCATCGAGCTCATGACCAGGGCGACGCCCATGCAGGCGACGGTCAGCAACCAGGTGCGGGCGCGTTCGGACAGGTCGGCGACGCGGACGCCACTATCCTGACCACGCTGAGGGGAGTCGGCCATGCGTCGCTCCTCCGGCATCGACGACGGATTTTTGAGACTAACAGTCTTGGAGTGGGACCGACAGTCTCGATGTGACCGGTCTCGTTACCCGCGGGAGGTTGGGTCAGGATGGCGGCCACCACCGGAGACCCCAGGCCGGCGCGGTCGCGCGCCCGGCTGCTCGACGCGGCCACCGCGCTGCTGCGGTCCGGCGGCCCCAGTGCGGTGACCATCGACGCGGTGACCAGGACCGCCAACGTCGCCCGGGCCACCCTGTACCGGCACTTCTCCGGCGCCAACGACCTGCTCGCGGCCGCGTTCACGAACCTGCTGCAGCCCGCGCCGATGCCGCCCGCCGAGGGCGGCCTGCGCGACCGGCTGCTCGCCGTCGTGGTGGGCTGGGCCGAGACCATCGCCGAGGTGCCCACGCTGCTGACGGCGATGACCTGGCTGGCCTCCGGGCCGGACGTCGGCGCGAGCGCGGAGCTGCAGCGCGACGACACCGACGCGGTCGGCACGCTGCGCCGCCGGCTCGTGCAGTTCTACTCGGCGCCGTTCGACGCGATCCTCGACAGCCCCGACGCGCAGGCCGAACTCGACGGGGAGGTGGACCGCATCGAGGCCATCGCGCTGCTCATCGGACCGATCATCCTCGGCAAGCTGTCCACCGTCGCCGATTTCGACTACCACCGGTGCGCCGAGGCCGCCGTGGACGGATTCCTGGCCGTGCACGGCCGCCGGCCGGCGGCCGCGGTGGATCAGCGCACCGAGTAGCGGATCGGCAGGTGCTTGAGCCCGCCGACGAACACCGTCGCGGACAGTTGGGGCTCACCGGCGAGCTCGATCCACTCCAGCCGCGGGACCAGCTCGGTGAACAGGCTGTTGATCTCCATCCGGGCCAGGGCCGCGCCCAGGCAGAAGTGCACGCCGTAGCCGAAGGCCAGGTGCTTGTTCGGGTCGCGGCCCACGTCGAAGCGGTACGGGTCGTCGAAGACCTCTTCGTCGAAGTTGCCGGAAACGTAGGCGAGATAGACGGATTCGCCCTTGCGGATGGGCACGCCGCGCACCTCGGTGTCGGCCGCGGCGGTGCGCATGAACTCCTTGACCGGCGTCGACCAGCGGATCATCTCCTCGACCGCGGTGCCCATCAGCTCCGGGTGGGCCTTGAGCCGCTCGAGCTGGTCGGGGTGCTCGATCAGCGCCCGCAGCCCGCCGGCCATGGCGTGGCTGGTGGTGTCGTGGCCGGCGCTGGCCACGATGACGTAGTAGGACAGGCAGTCGACATCGCTGAGCAGTTCGCCGTCGATGCGGCCGTTGGCGATCGCCGAGGCCAGGTCGTCGGTGGGGTCGGCGCGCCGGGCGGCGGTCAACTCGGTGAAGTAGGTGAAGAAGTCGAACAGCACCTGCTGCTGTTCCTCGGGGGTGGCGCCGCGCTTGTACTCGTCGTCGTCGCCGCCGAAGAGCTCCTGGGTGAGCCGCAGCATCCGGGGGAAGTCCGACTCGGGCAGGCCGAGCAGCGACAGGATCACATACAGCGGGAAGTGCATCGCGATGTCGGTGGCGAAGTCGCACTCCGGGCCGATCTCGGCCATCTTGTCCACGTAGCGCCTGGCCAGCTCGTCGACGCGGACCTTCAGATCGCGCATCGCCTTGGGCCGGAACCAGTCCGCGCCGATCTTGCGGACGTCGCGGTGGTGCGGGTCGTCCATGTGGATCAGCGTGCGCAGCCCGATGCCGGCCTCGAGGTTGGCCTTGGCGAGGTCGTCGGCCTCGGCGGTGGCCAGCAGCGGCCGCGGTTCGGACAGCCACAGGTCGTTGGCCCGCTCGATGGCCATGATGTCGGCGTGCTTGGTGACCGCCCAGAACGGCCGGTACGGCTCGTGATCGACGTAGGCGACCGGGGCGTCGGCGCGCAGCCGGCGCATGGCGTCGTGCAGGCGGGGCTCGTCGGCGTAGGCCGTCGGGTCGGCGAAGACCCGGGTGGCCTCCTCGATCCGGGGAACGGTCGTGCGCATCGGACTCCCTCCTGCGGCGTTGCGGCGAAACCGTAAGCGAGTCTATGTGACGGGTGTCACGTTTCACCGGTGAATGGTGATCGGTGAAAACAGAACACCCCGGCGCCGGGTGGCGCCGGGGTGTCTGGACGATCGCCGGGTCAGACGATCTCGTAGCGGATCGGGACGTGCTTGAGCCCGCCGACGAAGGTCGAGGCGATGAACTGCGGCTCGCCGGCCAGTTCGACCGACTTCAGCCGCGGGATCAGCTCGGCGAAGAAGGTGGTGGTCTCCATCCGGGCCAGGGCCGCGCCCAGGCAGAAGTGCACGCCGTAGCCGAACGACAGGTGCTTGTTCGGGTCGCGGCCGACGTCGAATGCGAACGGATCGGTGAAGACGTCCTCGTCCCGGTTGGCCGACACGTAGGACAGCAGCACCGACTCGCCCTTCTTGATCGGGATCCCGCGCACCTCGGTGTCGCGGGTGGCGGTGCGCATGAACTCCTTGACCGGGGTGACCCAGCGGATCATCTCCTCGGTGGCCAGGCCCATCAGACTCGGGTTCTCCTTGAGCCGGGCCAGCTGGTCCTGGTGCTGCACCAGCGCCAGCATGCCGCCGGCGATCGCCGCGCTGGTGGTGTCATGACCGGCGCTGGCGACGATGGTGTAGTAGGACAGGCAGTCCACGTCGTTGAGGTACTCGCCGTCGAGCTTGGCGTTGGCGATCGCCGAGGCGAGGTCCTCGGTGGGGTTGGCCCGCCGCTCGGCGGTGAGCTTGGTGAAGTACTCGAAGAAGTCGAGGATGACGGCGTTGAGCTCCTCGGCGGACTGGCCGCGGGAGAACTCGGTGTCCTCGTTGCCGAACAGCTCCTGGGTCAGCTTGAGCATGCGCGGGAAGTCGGACTCCGGCAGGCCCAGCAGCGACAGGATCACGTACAGCGGGTAGTTGACCGCGACCTCCTGGGCGAAGTCGCACTCCGGGCCGATCTCGGCCATGTGGTCGACGTAGCGCTTGGCCAGTTCCTTGACCCGCTCCTGCAGCGCGCGCATGGCCTTCGGGCGGAACCAGTCCGCGCCGATCTTGCGCATGTCGCGGTGCAGCGGGTCGTCCATGTGGATCAGCGTGCGGATCCCGGCGCCGGCCTCGCGGTTGGCCTTGGCCAGATCGTCCTTGTCCTTGGTCAGCAGCAGCGGGCGCGGTTCGTTGATCCACAGCTCGTTGTCCCGCTCGATGTCCATGACGTCGGCGTGCTTGGTGATCGCCCAGAAGGGGTAGTAGCCCTCGACGTCGACGTAGGAGACCGGTGCGTTCTTGCGCAGGTGCGTGAGGGCGGCATGCAGGCGGTCCTCGTCGGCGTACGCCTTCGGGTCGGTGAGGACCTTGGCCGCGTCATCGCGGATCAGGCTGGTCATGAGTCACTCCCCTAAAACTTGACGGGTGTCAAAACGCAGCATATGTGATGACCGTTACGTTGGGTACCCCGGGGTACCCGGGCGGGTCCGGGCGGGGTGTCCGGGCGGGGCCCGGATCGGGCCCGTATCGTCGGTCCGTGCCCGTTCGACCGGTGGCGCGGCTGCTGGCCGCGGTGCTGCTGCTGGTCGCCGGCTGCGCGGGTGCGCAGCCGCCCGCCGAGCCGGTGACCGCCGATCCCGCTCCTGCCGACCCGGCTCCCGCCGATCCGGCCCTCGTGGCCACCGTCGCCGGCGCGGTGCGCGGCACCGTCACCGCCGGGCACCGGTTCTTCGGCGGCATCCCGTACGCCGCGGCGCCGACCGGTGAACTGCGCTTCGCCCCGCCGCGGCCCGCACCGACCTGGACCGGGGTGCGCGACGCCACCCGGCCCGGGCCGCGCTGCCTGCAGGGCCCCGGCGCCGGGCCGGACCCCGGCGCCGAGGACTGCCTGGTGCTCAACGTCTGGACCCCACCGCCGGGGGCGGCGCCCCGGCCGGTGCTGGTGTGGATCCACGGCGGGGCGTTCGTCGCCGGCAGCGGCGACATCTACGACGCCCACCGGCTCGCCGAACGCGGCGGACTGGTCGTCGTCACCGTCAACTACCGGCTGGGCGCCGCGGGGTTCCTGGCCCATCCCGCGCTCGGTCCGGACGCCGGCACCGCCGGGCTGGCCGACCAGCAGGCCGCGCTGCGCTGGGTGCGCGACAACATCGCCGCGTTCGGCGGCGACCCGGAGCGCGTCACGATCGCGGGGGAGTCCGCCGGGGCGATGTCGGTGTGCGACCACCTCGTCGCACCCGGATCACGCGGTCTGTTCCACGCCGCGATCGTGATGAGCGGGCCGTGCCGGGCGCAGGCCGATGCGACGCGGGCCCGCCGGGTCGCCCTGGCCTGGGCCGCCGACGCCGGCTGCGCCGATCCGGCCACCGCCGCGGCCTGCCTGCGCGCGCTGCCCGCCGAGCGGCTGCGGACACCGCTGTGGCAGCTGCGGCTGGCCGGGGTGGGGCTGTCCGGGCCGGTGGTGGGCACCCCGGCGCTGCCCGACGACCCGATGACCGCCCTGACCGGCCCCGGCGCCGCGGCGGTCCCGCTGCTCATCGGCACCACCCGCGACGAGTTCCGGCTGTTCGCCGGCCTGCGCTACCTCGACGAGGGGGAGCGGTTCGGCCCCGAGCGGTACCGGCCGCTGCTGGCCGAGGCCTTCGGCGCGGATGCCGACCTCGACGCCGTCGCCGCGCGCTACCCGGTCGACGCCGCGGGCGGTGTCGCGCAGGCCTGGTCCGCCGCCGTCACCGACGCCGCGTTCGCTTGCCCGGCCGGGCGCATCGCCGACGGCCGGGCCCGGCTGGCCCCGGTCTACGCCTACGAGTTCGCCGACCCCGCCCCGCCCACGCCCGAACCGCTGCGCCGGCTGCCGTTTCCGGTCGCGGCGGCGCACTCGCTGGAACTGCGCTCGCTGTTCGACGTCGGCGGGGCGCCGCCGCCGACCCCGGCCCAGCGGCGGCTGGCCGAGCAGATGGTCGACGCCTGGAGCCGGTTCGCCGCCACCGGCGACCCGGGCTGGCCGCGCTACACCCCCGAGCGGCGCAGCTGGATGCAGTTGCGGCCGGACGGGTCGCGGCCGGTGACGGACTTCGACACCGTGCACCAATGTGCATTCTGGGACGACTTCCCGGACGATTTCTGGGACCGCTGAGCCCGCCGGGCGCTCGCCGCGGGGCGGGTGGGGCCTTCACCCGGCGGTGGGGCAGGGGACATAATGGGTCCCCGGTGCGCCCGGCCGATCCCGGTTGAGCAGGGATTTGGATGCTGCCGGGATGTAGGGCATACTGTTCGGGTTGCCTTGGGCCGGGAAATCACGCCCGGCCGGGTGCACGACGGCGCCCCACGGGCGCATCCGGTACCGAATCGAACGTGCGGGCTCACCCGCGCGGGCGAGGCGGGCGGGCGACACGCCCGACCGCGGGTACCGGTGAACCACAGACAGAAAAACAGCGGCGGCATACCAGCGCGGAGCTGAAATGCCGGCACTGTCGGCGGGAGTCGACCCGGTGCTGCCGGCGGCTCCGGCGCGACGGTACTGCCGGTGAGTGCGCCGGGAAGAGGGCCCCAGCCGGGGCCATAGGAGTGAGGTAGGAGAAGCGTGGCGGGACAGAAGATCCGCATCAGGCTCAAGGCCTACGACCATGAGGCGATCGACGCCTCCGCGCGCAAGATCGTCGAGACGGTGACCCGTACCGGCGCCAGCGTGGTCGGGCCCGTGCCGCTGCCGACCGAGAAGAACGTGTTCTGCGTCATCCGGTCCCCGCACAAGTACAAGGACTCGCGGGAGCACTTCGAGATGCGCACGCACAAGCGGCTGATCGACATCCTCGACCCGACGCCGAAGACGGTGGATGCGCTCATGCGCATCGATCTGCCGGCCAGCGTCGACGTGAACATCCAGTAGGAGACCCAAGAAATGGCACGGAAAGGCATTCTGGGCACCAAGCTGGGCATGACGCAGGTGTTCGACGAGAACAACAGGGTCGTGCCGGTGACGGTCGTCAAGGCCGGTCCCAATGTCGTCACCCGGATCCGCACCCCGGAGCGCGACGGCTACAGCGCGGTGCAGCTGGCCTACGGCGAGATCAGCCCCCGCAAGGTGAACAAGCCGCTGGCCGGTCAGTACGCGGCCGCGGGCGTCAACCCCCGCCGGCACCTCGCCGAGCTGCGGCTCGAGAGCGCCGAGGAGGCCGCCGAGTACGAGGTCGGGCAGGAGCTGACCGCCGACATCTTCACCGAGGGCAGCTATGTCGACGTGACCGGCACGAGCAAGGGCAAGGGCTTCGCCGGTCCGATGAAGCGGCACGGCTTCCGCGGTCAGGGTGCCGCCCACGGCGCCCAGGCCGTGCACCGCCGGCCGGGTTCGATCGGTGGCTGTGCGACCCCGGGCCGGGTGTTCAAGGGCACCCGGATGGCCGGCCGCATGGGCAACGAGCGGGTGACCACCCAGAACCTGCTGGTGCACAAGGTCGACGCCGAGAACGGCGTGCTGTTGATCAAGGGCGCCATCCCCGGGCGTAACGGCGGATTGGTGATGGTCCGCAGCGCAATCAAGCGGCGCGAGAAGTGACTGCGGACGCGAGGAGCAAGACAGGCATGACTCTCAAAGTTGACGTGAAGAGCCCCTCGGGCAAGACCGAGGGCTCCGTCGAGCTGCCGGCCGAACTGTTCGACGTCGAACCCAACATCGCGTTGATGCACCAGGTGGTGACCGCGCAGCTGGCCGCCGCCCGGCAGGGCACCCACTCGACCAAGACCCGCGGCGAGGTCTCCGGTGGCGGCAAGAAGCCGTACCGGCAGAAGGGCACCGGCCGCGCCCGCCAGGGCTCGACCCGGGCGCCGCAGTTCACCGGCGGCGGCACCGTCCACGGCCCCAAGCCGCGTGACTACAGCCAGCGCACCCCGAAGAAGATGATCGCCGCCGCGCTGCGCGGGGCGCTCACCGACCGGGCCCGCAACGGCCGGATCCACGCGGTCACCGAGCTGGTGGAAGGCCAGACCCCGTCGACCAAGAAGGCCAAGGCGTTCCTGGCGACCCTGACCGATCGCCCGAAGGTGCTGGTGGTCATCGGCCGTGCCGACGAGACCGGCGCCAAGAGCGTGCGCAACCTGCCGGGCGTGCACGTGATCGCTCCGGACCAGCTCAACACCTACGACGTGCTCAAGGCCGACGACGTGGTGTTCAGCGTGGAGGCCCTCAACGCCTACATCGAGGCCAACACCAAGTCCGCCCAGGAGGTTTCGGCCTGATGGCTACCGTCACTGACCCCCGCGACATCATCCTCGCCCCGGTCATCTCGGAGAAGTCCTACGGGCTGATCGAGGAGAACCAGTACACCTTCCTCGTCCACCCGGACTCGAACAAGACGCAGATCAAGATCGCCATCGAGAAGATCTTCGGCGTCAAGGTCGCGTCGGTGAACACGCAGAACCGGCAGGGCAAGCGCAAGCGCACCCGCGCCGGGTTCGGGCGGCGCAAGAGCACCAAGCGTGCCATCGTGACGCTGGCCGAGGGCAGCAAGCCGATCGACCTGTTCGGAGCACCGGCCTGAGCCGGCGGATAACGCAGAGAGATTTAAGAAGACATGGCAATTCGCAAGTACAAGCCGACGACCCCGGGTCGTCGCGGTGCCAGCGTCTCCGACTTCGCCGAGATCACTCGTGACCATCCGGAGAAGTCGCTGGTGCGCCCGCTGCACAGCAAGGGTGGCCGCAACTCGCACGGCCGCATCACCACCCGGCACCGGGGCGGTGGCCACAAGCGCGCCTACCGCGTGATCGACTTCCGTCGCCACGACAAGGACGGCATCGACGCCAAGGTCGCGCACATCGAGTACGACCCGAACCGCACCGCGAACATCGCGCTGCTGCACTACCGGGACGGCGAGAAGCGCTACATCATCGCGCCGCAGGGCCTCAAGCAGGGCGACATCGTCGAGTCCGGCCCGAACGCCGACATCAAGCCCGGCAACAACATGCCGCTGCGCAACATGCCGTCCGGCACCGTGGTGCACGCGGTGGAGCTGCGCCCGGGTGGTGGGGCCAAGCTGGCCCGCGCCGCCGGCGTGAGCATCCAGCTGCTGGGCAAGGAGGGCAACTACGCCGTGCTGCGTATGCCCTCCGGTGAGATCCGCCGCGTCGACGTGCGCTGCCGCGCCACCGTCGGCGAGGTGGGCAACGCCGAGCAGGCCAACATCAACTGGGGCAAGGCCGGCCGTATGCGGTGGAAGGGCCGCCGCCCGACCGTCCGTGGCGTCGTGATGAACCCGGTCGACCACCCGCACGGCGGCGGTGAGGGCAAGACCTCCGGCGGCCGTCACCCGGTCAGCCCGTGGGGCAAGCCCGAGGGCCGCACCCGCAAGCCGAACAAAGCGAGCAACAAGCTCATCGTCCGCCGCCGGCGCACCGGCAAGAAGCGCTAGGCCGGAAAGGAAGCAACGATGCCACGCAGCCTGAAGAAGGGTCCGTTCGTCGACGACCATCTGCTCAAGAAGGTCGACGCCCAGAACGAGAAGGGCACCAAGCAGGTCATCAAGACCTGGTCGCGCCGGTCGACCATCATCCCGGACTTCATCGGCCACACCTTCGCCGTCCACGACGGCCGCAAGCATGTGCCGGTGTTCGTCACGGAGGCCATGGTGGGCCACAAGCTCGGCGAATTCGCCCCGACCCGTACGTTCAAGGGTCACATCAAGGACGACCGGAAGAGTAAGCGCCGCTGATGACTACCACGACTGAATACCCGTCCGCCACGGCCAAGGCGCGGTTCGTGCGGGTCTCGGCTACCAAGGCCCGCCGGGTCATCGACCTGGTCCGTGGCAAGCCGGTGGACCAGGCGCTGGACCTGCTGCGCTGGGCGCCGCAGGCCGCCGCCGAGCCGGTCGCCAAGGTGATCGCCAGCGCGGCCGCCAACGCGCAGAACAACCAGGGCCTCGACCCGTCCACGCTGGTGGTCGCGACCATCTACGCCGACGAGGGCCCGACCTTCAAGCGGATCCGTCCGCGCGCCCAGGGCCGGGCGTTCCGGATCCGCAAGCGCACCAGCCACATCACCGTTGTCGTCGAGAGCCGGCCGCGGAAGGACTCGCGCACGGCGACCTCCGCCCGGGCGCGGCGTGCCCAGGCGAGCAAGGCGGCTGCGGCCAAGAAGGCGACCACCGACGAGGCGAAGGGAGGCTCGCAGTAGTGGGCCAGAAGATCAACCCGCACGGCTTCCGGCTCGGCATCACCACCGGGTGGAAGTCGCGGTGGTACGCCGACAAGCAGTACGCCGACTACGTCAAGGAAGACGTCGCGATCCGCAAGATGCTGTCGACGCAGCTGGAGCGGGCCGGCATCGCCGACGTGGAGATCGAGCGGACCCGCGACCGGGTCCGGGTCGACATCCACACCGCCCGGCCGGGCATCGTGATCGGCCGCCGCGGCACCGAGGCCGACCGCATCCGCGCCGACCTGGAGAAGCTGACCGGCAAGCAGGTGCAGCTGAACATCCTCGAGGTGAAGAACCCCGAGAGCTCGGCCCAGCTGGTCGCCCAGGGTGTCGCCGAGCAGCTGAGCAACCGCGTGGCGTTCCGCCGTGCGATGCGCAAGGCCATCCAGTCGGCGATGCGCCAGCCCAACGTCAAGGGCATCCGGGTGCAGTGCTCCGGCCGCCTCGGCGGCGCCGAGATGAGCCGCTCGGAGTTCTACCGCGAGGGCCGGGTGCCGCTGCACACGCTGCGCGCCGACATCGACTACGGCCTGTACGAGGCCCGCACCACCTTCGGCCGCATCGGCGTGAAGGTGTGGATCTACAAGGGCGACATCGTCGGCGGCAAGCGCGAGCTGTCGGTCGCCCCGCCGGCCGAGCGGCCGCGCCGGGAGCGTCCGTCGCGGCGGCGCAGCGGTGCCTCCGGCACCACCGCCACGAGCACCGACGCCGGTCGGGCCGCCGGTAGCGACGCCGGCGCCGAACAGGCCGCGGTCGCCACCGAGGCCGCGGCCAGTGCTGCGGCGGAGACCACGACTCAGAACACGGAGAGCTGACAATGCTTATCCCCCGGAAGGTCAAGCACCGCAAGCAGCACCACCCCAAGCAGCGCGGCATCGCCAGCGGCGGCACCACGGTCGCCTTCGGCGACTACGGGATCCAGGCCCTCGAGCACGCCTACATCACCAACCGGCAGATCGAGGCCGCCCGTATCGCCATCAACCGGCACATCCGCCGTGGTGGCAAGGTGTGGATCAACATCTTCCCGGACCGCCCGCTGACCAAGAAGCCCGCCGAGACCCGGATGGGTTCGGGTAAGGGCTCGCCGGAATGGTGGGTGGCCAACGTCAAGCCCGGTCGGGTGCTGTTCGAGCTCAGCTTCCCGAACGAGGAGACCGCTCGGGCCGCGCTGACCCGGGCAATCCACAAGTTGCCCTGCAAGGCACGCATCGTGACCCGAGAGGACCAGTTCTGATGGCAGTTGGAACCTCGCCTGGAGAACTGCGCGATCTGACCGACGACGAGCTGAAGGAAAAGCTGCGCGAGGCCAAGGAAGAGCTGTTCAACCTGCGCTTCCAGATGGCCACCGGCCAGCTGTCCAACAATCGTCGCCTCCGCACGGTGCGGCAGGAGATCGCGCGTGTGTACACCATCCTGCGCGAACGAGAGTTGGGTCTGGCTTCCGGGCCCGCCGGTGAGGAATCGTGATGGCAGAGTCGAACACCAAGGGGCCCAAGTACACCCCGCCGGCCGAGAAGCCCCGTGGCCGGCGCAAGACCGCGATCGGCTACGTGGTCAGCGACAAGATGCAGAAGACCATCGTGGTCGAGCTCGAGGACCGGGTGAAGCACCCGCTCTACGGCAAGATCATCCGGACCACCAAGCGGGTCAAGGCGCACGACGAGAACGAGATCGCCGGCGTCGGTGACCGGGTGCAGCTGATGGAGACCCGTCCGCTGTCGGCGACCAAGCGCTGGCGGCTGGTGGAGATCCTCGAGAAGGCCAAGTAGTACCGGCCCGGCCGCTTCAGCCGAATTTCGACCGCCCACCGCGTTTTTCGCGGTGGGCGGTTGTCTTTTGTGGCCTCGGTAACAAACCGAAACATCAAATAAGTTCACATATGTAAAAAGCCTATGATCGATATGTGAAAAGGGGTTTGCTGCGCCCGATCTGGGCAATCGGGATATCTGCCATGCTCGCCGTCGCGCCGGCCGCGCCGGCGTCCGCGGTCCCCGGCGAGGGCGGCCGCCCGGTCGAGTCGCCGGTGCTCGGACTGGCGCAGATGGGGTTCGCCGACACGCTGACCCTTTACGGCCTGCAGGGTACGCAGACCGTGGTCCTGCCGGTGCCGATGGGCACCGTTCCGGCCGCGCTCGAGGCACGGGTGGAACTGCCCGCCGGGGTGCGCGGCGGGTATCTCGTCGCCGAACAGGACGGGCGCACGCTATCGCGCACCGAATTGCCGGTGGAGTTCGGTGCGCCGGTGACCGTTCCGCTGCCCGGGGTGCGCATCGACGACAACGCGGCGACGCTGTCGCTGCGCAGCTACCTCGAACCGGTGGACGGGTACTGCCTGTTCGATCCCGCGGTGCCGCTGCGGCTCGCCGACGCCGCCGTCCGCTACGACGGGGTGGAGGTGGCCCCGCGGGCCATCGCCGACTTCCTGCCGCCGGTGCTGGACCGGCTCACCGTGTTCGTGCCGGCCGAACCCACGCACGCCGAGACCGACGCCGCCATCCGGATGACCACCGCGGTGCTGGCCCGCTACGGCCGCCAACCCGTCGACCTGCGGGTGGTCCCGCTGGACGGCGACCTGTTGCCGCCGGTCCCGGCCGCGCCGCTGGAACGGCAGATCATCGTCGCCGAGGGTGCGGAGCCCGGGGTGTCGCTGCAGGGTGTCGACGGCGTCCCGGCCCTGGTGCTCGGCGGCGAACCGGGCGAGCTGGCCAACCAGTCCCGGCTGCTGTCCAGCGACCTGCGCATCTTCGCGGTGACCTCCAAGGCCGTCGTCGGCACCACCCGCGCGGTGCCGCAGCTGCCGCCGGACGAGGCCACGCTGGCCGACATCGGCCAGCCCGGCGTCAGCGCCGTCGCGCTCAACCCGCAGGTCTCCATCGGCCTGGACCAGACCCGGCTGGGCCGGTCGGTCAGGGACGTGCGGATTCACCTCAAGGGCTCGCACACGCCGCTGGCCGAGGGCATCGGCGGGCAGCTCACCGTCGCCGTGGGCGGGCAGACCGTCGACCGCTGGCCGGTGACCGCCGACGGCGTCATCGACCGCTGGGTCGACATCCCCGACGAACTGCTGCGCCGCTACACCGACATCGTGGTCGGGCTGTCCATCACCGGCAACACCGGCCGCTGCGGCGAGTACCAGCCGCTGACGCTGACCATCGACGGCGCCTCGCTGGTGCACACCCGGCCCGCGGTGCCGCCGGTGCCGCGCGGTTTCGACGCGGTGCCGCAGGCGCTCATGCCGCAGCTCGCCTTCGGCGTCGCCGAGGGCAGCTTCGACGACGCGCGCCGGGCGGTGCTGATCGCCGGCGGGCTGCAGCGGATCAGCGGCCTGCCGCTGGGCACCGCGGTGGCCGCACCCGGCACCGTCCTCGACGGCGCCGAGCCGGCGGTGCTCGTGGCCGCCGACGGCTTCGACGACCCGCGGCTGCCGCTGCCGGTGACCGCCACCGGCGGGGAGGTCCGGCTGGTCGACCCGGACGGCGGCGACGCGCAGACCCTCACCCTCGTCCCCGAGGTCGCGTTCGGCTCGCTGCAGGTGGTCTACGACGCCGACGCGCAGCGCAGCCTGGTGGTCGCCACCTCCACCGGCGATCCGGCCCGGCTGGACGGGCTGCTGGACTGGCTCAACGAGGACCCGCAGCGCTGGGCCCGGCTGACCGGGGACGCGGTGCTGGCCGTCGCGGGCCGCGCGCCGGTGATGGTGTCGGCCGGTGCGGCCGCGGCGCCGGCCGCCGCCGACGACGACGGGTCGGCCACGCTGTGGCTGGCCGCGGGTGCGGCCGGGGTGGGGCTGGTCACCGCCGCCGCGGTGCTGCTGCTGCGCCGGCGCCGGCGGAACAGCGCCTGACATGGCCACGGCCGTCACCCCCACCCCGCGGCTGTCGGTCCGCTGGGTGATGGACCGGCTCAGCACGCTGCCCACCACCTGGCGGCTGGTGCTGCGCTGGACCTTCCTGATCGCGGTGGTCCTGCTGGCGTTCTGGGAGAGCCTGCTGGAGCTGTGGCGCACCACGGTCGGCGGCGGTCTGGGCGGCTACGCCTGGACCGTGCCGACCGCGGCGGCGCTGGCCGCCTTCGCGGTGGCCCGCCGCAACCGCAACGAGCTGCCCATCCACGACCGCCAGACCGACATCATCGTCGGCATCATGTGCCTGAACCTGGCCGTGATGATCAAGGCGGTGCTGATGCCCCGCTACCAGCCGTACTTCTACCTGCTGCGACTCGACCTGGTGGCGTTGTGGGCGTTCGTGCTGGGCGCGTCGATCGTGCTGTTCGGGCTGCGCCCGGTCACCCGCTACACCTGGATCTGGCTGATGACCACGGCCATCTTCCCGCTGCCGTACTTCCTCGCGGTGATCCTGCTCGGCGGTGGCAACGTCGCGGCCGGCGGCGCCACCCTGGCGATCGCCGCGGGGGCCACCGCCATCTCGGTGGGCCGCACCGCCGGGCGCGCGCTGGTCGGCGCCGTCGGGTCGCTCGTCGTCGGCCTGCTGCTGCTCGGCGCGATGGCGGTGTTCACCCCGAACGCCAGACTCTGGGTGTTCCAGATCGTTCCGGCCACCACCGCGATGATCCTGGTCGGCGTGTCGATGTTCTTCCTGGCCCGCATCGGCCTGCCCAAACACGTGCTGCGCCGGGAGGTGCAGCCGCTGGCCGCCGGACAGATCTGGTCCGGCATCCCGCTGGTGCTGGCGTTCGCGGTGGTGCTGTCCTCGACGGGGCTGCCGCCGCTGCCGCAGCGCGCCCCGGTGCACCCGCAGCTGCAGATCGACCGCCCGCTGCAGATCCCGCCCGGCTGGCGGGTCACCGAGACCAGCGAGTACGACTGGGTGCAGCGGCTCTACGGCGACGACTCGCGGCTGCTGCGCCAGCGCGTGGTCGCCGAGACCGGAAACCCGGACTGGGACAAGTTCGGCCGGCCGCGCACCATCATGGTCGACCAGTCCAACACCTCGCGGCCGTACGCCTTCCGGATCTATCCCATCTCGGTGCTCTACGACCTGGTCGGCACCCGGGTCAGCGAGTCCTACACCGTCGACCTCGGCCACGGCATCACCGGGCAGATGGCCACCGTGGTCGACGACGAACTCCTCGTCACCTGGACGGCGCTGAGCTGGCGCTGGACCGACGACCGACGGGCCCAGCAGGTGATGCTCATCTCGGTGGACAACCACGAGGACTGGGCACCGTTCCCGCAGCCCACCGGCGGGCTGGTCGCCACCCTGACCACCCTGCTGACCGTGCTGTTCCGCGGCAACGCCGCGGTCACCGACCAGACCCCGCAGTTCAAGGACGCCGACATGCTCACCGAGTTCGGCCGCGCGCTCGTCGCCGAACAGCTGAGCCGACCGGAGGCGACGGTATGAACACGCCCACCGACCTGGAATCGCTCACCCCCCAACAGCGGCTGCGCGCGCTCAACCGCGCCATCAACGGCCTGCGCGAACGGGATCCGCTGCTGTCGGCGTCGGCGGCGCTGATGGGCTGGCAGCGGTCGGTGCTGCCGGCGCTGGCCTGCCTGGTGGCGGCCTGCATGCTGGTGTGGCCGTGGGCCACCGCCACCGTGCTGGTCGGGCTGAGCACCGTCGCCTACGTGTTCACCATGACCGACCGGGTGCTGATCTTCCAGCGCGGGCTGGCCTCCAAGCCGGTGCAGATCAGCGACGAGGCGGCCCGCGCCATCCCCGACGAGGAGCTGCCGGCCTACACCATCCTGGTGCCGGCCTACCACGAACCGGAGGTGGTGGCCGACCTGCTCGGCGCGATCGAGAACCTCGAGTACCCGGCCGACAAGCTGCAGGTGCTGCTGCTGCTCGAGGAGGACGACGACATCACCATCGAGGCCGCCCGGGCCGCGCTGGACGGCGCCGACCCGCAGGCCGCCGAACCGATCACCATCCTGCTGGTGCCGCCGGCCGAGCCCCGCACCAAACCCAAGGCGTGCAACTACGGCCTGGAGTTCGCCACCGGCGAGCTGGTCACCATCTACGACGCCGAGGACCTGCCCGAACCGCTGCAGCTGCGCCGGGTCGCCGCCGCCTACCGGCAGCTGCCCGACGACGTGGTGTGCGTGCAGGCCAAACTCGTCTACCACAACGGCCACCAGAACCTGCTGACCGCGTGGTTCACCGCCGAGTACGGCCTGTGGTTCGGCTACCTGCTGCCCGGCCTGATGCACTCGTCCGCGCCGATCCCGCTCGGCGGCACCTCCAACCACCTGCGCCGCGACCAGCTCGTCGAACTCGGCGCCTGGGATCCCTACAACGTCACCGAGGACGCCGACCTGGGGCTGCGCATCGCGGCGTTCGGCTACCGCACCGCCGTCATCGACTCGGCCACCCTGGAGGAGGCCAACAGCGACCCGATCAACTGGGTGCGTCAGCGCTCCCGCTGGTACAAGGGCTACCTGCAGACCTGGCTGGTGCACATCCGCCGGCCGGTGCAGCTGTACCGCACCATCGGGCTGCGCTCGTTCCTGCGGTTCACCATGATCCTGGCCGGCACCCCCATCGTGGCGGTGCTCAACCTGGCGTTCTGGCTGATCGCGATCCTGTGGTTCCTCGGCCAGCCGTCGGCCGTCGGCGCGGTGTTCCCCTGGTACATCTACTTTCCCGCGCTGGCGGCGATGATCCTCGGCAACGCCGCCACCATGTACATGAACCTCATCGCGCTGCGCGAGGACGACCGCGCCGACCTGCTGCACGCGGCGCTGACCGTGCCGCTGTTCTGGCTGATGATGAGCATCGCCGCGGCCAAGGGCCTCTACCAGCTCATCCGGCAGCCGTCCTACTGGGAGAAGACCTTCCACGGCCTGGCCAACCGCCCGGCGACCGAACCGACCTGACCCCCACCGCAACGATGACGTTCAGCAACCGACGCCTCTACACCGCGGTGTACCTGATCACCCTCGCGGTGTACCTCGGCGTCGCCTACTGGGTCCAGCTGCGCCACGGCTACCTCATGGGCGACGCGCTGTCACGGGTACAGGCCGCCGAGAGCGTGCTCTACAGCCGCTACCCGCACCTGGCCGCGGTCGGCTTCATCTTCACCCCGCTGACCGCGATGGTGCAGCTGCCGGTGATCCTGCTCGCCCCGCTGTGGCACACCGCCACCGACTACGGCCTGTCCGGCAGCGTGATGTCGGCGCTGTTCATGGCCGGGGCGGTGGTGCACATCCTCGGCATCGGCATCGACCGCGGCCTGCCCCGCGGCTACGCGCTGACCATCGCCGCGCTGTTCGCGTTCAACCCGATGATCGTGTTCTACGGCTCCAACGGGATGAGCGAGGCGCTGTTCTTGTTCTTCGTCGGCTGGGCGGTGCGCCGGCTCATCCGCTGGATGTCCGACGACGACGTGCACCACCTCGTCGTCGCCGGCGGCATCGCGATGGGGCTGGCCTACCTCACCCGCTACGACGCGGTCGCCATCCTGGCGGTCTCCGGGGTGCTGGTCGCCACCACCACCTTCCTGCGGGCCCGGCCCTACCCGCGCATCCGGCGCACGGTGCTGGACCTGTTCATGGTGTCCGGACCGGGGGTGCTGGCGTTCTTCGCCTGGGCCGCGGCGAGCTGGCTGATCACCGGGGAGGCGTTCGCGCAGTTCACCTCCCAGTACGGCAACGCCGCGATCCTGCGCCAGTCCGGCGGCACCGACGTCACCTTCGGGGCGGGGCTGTCGTTCGCGATGGTGTGCATCACCCTGCTCGCCCCGACGCTGCTGCCGCTGCTCGGCTGCGCGGTGGCGACCCGCCGCCGCAGCCGGCACTGGACCGCGCTGTTGGTGCCGGTGCTGCTGTACGGGTCGGCGCTGGCGTTCCAGTCGCTGTCCTACGCCACCGGGTCGACCTTCGGCTTCCTGCGGTTCTACATCACCGCCATCCCGCTGGCCGCCACGCTGGCCATGCTCGCGGTGCCGGACGGCACCCCGGTGCCGGCCGCCCGGCCGGGGCGCTACGCCCCGCCCGCCCCGGCGGTGCCGCCGCGGGCCCCGCGGTGGGTCTACGCCGCGGCCGCCCTGCTGCTCGCCGCCGGGCTGCCGGTCACCACCTGGGGCATGACGCTGCCCAAGTACGCCCCGCAGGAGTACGCGCTGCGCAGCATCGTCGCCCCCGACCCCGACGACACCGACGCCCAGCGCGCCGACGAACGGCGCATCCTGCGCACCTTCGCCGCCGAGCGGCGGCTGGCGCACTACCTGGACCGGCTCGACCTGCCGGACAGCTCGGTGCTCGTCGACACCGTCTACGGATTCGGCATCATCGCCGCCTCGGCGCGGCCCCGGACATTCGTCATCCCGTCGGACCGGGATTTCGTCGGCCTGCTCAACGACCCGGTCGGCAGCGGGGTGCGCTACCTGCTCGCCGTGCCCAACGAGGGCCGCGGTACCTCCGATGCGCTGAACATGCGCTACCCGACGCTCTACGACACCGGGGCCGACATCGCCACCCTGGAACTGGAGATCCCCAACGACGGCGACAACCAGCCGCCGTGGCGGCTGTACCGGGTCAACGCCCCGGTCGAGCCGGGCCGGCGGACCGCCCCCGGCTAGCAGCCCCCGGCCGGAAACCCTCCGGTGAGAACCCCTGGCGGAAACCGGCCCGCGGCGCCCGGCGGCGTGGAAGGATCAGGCCGGGTAGGCGTGCGAATGGAGGCGGTGTGACGGGTTCTGGTGCGGAGTTCGGCGGCCGGATCGAACTGGACATTCGCGACTCCGAACCGGACTGGGGGCCGTTCGCCGCACCGACCGCGCCGCCGGATGCGCCGAACGTGCTGTACCTGGTGTGGGACGACGTCGGCATCGCCACCTGGGACTGTTTCGGCGGGCTGGTCGAGATGCCGAACATGACCCGCATCGCCGAGCGCGGGGTGCGGCTGAGCCAGTTCCACACCACCGCGCTGTGCTCGCCGACCCGGGCCGCGCTGCTGACCGGCCGCAACCCCACCAGCGTCGGCATGGCCACCATCGAGGAGTTCACCGAGGGCTTCCCGAACGCCAGCGGCCGCATCCCGCGCGACTGCGGACTGATCTCGGAGGTGCTCGCCGACCGCGGCTGGAACACCTACTGCGTCGGCAAGTGGCACCTGACCCCGCTGGAGGAGTCGAATCTGGCTGCCACCAAACGGAACTGGCCGTTGAGCCGGGGCTTCGAGCGGTTCTACGGCTTCCTCGGCGGCGAGACCGACCAGTGGTACCCGACGCTGGTCCACGACAACCACCCGGTGGACCCGCCGGCCCGGCCCGAGGACGGCTACCACCTGTCGAAGGACCTGGCCGACAGGACCATCGAGTTCATCCGCGACGCCAAGGTGATCGCCCCGGACAAGCCGTGGTTCACCTACCTGTGCCCGGGTGCCGGACACGCCCCGCACCATGTGCCCAAGGAGTGGGCCGACCGTTACGCCGGCCGCTTCGACATGGGCTACGAGCGCTACCGGGAGATCGCGCTGGCCAACCAGAAACGGCTCGGGCTGGTGCCGCCGGACACCGAACTGCCACCGTTGAACCCGTATCTCGACGTCACCGGGCCGCAGGGGCAGCCCTGGCCGGAGCAGGACACGGTGCGGCCGTGGGACGAGTTGTCGGCCGAGGAGCGGCGGCTGTTCGCCCGGATGGCCGAGGTGTTCGCCGGGTTCCTGTCCTACACCGATCACCAGATCGGCCGTGTCCTCGACTATCTCGAGGAGTCCGGTCAGCTCGACAACACGCTGGTCGTGGTGATCTCCGACAACGGCGCCAGCGGCGAGGGCGGTCCGAACGGATCGGTCAACGAGGGCAAGTTCTTCAACGGCTACGTCGACACCGTCGCCGAGAGCCTGCGGTTCATCGACGACCTCGGCGGCCCGGACACCTACAACCACTACCCGAACGGCTGGGCGCTGGCGTTCAACACGCCCTACAAGCTGTTCAAGCGCTACGCCAGCCACGAGGGCGGCATCGCCGACCCGGCGATCATCAGCTGGCCCAAGCGGATTCGGGCGCACGGCGAGATCCGCGACCACTACATCAACGTCTGCGACATCACCCCGACCGTCTACGAACTGCTCGGCATCACCCCGCCGGAGGTGGTCGGCGGCATCCCGCAGCGGCCGCTGGAGGGCGTGAGTTTCGCTGCCGCCCTTGACAATCCGAAAGCCGATACGGGCAAGCGCACCCAGTTCTACAGCATGCTGGGCACCCGCGGGATCTGGCACGAGGGCTGGTTCGCCAACACCGTGCACGCGGCCACCCCGTCGGGCTGGGGGCACTTCGACGCCGACCGCTGGGAGCTCTACCACCTCGAGCGGGACCGCAGCCAGTGCCACGACCTGGCCGCCGCGTACCCGGACAAGCTCGCCGAGCTCACCGAGCTGTGGTTCGCCGAGGCGGCGAAGTACCACGGGCTGCCGCTGGGCGACTACACGGTCTTCGAGGCGCTCGCCACCGCGCGGCCCTACCTGTCGGGGGAGCGCACCCGCTACGTCTACTACCCGGGCCTGGCCGAGGTGGGCGCCGGCGCCTCGGTCGACCCGCGCGGCCGCACCCTGTCGGTGCTCGTCGAGGTCGACATCGAGCGCCCCGACGCGCAGGGGGTGCTGTTCAAGCACGGCTCCGGTCACGGCGGGTACGTGCTGTTCGTCCAGGACGGCCGGCTGCACTTCGTCTACAACTTCCTGGGCGAACAGGAGCAGTGGGTGTCCGCGCCGGATCCCGTCCCGCCGGGCCGCCACGTGCTGGGTGCGCGCTTCGAGCGCACCGGCACCGTCGAGGGCAGCCACACCCCGCTCGGCGAGGTCACCCTCTACGTCGACGACAGCCCGGTGGCCCGCCGCGCCGGCGTGCGGGCGGTGCCGCTGACCTTCGGCATCGCCGGCGGCGGGGTGGCCGTCGGCCGCAACGCCGGCCAGCCGGTGAGCCGGGCCTACCGGGCGCCGTTCGCCTTCACCGGCGGCACCATCGCCAGGGCCGTCGTCGACGTCGCCGGCACGCCGTACGTCGATCTGGAGCGGGAGGTGGCCCTGGCCTTCGCCAGGGACTGACGCCGTCACCGAACCCGGCTAGGCTGGCGCCCGCCGGGGGTTCGCAGAGGAGGTTAGGAATGAGCGTGTACGCGGTAACCGATCCGGCGACCGGAGAGGTGGTCAAGACCTATCCGACCGCCACCGACGCCGACATCGAGGCGGCCGTCGCCGCCGCCACCGCGGCCTACCGGAACTGGGCCAAGCAGACCACCGTCGCCGAGCGCGCGGCGCTGGTCCGCCGGGTGGCCGAACTGCACGTGGAGCGCAAGGACGAGCTGGCCAGGATCATCCAGCGCGAGATGGGCAAGCCGCTGGACCAGGCCGTCGGCGAGGTCGAGTTCTCCGCGGCGATCTACGAGTACTACGCCGACAACGGGGAGAAGTTCCTGGCCGACGAGCCGATCGAGCTGCTCGACGGCGAGGGCACCGCGCTGGTGCGGCGCAGCGGCATCGGCCCGCTGCTGGGCATCATGCCGTGGAACTACCCGTACTACCAGGTGGCGCGGTTCGCCGGGCCGAACCTGGTGGCCGGCAACACCGTGCTGCTCAAGCACGCGCCGCAGTGCCCCGAGTCGGCCGAGGCGATCCAGCGCATCTACACCGACGCCGGGTTCCCGGCCGGGGCGTACGTGAACATCTACGCCACCAACGAGCAGGCCGCGAACATCATCGCCGACCCGCGGGTGCAGGGCGTGTCGCTGACCGGCTCGGAGCGGGCCGGTGCGGCCGTCGCCGAGATCGCCGGCCGGAACCTGAAGAAGGTGGTGCTCGAGCTCGGCGGGTCCGACCCGTTCATCGTGCTGTCCACCGACGACATGGACGCCACCGTCGACGCCGCGGTGGCCGCCCGGTTCGAGAACACCGGCCAGGCCTGCAACGCCGGCAAGCGGTTCATCGTCGTCGAGGAGCTCTACGACGAGTTCCTGGACAAGTTCACCAAGAAGGTGCTGGCCCAGGGCGAGGGCATCGCGCCGCTGTCCTCGGTGGCCGCCGCCGAGCGGCTCGAGGCGCAGGTCAAGCGGGCCGTCGCCGACGGCGCCACGCTGATCACCGAGGGCGAGCGCAAGGGCGCCTTCTTCCCGCCGGGCGTGCTCGTCGGGCTGGACCCGGACGCCCCGTCGGCCAAGGAGGAGCTGTTCGGCCCGGTCGCCACGGTGTACAAGGTGGCCGACGAGGACGCCGCGGTGGAGCTGGCCAACAACATCCCGTTCGGGCTCGGCAGCTACGTGTTCACCACCGACCCGGAGCAGGCCGAGCGGGTGGCCAACCGGATCGAGGCCGGCATGGTGTTCGTCAACATCGTCGGCGCCGACGGGGTCGAGCTGCCGTTCGGCGGGGTGAAGCGGTCCGGCTTCGGCCGGGAGCTCGGCCGGTTCGGCATCGAGGAGTTCGTCAACAAGAAGCTGATCCGCGTCGGGGCCTGACCGGTCCGATCCGTGCTCACCGAGTTCGTCGAGCTACCCGGCGCCTCCTTCCGGATGGGATCCACCCGGTTCTATCCGGAGGAGGCGCCGGAGCACACGGTGACCGTGGGGCCGTTCGCCATCGAACGGCACCCGGTCACCAACGCCCAGTTCGCCGCGTTCGTCGCCGACACCGGCTACGTCACGGTGGCCGAGCGGGCCCCCGACCCGGCCGACTACCCGGGGGCCGACCCCGCCGACCTGGTGCCCGGCGGGCTGGTGTTCACCCCCACCGCCGGGCCGGTCGACCTGCGCGACTGGCGGCAGTGGTGGCGGTGGGTGCCGGGCGCGCACTGGCGCCGCCCGCTCGGCCCGGACGGGCCGGACTGGCAGGACCGCCCCGACCACCCGGTCGTGCAGGTCGCCTACGTCGACGCCCTGGCCTACGCCCGGTGGGCGGACCGGCGGCTGCCGACCGAGGCCGAGTGGGAGTACGCCGCCCGCGGCGGGACCACCACCACCTACCCGTGGGGGGAGGAGCTGACGCCGGGCGGGCGGCTGATGGCCAACACCTGGCAGGGCGCGTTCCCGTACCGCAACGACGGGGCGGCAGGCTGGGTGGGCACCAGCCCGGTCGGCACCTTCCCGCCGAACGGCTACGGGCTGGTCGACATGATCGGCAACGTCTGGGAGTGGACCGGCACCCGCTTCGAGGGCCACCACCGGCCCGGACCGCCGGCGCCCGCGCCGTGCTGCGCCCCGTCCCGGCCGGACCCCACCGTCAGCCAGGTGCTCAAGGGTGGCTCGCACCTGTGCGCACCGGAGTACTGCCGGCGCTACCGGCCCACCGCCCGGTCCCCGCAGAGCCAGGACAGCGCGACCAGCCACATCGGCTTCCGCTGCGCGCGGTAGCGCGTCCCCGGCCCGCGCGGGACCGCGGAGCGGGGGAGGGTGATCAGGGCGGATTTGGTTCCCCGCAGCTCCTGACCTAGTATTTAACGGTTGCCTTGGGCAGACCTTGGTCGGCCGGCATGTCCGGTGGGCCTCGCGTGCCCTCAGGTCAACGCAAGACCGCGCACGTCAGGTCGGTATCTGGCGTGCACAAAACCCAGGTCAGGAGATCGAGTGATTCAGCAGGAATCGCGGTTGAAGGTCGCCGACAACACGGGTGCCAAGGAGATCCTGTGCATCCGCGTGCTCGGCGGCTCGTCGCGACGCTATGCCGGCATCGGCGACGTGATCGTGGCCACCGTCAAGGACGCCATCCCGGGCGGCAACGTCAAGAAGGGTGACGTCGTCAAGGCCGTGGTGGTGCGCACCGCCAAGGAGCGCCGCCGGCCCGACGGCAGCTACATCAAGTTCGACGAGAACGCCGCCGTGATCATCAAGAACGACAACGAGCCGCGCGGGACCCGCATCTTCGGCCCGGTCGGTCGCGAGCTGCGCGAGAAGCGCTTCATGAAGATCGTCTCGCTGGCACCGGAGGTGTTGTGATGAAGGTCCGCAAGGGTGACACCGTCCTGGTCATCTCCGGCAAGGACAAGGGCGCCAAGGGCAAGGTGCTGGCCGCCTACCCGGATCGGCAGAAGGTTCTCGTCGAGGGCGTCAACCGGATCAAGAAGCACACCGCGGTTTCGCGCAACGAGCGCGGCGCCTCGTCGGGCGGCATCGTCACGCAGGAGGCCCCGATCCACGTCTCCAACGTGATGGTGATCGACTCCGACGGTCAGCCGACCCGCGTCGGGTACCGCATCGACGCTGAGACCGGCAAGAAGGTCCGCATCTCGAAGCGCAACGGCAAGGAAATCTGATGACGACTGCTGAGAAAACCCTGCCCCGGCTCAAGCAGCGGTACCGCGAGGAGATCCGCGCCGCCCTGCAGAAGGAGTTCGGCTACGCCAACGTGATGCAGATCCCGGGCGTGGTCAAGGTCGTGGTGAACATGGGCGTGGGCGAGGCCGCCCGCGACGCCAAGCTGATCAACGGCGCGGTCAACGACCTGGCCGCGATCACCGGCCAGAAGCCGGAGATCCGCCGGGCCCGCAAGTCGATCGCCCAGTTCAAGCTGCGCGAGGGGATGCCGATCGGCGCCCGCGTCACGCTGCGCGGCGACCGGATGTGGGAGTTCCTGGACCGGCTCATCTCGATCGCGCTGCCGCGTATCCGTGACTTCCGCGGCCTGAGCCCGAACCAGTTCGACGGTGCCGGCAACTACACCTTCGGTCTGACCGAGCAGTCGATGTTCCACGAGATCGACCCCGACAGCATCGACCGGCCGCGCGGCATGGACATCACCGTCGTCACCTCGGCCACGACCGACGAAGAAGGACGAGCGCTGTTGCGGGCCCTCGGCTTCCCGTTCAAGGAGAACTGACACATGGCGAAGAAGGCCCTCATCATCAAGGCCCAGCGCAAGCCGAAGTTCAAGGTGCGCGCCTACACCCGGTGCAACCGTTGCGGGCGTCCGCACTCGGTGTACCGCAAGTTCGGCCTGTGCCGCATCTGCCTGCGCGAACTGGCGCACGCCGGCCACCTGCCGGGTGTCCAGAAGGCCAGCTGGTAACGGCGCGCCCACGACCACAAGACCGATCCAACAGGTTGCGGAAGGCCCCGCCGGGGGAACCACCGCGAGAAAGGTGAACCGGCTGTCATGACCATGACGGACCCGATCGCAGACTTCTTGACACGTCTGCGCAACGCCAATGCGGCGTACCACGACGAGGTGCGGCTGCCGCACTCGAAGCTCAAGGCGAACATCGCCGAGATCCTCAAGCGCGAGGGCTACATCGCCGACTACAGCGTGGAGGACGCCCGCGTGGGCAAGACCCTCGTGGTGCAGCTCAAGTACGGCCCGAGCCGGGAGCGCAGCATCGCCGGCCTGCGCCGGGTCTCCAAGCCCGGCCTGCGGGTGTACGCCAAGTCGAACAACCTGCCCAAGGTGCTCGGCGGCCTCGGCGTGGCGATCATCTCCACGTCGAAGGGCCTCAAGACCGATCGGCAGGCGGCGCGAGAGGGCGTGGGCGGGGAAGTCCTCGCCTACGTGTGGTGAGGGGTTAACGAGACATGTCGCGTATTGGTAAGCAGCCGGTTCCGGTTCCCGCCGGGGTCGACGTGGCGATCGACGGGCAGACCGTCTCGGTCAAGGGCCCGAAGGGCACCCTGTCGCTGGACGTCGCCGAGCCGATCAAGGTGGAGCGCAGCGACGACGGCGCCATCGTGGTGACCCGCCCCGACGACGAGCGGCGCAGCCGCTCGCTGCACGGGCTGTCGCGCACCCTGATCGCCAACATGATCACCGGTGTCACCGAGGGGTACACCACCAAGATGGAGATCCACGGCGTGGGCTACCGCGTCCAGCTCAAGGGCCAGAACCTGGAGTTCGCCCTGGGCTACAGCCACCCCGTGGTGATCGAGCCGCCGGAGGGCATCACCTTCCAGGTCGAGTCGCCCACCAAGTTCTCCATCTCCGGTATCGACAAGCAGAAGGTCGGCCAGATCTCGGCGATCATCCGCCGCCTGCGCCGCCCCGACCCGTACAAGGGCAAGGGCGTGCGCTACGAGGGTGAGCAGGTCCGCCGCAAGGTCGGAAAGACAGGTAAGTAAGCGATGGCTACCGCAACGGACACCCCCAAGAAGTACACGCCGGTCGGCGCCAACATCTCCGAGATCCGGCGGCGTGACCGTCAGCGCCGGCATGCGCGGCTGCGCAAGAAGATCGCCGGCACCGCCGAGCGGCCGCGGCTGGTCGTGCACCGCTCCTCGCGGCACATCCACGTGCAGCTGGTCGACGACCTCAAGGGCCACACCCTGGCGGCGGCCTCCTCGATCGAGGCCGACGTGCGGGCGCTCGAGGGCGACAAGAAGGCCAAGAGCGTGCGGGTCGGTCAGCTGATCGCCGAGCGCGCCAAGGCCGCCGGGATCACCGAGATCGTGTTCGACCGCGGCGGTTACACCTACGGCGGCCGGATCGCCGCCCTGGCCGACGCGGCCCGGGAGAGCGGACTGAAGTTCTGATGACGACGTACAACGAGAGGACTGCATGATGGCCGAGCAGGCAGCTGGCGCCGCTCCGGCGACCTCGGACAGCCGACCGCCGCGCGAAGGGCGCCGGCGCGAGGATCGCGGGCGTGGCCGCGACGGCGGCGACAAGAGCAACTACCTCGAGCGCGTCGTCACGATCAACCGTGTGTCCAAGGTCGTCAAGGGTGGCCGGCGGTTCAGCTTCACCGCGCTGGTCATCGTCGGTGACGGCAACGGCATGGTCGGTGTCGGGTACGGCAAGGCCAAGGAGGTGCCGGCCGCGATCGCCAAGGGCGTGGAGGAGGCTCGCAAGAACTTCTTCCGGGTCCCGCTGATCGGCGGCACCATCACCCACCCGGTGCAGGGCGAGGCCGCCGCGGGTGTGGTGCTGCTGCGTCCGGCCAGCCCCGGTACCGGTGTGATCGCCGGGGGCGCGGCGCGTGCGGTGCTGGAGTGCGCCGGCGTCCGCGACATCCTGGCCAAGTCGCTGGGCAGCGACAACGCGATCAACGTGGTGCACGCCACCGTGGCCGCGCTGAAGCTGCTGCAGCGTCCGGAGGAGGTGGCGGCCCGTCGCGGCCTGCCCATCGAGGATGTCGCGCCGTCGTTCATGCTCAAGGCGCGGCGCGAGGCCAGCGCGCTGGCCGCCAGTGCATCGCGTGAAGGGGCGTAACCGATGGCTCAGTTGAAGATCACCCAGGTGCGCAGCACCATCGGCGCGCGCTGGAAGCAGCGCGAGAGCCTGCGCACCCTGGGACTGCGCAAGATCCGGCAGTCGGTGGTGCGCGAGGACAACGCGCAGACCCGCGGGCTCATCAAGAGCGTGCATCACCTCGTGGAAGTCGAAGAGGTGGAGTCCTGATGTCCGTCATCAAGTTGCACGACCTGCGGCCCGCGCCCGGGTCGAAGAAGGCCCGCACCCGCGTCGGCCGCGGTGAGGGCTCGAAGGGCAAGACCGCCGGGCGCGGCACCAAGGGCACCAAGGCCCGCAAGAACGTCCCGGTGACGTTCGAGGGCGGCCAGATGCCGATCCACATGCGGCTGCCGAAGCTCAAGGGCTTCCGCAACCGGTTCCGCACCGAGTACGCCGTCGTCAACGTGGGCGACATCAACAAGGCGTTCCCGGAGGGCGGCAAGGTCGGCATCGACGAGCTGGTGGCCAAGGGCCTGGTCCGCAAGAACGTGCTCGTCAAGGTGCTCGGCGACGGCAAGCTGACCGCCAAGGTCGACGTCACCGCGCACAAGTTCAGCGGCAGCGCCCGGGAGGCGATCACCGCCGCCGGCGGCACCGCCACCGAGCTGTAGCGAGTTGCACCACACGAGAGCCCCTGTCGGCAGCGGCAGGGGCTCTCGTGTGTTTTCATGAGCCCTGTTCGCCCGACCCGTAACGCCGCTTACCTCCGACGCGATTCACACGGCGCAGGCAGAAGTTCAGGAGCAGACATGACCTTCCTCTCCAGGTGGATCACCGTCCTGACCGTCGCCGCCGGGCTGGTGGCCGCCGGCGCCGGCACCGCCGCCGCCGAACCGCGCGACGAACGGTTCGCCGCGGCGGTGGACGCGTTGGGCATCCCCTACCAGCCCGACACCGACCTGGCCGCCGTCGGCAACCACATCTGCGACATGCTGCGCCAGGGGCTGTCGACCACCATCAACCCGGTGCCGGTGGTGCGCGGGGTGGTCAACCAGCTCACCGGGCCCGGCATCGACCGCGGCCAGGCCGCCGGCCTGATGCGCGCCGCGGTCGAGATCTACTGCCCGCAGTACGCCCGCTACACCGGGCGCTGAGGCGGGGGACCGGCGGCGGGCGGGGTGTCCGCCGGCGTCGGTACCCTCGGGAACGTGTTCGGCTTCCTGCCGGGTCTGCCCGGCCCCGACGACCTGCGCACGCTGGCGCGCAAGGTGGACACCGCCCGTCACCGCGGGGTGCCCGCCGGCTGCGTGCTCGAGCTCGACCTGCACGCCGCCCCGGCCGAGACCGCCGGCTTCGACCCGCTGACCGTGCTGTCGGCCGGCGGCCGGCCGCTGACGCTGCGCGAGACCGTCGCCGCCCTGCACCGGGCCGCCGAGGACGACCGGGTGGCCGGGCTGATCGCCCGGGTGCAGATCCCGCACGCCCCGCCCGGTCCGGTGCAGGAGCTGCGCGAGGCCGTCGAAGCGTTCACCGCGGTCAAGCCCTCGCTGGCCTGGGCCGAGACCTATCCCGGCACGCTGTCCTACTACCTGGCCAGCGCGTTCGGCGAGGTGTGGCTGCAGCCCTCCGGCCACGTCGGGCTGGTCGGGTTCGCCACCAGCGCGCTGTTTCTGCGCGACGCCCTGGACAAGCTCGGGCTGCAGCCGGAGTTCGTCGCCCGCGGCGAGTACAAGAGCGCGGCCAACCGGTTCACCGAGTCCGGCTACACCGAGGCGCACCGCGAGGCCGACACCCGGCTCGTGCAGAGCCTCTACGAGCAGGTCCGCGCGGCCGTCGCCGCCGCCCGCAAGCTGGACCCGGACACCGTCGACGCCCTCGCCGACCGGGCGCCGCTGCTGCGTGACGACGCCGTCGCCGCCGGGCTGGTCGACCGGATCGGGTTCCGCGACGAGGCCTACGCCCGCATCGCCGAGCTCGTCGGCGCCCCGGTCCCGAGCCGTGACGTCGACACCCACCCCGACGCGCCGCCGCGGCTGTACCTGTCCCGCTACGCCCGGGCCACCACGCCGCGGCCCGGCCCGCGGCTGCCCGGCCGCCGCGGCGAGCCCGCCGTCGCGGTGGTCACCGTGCACGGGCCCATCGTCAACGGGCGGGGCGGGCCGTCGCCGCTGTCGCTGGGCCGGTCGGCGGCGGGCGGGGACACCATCGCCGCCGCCCTGCGCGAGGCCGCCGCCGACGACGACATCGCCGCCATCGTGCTGCGCGTGGACAGTCCCGGCGGCTCGGTCACCGCGTCGGAGACCATCTGGCGGGAGGTGGTCCGGGCCCGTGAGCGCAAGCCCGTCGTCGCCTCGATGGGGGCGGTGGCCGCCTCGGGCGGCTACTACGTGTCGATGGCGGCCAACGAGATCGTCGCCAACCCCGGCACCATCACCGGCTCGATCGGCGTGGTGACCGGGAAGTTCGTCGCCCGCGAGCTCAAGGGCCGGCTCGGTATCGGCTCCGGCACCGTGCGCACCAACCCGAACGCCGACGTGTGGTCGGCCGACGAGCCGTTCACCGAGGCGCAGCGTGCGCACGTCGAGGCCGAGGCCGACCTGTGCTACACGGACTTCGTCGAACGCGTCGCCGCCGGGCGCGGGCTGGCCGTCGCCGATGTCGAGGCCGTCGCCCGGGGCCGCATCTGGACCGGCGCCGACGCCGCCGAGCGCGGCCTGGTCGACCACCTCGGCGGGCTGCGCGCCGCGGTCGCCCGGGCCAAGGTGCTCGCCGGGCTGGACCCCGACGCCAAGGTCCGGCTGGTGGGCTACCCGAGTTCGTCGCTGCTGGAGCTGCTGCGGCCCAAGCCGTCGTCGCAGCCGGCGGCCGCGTCGCTGCCGGACGCGCTGGCCGC
>NZ_CALDGS010000171.1 GCF_937941905.1 uncultured Mycolicibacterium sp. | reverse complement strand
TCCTCAGGTCGCGCCACGGCCACCGATAGTAGAGGTCGACCACGGCCGCCCTAGGGAGAAAGCGAGCGTGTCACGTTCGTCCGCGGCCGCTGACGCGTGGTGGTCGTGGTCGGCGTCTCGTCGTCGTCGCGGCGCGGCCGGGTCCGGGTGGTCGTCTCCGGTTCGGTGGACGCCTCCTCGGTCTCGAGCTCGGACGGGTCGACCAGCGTGGTGTCGGGGTCGAGGTCGGTGGTCTCCGGCGGGCTGGTGCTCGGATAGCTGGTGGTGGTCGTGGTCGACGTGGTGGTGCGCGTCGTGGTGGTGAACACCGGCTCGTCGAGGTCGAGCGGCGGCGGCGCCGGGGTCTGCGACGGGCGCGTCACGAGCACCACCAGGCCCACCAGCAGGGCGATCACCGCCAGCCCGGCCACACTCGCACCCAGCACCAACGGCGTGGAGTGGTGCCACGGCCGGTTCGGCGGGGCCGGTTCGTGGTCGTGCTGCGGGCCGGTCACGGGCACCGATTCAATCACGGCACCCGGCCGGCCGCCGCCCGGTCCGATCAGCGCAGCTGCCCGATGACCTCGCTGGCGAACAGCTCGAGGTGGTCCAGATCCGACATGTCCAGCACCTGCAGGTACACCCGCTGCACCCCGGCCTCGATGAACGGGCCGAGCCGGTCGACGATCTCGGCCGGCGTCCCGACCAGCGGCGAATTGCTGCGCAGTTCGTCGACCTCGCGGCGGATCGCGTCGGCGCGGCGGGCGATCTGGGCCTCGTCGCGGCCCGCGCACAGCACGAACGCCGCCGAGTACAGCATCGACTCCGGTGCCCGGCCGGCCGCGGCGACGGCCGCGGCGACCCGCTCGTACTGCTCCTTGAGCGCCTCGATCCGCACGAACGGGATGTTGAACTCGTCGGCGAACGCCGCCGCCAGCGCGGGCGTGCGCTTGGCGCCCTGACCGCCGACGATGATCGGCGGCCGCGGCGACTGGGCGGGTTTGGGCAGCGCCGGGGAGTCCACGACGCGGTAGTGCTCGCCCTCGAAGGAGAAGGTCTCGCCGGCCGGGGTGGTCCACAGCCCGGTGATGATGCGCAGCTGCTCCTCGAGCCGGTCGAACCGTTCCCGCAGCGGCGGGAACGGGATCGCGTAGGCCTGGTGCTCGGCCTCGAACCAGCCCGCGCCCAGCCCGAACTCGACCCGGCCGCCGCTCATCTCGTCGACCTGGGCGACCTGGATGGCCAACGGCCCGGGATAGCGGAAGGTGGCCGAGGTGACCAGAGTGCCCAGCCGGATCGTCGACGTCTCCCGGGCGATCCCGGCCAGGGTCAGCCAGGCGTCGGTCGGGCCGGGCAGGCCGTCGCCGCTCATCGCCAGGTAGTGGTCGGACCGGAAGAACGCGGAATAGCCCAACTGCTCGGCGGTGCGGGCCACCGCGAGCTGGTCGGTGTAGCTCGCGCCCTGCTGGGGTTCGACGAAAACGCGGAAGTCCACGAGCACAAAGCCTAGGGGCTACAGCCCGCGCCGTCCCGCCCGCACCGCCGCGAACAGGGCGTCGTCACCGTCGAACGCCACCCGGGCGGCGTCGCGGCCGCCGAGGAACAGCAGCAGCTCGCCGGGCTCGCCGGTCAGCGTCAGCGCCGGGCCGTGGCCGACGACGGCGGCCACCGCACCGTCGGGGGTGCGCAGCGTGACCCGGGCGGGGGCCCGGCCCAGCGCCATGCGCGCCGTCAGGGGCAGCGGCCGGCGCAGCGCGGCGGTGGTCGCCGGATCGAGCGCGCGCGGCTGCCAGTCCGGTGCGGCCCGGCGCACGTCCTCGTGGTGGATGAACATCTCGGTGACGTTGACCAGCGGGTCGAGCAGCCGGAACGGCGACAGCGGTGGCGGGCCGGCGGCCACCCGTTCGAGCAGCTCCGCCCAGGGGGTGGTGTCGGCGATCCGGCGCTGCACCCGCGCGGTGTAGCCGGCCAGCGGCGCGACGAGGATGCCCGGCGCGGCGTCCGGTCGGCGCTCGCGCACCACCAGGTGGGCGGCCAGGTCGCGCACCGTCCAGCCGGCGCACAGCGTGGGTGCGTCCGGGCCGACGGCCCGCATGGTCGCCACCAGGGCGGCGCGTTCCCGCTGTGCGACGCTCATCACCCCACCGTAGGCGGGCGCTCAGAAGGTGTGCACCCCTTCGGTGGCGATCTCCATGCCGTGGCCGGTGCGGTCGTTGGTGAAGCGGGTGCCGTCCGGCCGGGCGTCGATGGTCCAGCCCACCGCCGAGTACCGCTGGTAGTCCAGGGTCACCGCCGGGATCGCGCCCAGATTGCCCACCACCCAGCGCACCTGGCCGTCGGCGTCGAGTCGCACCCCGGTGGCGGGGTGGCCGTCGATGCTCGGCGGGTCGACGAACCGCGTCTCGCACCCGACGTACTCGGTGTTGAGCTGGCAGCGGGTGAGGCCGGACTTGGTCTCGATGAAGACGTAACCGCCCTCCCGCGGGGTGAGCACCTGGACGTCCCCACCCGGGACACGGGCGTTGGCCGACGGCGGTGCGGCCGGCAGGCGGGACGGCCTGGGCATCGACACCTTCGGCTCGGTGCCCGACGGTGGGATGGCGATCGGCCGGCCCTCGATGTGGTTGGCGCATGCTGCGGTCAGCCCCACCGCCAGGGCCAGGGCCGCGACCACGCCACGACGACTGTGCACGCCTCCACGGTACGCAATGTGTGACGGATGTGACCAGTGTGATTGGCAAAGGTGACCTTGGACCGATGCCGGTTCGTGTCCGGGATGGCAGGCTCGACGGGGAAGACGCGACAGGGGAGATCGGACACTCGCACCTGCGACTGCGACGGGGAGTTGGATGGAGACGGCCTCCGCGACCGCACACCGCGCCGGTTCACCGGAACCGGCACCGCCGCGCTGGCATGTGATGACCCCGCAGGAGGTGCTCGACCGGCTCGGGGTCGGGCCGGACGGGCTCGACGACGACGAGGTGCGCCGCCGCCGGGAACGCCACGGCCGCAACGAACTGCCGGCCGCCCGGCGCCGCCACCCGGTCGTCCGGTTCCTGCGCCAGTTCAACGACGTGCTGATCTACGTGCTGTCGGCCGCGGCGGTCGTCACCGCGCTGCTGCAGCACTGGGTCGACACCCTGGTGCTGGTCGCGGCGGTGATCGTCAACGTCGTCATCGCGTTCATCCAGGAGGGCCGGGCCGAGGCCGCGATGGAGGCCATCCGCGCCATGCTCTCCCCGCACGCCACCGCGATCCGCAACGGGGTGCCGGTCGACATCGATGCCGCCGACCTGGTGCCCGGGGACGTGGTGCGGCTGGCCTCCGGGGACCGGGTGCCCGCCGATCTGCGGCTGCTGACCGTCGACGGGCTGCGCATCGAGGAGGCCGCGCTGACCGGCGAGTCGGTGCCGGTGGAGAAGTCCACCGCGGCCGTCGCGCCGGACGCCCCGCTCGGCGACCGGGAGGGGATGGCCTACTCCGGCACGGTGGTGGTCTACGGCCAGGCCACCGGGGTGGTCGTCGGCACCGGCACCGACACCGAGATCGGCCGGATCAACCGGATGATCGCCGGGATCGGCCCGACCGTCACGCCGCTGACCCGCCAGATCGACCGGTTCGGGCGCTGGCTGGCCGCGGTCATCGTGGCGATGGCCCTGGCGACCTATGTCATCGGGGTGCTGTGGCGCGGCCAGGACGTGGCCGAGATGTTCATCATGGCGGTCGCGCTGGTCGCCTCGGCGATTCCCGAGGGCCTGCCGGCCATGATGACCGTCACCCTGGCGATCGGGGTGCAGCGCATGTCGCGGCGCAACGCCATCGTGCGGCGGCTGCCGGCGGTGGAGACCCTCGGCGAGGTCACCGTCATCTGCTCGGACAAGACCGGCACCCTGACCAGCAACGAGATGACCGTGCAGCAGGTGGCCTGCGGCGACCGGGAGTACCGGGTCGACGGGGTGGGCTACACCCCCGAGGGCGGATTCGAGCTCGACGGCGGGCCCGCCGACCCCGCCGCCGACCCGGTGCTGGCCGACACCCTGCGCGCCGGGGTGCTGTGCAACGACGCCGGGTTGCACTGCGCCGACGGCATCTGGACCATCGTCGGCGACCCCACCGAGGCCGCCCTGCTCGTGCTGGGCCGCAAGGCGGGGCTGACCGCCGACGCCGCGGCCGCGCGCCATCCGCGGCTGGACTCGGTGCCGTTCGAGTCCGAGAACCGGATGATGGGCACCCTGCACGCCGACGGCGACACCCAGCTGATCCTGGTCAAGGGCGCCCCCGAGCGGGTGCTGGGGCTGTGCGCGACCGAGCGCTGCGCCGACGGGGAGCGCCCGCTGGACCACGACCACTGGCAGCACTCCGCCCACCGGATCGCCGCGCGGGGCCTGCGGGTGCTGGCGCTGGCCCAGCGCCACGGCGCCACCCGCACTGCCGGCCGGCTCACCCTCGACGACCTGCACGACGGCGGGTTCTGCCTGCTCGGGCTGGTCGGCATCATCGACCCGCTGCGGCCGGAGGCGGTCGCCGCGGTGCGCGAGTGCCGGCGCGCGGGCATCACGGTGAAGATGGTCACCGGCGACCACGCCGGCACCGCCGCCGAGATCGGCGCCCAGCTCGGCATCGGCGCCGGGAAACCCGCCGTGACCGGCCGCGAGCTCGCCGAACTGGACGACGCGCAGCTGCGCGCCGTGGTGCGCGAGCACGACGTGTTCGCCCGTGCCAACCCCGAGCACAAGCTGCGGCTGGTGCAGGCGCTGCAGGCCGAGGGCCAGATCGTGGCGATGACCGGCGACGGGGTCAACGATGCCCCGGCGCTCAAGCGCGCCGACATCGGCGTGGCGATGGGCAAGCGCGGCACCGAGGCGGCCAAGGAGGCCTCGGACATGGTGCTGGCCGACGACAACTTCGCCACCATCGCCGCCGCGGTCGAGGCCGGCCGCACCGTCTACGACAACATCCGCAAGTTCATCCTGTTCATGCTGCCGACCAACGGCGGCGAGGTGCTGGTGGTGATCGCGGCCATCCTGTTCGAGCTCACCCTGCCGCTCACCCCGGCCCAGGTGCTGTGGATCAACCTGGTCACCGAGGGCACGCTCGGCATCGCGTTGGCGTTCGAGCCGGCCGAGCACGACGTCATGGGCCGCAAGCCCCGCCCGCCCGGGGAGAGCCTGCTGTCGGGGTACTTCGTCTGGCGGGTGGTGATGGTGTCGGTGCTGATGGCGGCCGGGGCGCTGACGCTGTTCCTGCTGGAGTTGCAGCAGGGCACCAGCGTGGAGACCGCGCGCACCATGGCGGTCGACGCGATCGTGGTGACCGAGATGTTCTACCTGCTCAACAACCGGTTCCTGCGGGACCGGGTGCTCAGCTGGGCGGGCCTGTTCGGCAACCGGGTGGCGTTGGCCACGGTGGCCGCCTGCGCGGCGCTGACGCTGCTGTACACCTACGCCCCGCCGCTGCAGGCGGTGTTCGGCTCCACGGCGCTGGGCTGGTTCGACTGGGTCAAGGCCGCCGGCGTGGGCGCGCTGGTGTTCGTCGCGGTGGAGGCCGAGAAGGCCGTCGTGCGGCGCCGGCGCCGGGCCACCGCTCCCGCAACCCCCGCGCGAGCTGACGCATAACCCCCGGAACCGGCCGTCGCAGGGGGTGTCCGCGTCTGCTCGTGACGCAGGCAACAGGGCCCGGCCGGGAACAAAACCGGGATCGGGGCCGTTGAGCTAGACGAATCTTGAGTGTGATCGACTCAAGTCTGTTTGACACGGCGTGCCGGGGAGCGCAGGCTTGAGCGTGGTGCACTCAGACCCGAAAACGTCTATCAGGAGGAAACACCATGGCTCGTGCGGTCGGAATCGACCTCGGGACGACCAACTCGGTGGTCGCCGTGCTGGAGGGCGGTGACCCGGTCGTCGTCGCCAACTCCGAGGGCTCGCGCACCACGCCGTCGGTCGTCGCCTTCGCGCGCAACGGCGAGGTTCTCGTCGGCCAGCCCGCCAAGAACCAGGCGGTCACCAACGTCGAACGGACCATCCGTTCGGTCAAGCGCCATATGGGCAGCGACTGGAAGATCGACATCGACGGCAAGCAGTACACGCCGCAGGAGATCAGCGCGCGTGTGCTGATGAAGCTCAAGCGTGACGCGGAGGCCTACCTCGGCGAGGAGATCACCGACGCGGTGATCACCGTCCCGGCCTACTTCAACGACGCCCAGCGTCAGGCCACCAAGGAGGCCGGCCAGATCGCCGGCCTGAACGTGCTGCGCATCGTCAACGAACCGACGGCGGCGGCGCTGGCCTACGGCCTGGACAAGGGGGAGAAGGAACAGACCATCCTGGTCTTCGACCTCGGTGGTGGCACCTTCGACGTGTCGCTGCTGGAGATCGGCGACGGCGTGGTCGAGGTGCGTGCCACCAGCGGTGACAACCACCTCGGCGGCGACGACTGGGACCAGCGGATCGTCGACTGGCTCGTCGACCGGTTCAAGAAGAACACCGGCATCGACCTGACCAAGGACAAGATGGCCATGCAGCGGCTGCGTGAGGCCGCGGAGAAGGCCAAGATCGAGCTGTCGGCCAGCCAGCAGACCACCATCAACCTGCCCTACATCACCGTCGACGCGGACAAGAACCCGCTGTTCCTCGACGAGACCCTGACCCGGGCGGAGTTCCAGCGCATCACCCAGGATCTGCTGGACCGCTGCCGCAACCCGTTCCAGCAGGTCATCAAGGACGCCGGCATCTCGGTCGCCGACATCGACCACGTGGTGCTGGTGGGCGGCTCGACCCGGATGCCCGCGGTCACCGACCTGGTCAAGGAACTGACCGGCGGCAAGGAGCCCAACAAGGGCGTCAACCCGGACGAGGTCGTCGCGGTGGGCGCGGCCCTGCAGGCCGGCGTGCTCAAGGGCGAGGTCAAGGACGTGCTGCTGCTCGACGTGACCCCGCTGTCGCTGGGCATCGAGACCAAGGGCGGCGTGATGACCAAGCTCATCGAGCGCAACACCACGATCCCCACCCGGCGCAGCGAGGTGTTCACCACTGCCGAGGACAACCAGCCGTCCGTGCAGATCCAGGTCTACCAGGGCGAGCGGGAGATCGCCGCGCACAACAAGCTGCTCGGCAGCTTCGAGCTGACCGGGATCCCGCCGGCCCCGCGCGGGGTGCCGCAGATCGAGGTGACCTTCGACATCGACGCCAACGGCATCGTGCACGTCACCGCGAAGGACAAGGGCACCGGCAAGGAGAACACCATCCGCATCCAGGAGGGCTCCGGCCTGTCCCAGGAGGAGATCGAGCGGATGATCAAGGACGCCGAGGCGCACGCCGAGGAGGACCGCCGGCGCCGCGAGGAGGCCGAGGTGCGCAACCAGGCCGAGACGCTGGTCTACCAGACGGAGAAGTTCGTCAAGGAGCAGCGCGAGGCCGCGTCGTCCGACGGCGGGGCGAAGGTGCCCGAGGACACCCTCGACAAGGTGGACGCCGCCATCGCCGACGCCAAGAAGGCGCTCGAGGGCAGCGACATCGCCGCGATCAAGTCCGCGATGGAGAAGCTCGGCCAGGAGTCGCAGGCGCTGGGCCAGGCCATCTACGAGGCCACCCAGGCCGCCGGCGGTGCGGCCGCCCCCGGTGGGTCGGGCAACGGCACCGACGATGTGGTTGATGCCGAGGTCGTCGACGACGATCGGGAGAAGAAGTGAGCGGCTCCTTCGAGAAGGACAACGAAGCGGCCGAACCGGTGACGATCACCGACAAGCGTCGGATCGATCCGGCCACCGGTCAGGTGCGCGACGCCGCCTCCGGCTCGACCCCCGGCGGGTCGGAGCCGGAGGCGGCGCCTCCCGCCGGCGGGGCCGACGCGCCCGACGCCGGCCGGGAGAACGAGAAGGCCGCCGAACTGCTCGCGGATCTGCAGCGGGTGCAGGCCGACTTCGCCAACTACCGCAAGCGGGTGCTGCGCGAGCAGCAGGCCGCGGTGGAACGGGCGAAGGCGGCCGTGGTCGCCGAGCTGCTGCCCATCCTCGACGATCTGGATCGGGCCCGCGCGCACGGCGACCTGGCGGCCGGGCCGTTCAAGGCCTTCGCCGACAAGCTGGTCAGCACCCTTGAGAGCCTTGGGCTTTCGTCCTTCGGCAGCGAGGGTGAGGCGTTCGACCCGATGCTGCACGAGGCGGTCCAGCACGAGGGCAGCGGGGAGAACCCGGTGATCGGCACGGTGATGCGCCGCGGCTACAAGTTCGGCGAGCTGGTGGTCCGTCACGCGCTGGTCGGCGTCGTCGACGCCGAGCCGGAGGCCGGCGCGGACCCGGGCCCGACGGACGGCCGGGCGGCCGAATCGGCCGAAACCGACCAGTAATCGACCACGAAGAGAGAAAGGCAAGGAGGTGACGCGGCATGGCCCAGCGTGAGTGGGTCGAAAAGGACTTCTACAAGGTGCTCGGCGTCTCCTCTGACGCCTCGGACAAGGAGATCAGGCAGGTAGCCCGCAGGCTGCTCGCGGAGAACCATCCCGACCGGAATCCGGGCGATCCGGAGGCCGAGGAGCGCTACAAGGCGATCTCCGAGGCCAAGGAGGTGCTCACCGACCCCGCCAAGCGCAAGGAGTACGACGAGACCCGCCGCCTGTTCGCGGGCGGCGGGTTCGGTCGGCGCTTCGCCGGCGGCGGCGGGTTCGGTGGGTTCGGCGACGGCGTCGAGTTCAACCTGAGCGATCTGTTCGACGCCGCCGCCCACACCGGCGGCGCCAACATCGGTGACCTGTTCGGCGGGCTGTTCGGCCGGGCCGGCGCGACGCGGCCGAACCGCCCGCGCCGCGGCAACGACCTCGAGACCGAGGCGGAGCTGTCGTTCCTGGAGGCCACCAAGGGTGTGCAGATGCCCTTGCGGTTGACCAGCCCGGCCCCGTGCACCAACTGCCACGGCAGCGGTGCCCGGCCCGGCACCAGCCCCCGGGTGTGCCCGGCGTGCAACGGTGCCGGAGTGGTCAGCCGCAACCAGGGCGCGTTCGGGTTCTCCGAACCCTGCACCGACTGCCGCGGCAGCGGTTCGATCATCGAGCACCCCTGTGGCGAGTGCAAGGGCACCGGGGTGACGACCCGGACCCGCACGATCAACGTGCGGATCCCGCCGGGCGTGGAGGACGGTCAGCGGATCCGGCTGCCCGGGCAGGGCGAGGCCGGGCTGCGCGGCGCCCCGTCGGGCGACCTGTACGTCACCGTGCGGGTGCGGCCGGACAAGGTGTTCAGCCGGGACGGCGACGACCTGATCGTGACCGTGCCGGTCAGCTTCCACGAGCTGGCACTGGGCACCACGCTGTCGGTGCCCACCCTGGACGGCAGGGTGGGGGTGAAGGTGCCCAAGGGCACCTCCGACGGGCGCATCCTGCGGGTGCGCGGCCGCGGTGTGCCGAAGCGCAACGGCGGGCACGGCGATCTGTTGGTCAAGGTCAAGGTGATGGTGCCGGCGCACTTGGACGCCAAGGCCACCGAGGCGTTGGAGGCCTACGCGAAGGCCGAGCGGGAGAGCGGATTCGACCCGCGGGCCGGATGGGCGGGCAACCGATGAGCAACCGCAAGAAGCCCGTCGGGGAACAGCAGACGTTCCTCATCTCGGTGGCCGCCGAGCTGGCCGGGATGCACGCGCAGACGCTGCGCACCTACGACCGGCTCGGCCTGGTCAGCCCGCAGCGCACCGCCGGCGGCGGGCGGCGCTACTCGTGGCGCGACGTCGAACTGCTGCGCGAGGTGCAGCGGCTGTCGCAGGACGAGGGCGTCAACCTCGCCGGCATCAAGCGCATCATCGAACTGACCAACCAGGTCGAGGCGCTGCAGGCCCGGATCAAGGAGCTCTCCGCCGAGCTCGACCAGCTGCGCGCCAAGCAGCGCCGCGAGCTCGCGCTGCTGCCCAAGAGCACCGCGCTGGTGGTCTGGCAGCCGCGCAACCAGCGGCAGTAACCCGTCCCGCGGGCCCGGTCACCCGGTCATTCCGACTCGGTGGGAACCAGCCGCGCGCACAGCAGGTCGGCCAGCTCCCGGACCGTCCCGGCGGCGATGTCGCCGGCGGCGAGCCGGATGCCGGTCTCGTGCTCCAACCGGGTCCGCAACTCCACCGCGCCCAGCGAGTCGATGCCGTACTCGGCCAGCGGCCGGTCCGGATCGATGCTGCGGCGCAGCACCATGCTGATCTGATCGGCGATGAGCCGCCGCACCCGGGCCGGGCGCTCGTCGGGCGCCAGCGAGTCGAGCTCGGCGCGCAGCCGCCCACCGCCGCCGTGGCCGGCGTCGGCGCGGAACGCCTCGGCGAACGGGCTGCGCTGGGCCAGCACCACCAGCCAGGTGCGGTCCAGATCCGGCAGCCAGCCGGTGTGCGGACGGTCGTGGCGCAGCAGCGCGGCGAGCGCGGTCATCCGGTCCTCGGCGGGAACCGGATTCCAGGCGATCGTGGTGGTCGGCAGCCCCTGCGCGTGGCGCCACCGCGCGAACCCGTCCAGCCAGGCGTCGGCCGCGGCGGCGGCCGCGCTGCGGCCGGGTGCGCCCGTCAGCGCGGTGGTCGACGAACCGGTGCAGAACCAGTCCAGCGGCTGCCCGGCGACCGCCTCGTGCAGCCGCCAGGCCGCCAGCACCGTTGCCGCCCACTGCTGTTCGAACGAACCCAGGTCCGTGGCCTGGTTCAGCAGCACGCCGCGCAGCGGCAGGCCGGTGGCCGTCGCGGCGGCGACGAGCCGGGCGGCGGTGGTGGGGTCGGCCGGATCGCAGCACTGCACGATGACGTCGCTGCCCATCGCGCGGATCATCTCGACGGTCTGCAGCTGCTTGAGCGTCGGTTGCTGCGGCGCGGCCAGCAGGATCCGGCCGCAGCCGGCGGCGGCCAGCTTCTCGGCGAGGAACAACCCGGCCTCGTCGAGCCCGCCGGTGACGAGATAGGCGCCGTCGGAACGGAACACCGGCACCTGCTGCGGCGGCAGCACCACCGCGCTGCGGCCCGGGCGGCCGACCTCGAGCACGATCCGGCCGCGGTGGTCGTCGGTGTGCGTGCTGCGCACCGCGTCGGCGGCCTCGGCCAGCGGACGGGTGGTGTGGCAGGGCCCGGTGAGCTCACCGTCGGCGGCGAGGCGCAGCACGGTGCGCAGTGCCGCACCGACCCGACCGGGATGGGTGCGCGACAGCGAAACGAGATCGACATGGCACACGGTCCGGTTGTGCCGCAACGCATTCGGGTCCAGCGGTGCGGCGTCGCCGGGGCGGCCGAGGTCGACGAGGCGGCCGCCCGGGGCCAGCAGTTCCAGCGCGGCGCGGCGCAGCCCGCCGGGCAGGGCACCGATGACGACGTCGACGCCGTGGCCGGCGGTGTCGTGGCGGATCGACCGGACGAAGCCGGGGTCGCCGGCGTCGTAGACGTGGCCGACGCCCAGGTCGCGCAGCGCCTGCCGGCGCTCCTCGGTGCCCGCGGTGGCGAACACCTCCGCACCGGCCCGCCGGGCCAGGTCGACGGCGACCTGGCCGACCGCGCCGGCGGCGGAATGGATCAGCACCCGCTCGCCGCGCCGGAGCCGGGCCTGTTCGTGCAGCGCGTACCAGGCCACGGTGCCTGCGGTGGCCAGCGCGGCGGCCCGCCCGTCGGCCAGGCTGGCCGGCACCCGCACCGCCAGGCGCGCGTCGCAGGTGACGAAGGTGCCCCAGCCGCCGCCCGGACACAGCCCGACCACCCGGTCGCCGACCGCGGGTTCGGCCACGCCGGGCCCGACGGCCACCACCCGGCCGACGAAATCGGTTCCGGGCTCGAACAACTCGTCGTCGGTGAGCTGCCCCGTGACCAGCTGCACATCGGCGAAGTTGACCCCGGTGGCCTGCACGGCGACCTCGATCTGGCCCGGGCCGGGCGGGATGCGGTCGCACGCGGTGAGTTCCAGGGTGTCCAGATCGCCGGGCGTGCGGACCTGCACCCGCAGCCCGTCGCGGTCGTGGTCGGCCGTCCCGTGGCGCCGCTCGTCCGGCCGCAACGGGGCCGGACGCAGCCGGGCGGTGTAGAACGTGCCGTCGCGCCAGGCGGTTTCGTCCTCGGGGGAGCCGCTCAGCAGCTGCCGGGCCGGCAGCCCGGGATGGGTGCGGTCGTCGAGATCGATCTGCGTCGGTTGCAGATGGGGATGCTCGGCGCCGAGCACCCGGGTCAGGCCGCGCAGGGCGGCGTACGCCGGGGCCGGCGCCTCGCCGGGTAGCACCGCCTGCGCCCCGTGGGTGACCAGGTACAGCCGGGGCAGCCGGGCCTGGCAGCCCACCAGCGCGTCGACGATGCGGGCCAGGTGCCGCACCCGGTCCAGCCCGGCGGTGGGATGTGCGTCGGTGCCGGGCCCGAACACCACCACCAGGCCGGCGGTCTCGCCGGCCTGCAGCTGTTCGGCGAGCCGGCCGGCCGGCCCGTCGGACTCGTCCTGCGGCGGCCAGTTCAGGGTGACCGCGCGCGCACCGAGCCCGTCGAGTGCGGCGGCCAGTGCGGCGGTCGGCCCGGCGGCGGCCGGTTCGGCGTCGACCAGCACCCAGGTGCCGGCCGCGGTGCCGTCCGGTTCGGGCGGCCGGCCGCGCCGCCACTCGACGGCCAGCAGGCTCTGCGCCAGCCGCCGGTCGGTGCGGCGCTGCTCGCCGGCGGCGATGTCGAACCGCACGCCCTGCAGCCGAACCAGGACCGCGCCGTCGGCGTCGAGCACGTCCAGATCCGCCTCGACACCGGTGTCGTCCACCGCGCTGATCCGGCCGTGGCACCAGCGCGCGTTGCGCGCGGAATCCCAGGCGCACAGGCGTTTCACCGCGACCAGCGCGCCCAGCTCGGTCTCCGCGAGGCCGCGGACCTGCGGGTTGGCGGCCAGCGCCTGGAAACAGGCGTCCAGCAGTGCCGGATGGACGCGGTAGCCGGCCTGCTCGCGGCGCAGCGCGGCGGGCAGCGCGAGCTCGGCCAGCACGGTGTCGCCGGCCTGCTCGGGGACGTGCGCCGCGACCAGCGCGGCGAACGCCTCGCCCAGGCCGAACCCGTTGTCGGCGAGCCGGGCTCGGATCTCGGCGCCGTCGACGACCCGGGGGTGCCGGTCCAGCAGGGCCGTCAGGTCGTGGCCGGGCGGGCGCTGCCCGGCCACTGGGTGCAGGGTGGCGCCGGCGTGCCGGAGCAACCGCCGGCCCTGCCGGGAGTCCACGGTGAACTCGAACGCCCCCGCCGCGGATGCGCTCGCCGCCGCCGCCAGGGCGGTCCGCTCGGCCGGCCGCACCGGGTTGGCCACGGCTAGATCGCGAACCTCGGCAGCGTCGCCGAGCAGGGTGTGCGCGGCGGCCAGGGCGAGCTCGCAGAGCACCGCCCCGGGCAGCACCGGGACGTCGTTGACGCGGTGATCGGCCAGCCAGGGCCGGGCCGCGGTGCCGACCTCGGCCTGCCAGACGTGCCGTTCGGGCAGCTCGGGCAGGGCCACGCGCGGGCCGAGCAGCGGGTGCACGGTGATGGTGGGTTCGCCGCCGGCCGACGGGGCGGCCGCGGCGGTGTCGGGCCACAGCCGCCGGTGGGTCCAGGCCGGCAGCGGTGCGTCGACGATCCGGCCGGTCGGATACAGCGCGGCGAAATCGATTGTCGCGCCGAGACAGTACAGCTCGGACACCGCGTCCGGCAGCCGGCCGCGGCCCAGCACGGTGGTGGTCACCGGCGCGACGTCGACGCCCGCGGCGGTCTGCGCCACCCAGTCCGAGAGCAGCGGGCGGGGGCCCGGTTCGACGAAGACCCGGTAGCCGTCGTCGAGCGCGGCCCGCACCGCGGCGGAGAAGCGGGTGGTGCGGCGCAGGTTCTGCAGCCAGTACCGGGCGTCGCAGGCCGGCCGCTCGCGCGGGTCGAACCCGGTGGTCGAGTAGAACGGCAGGGTCGGCGGCTGCGGTGCGATCCCGGCGAGCAGCTCGGTGAACTCGGCGGTGACCGCGTCGACGGCGGGCGAGTGCACCGGCGGGCCGGCCAGTTCGGTGGTGGTCAGTCCGCGTTCCCGCCAGGCGGCGGCGAGCTCACCCAGACTGGCCGTCGCCCCGCTGACCACCGTGGTCTGCGGCGCCGCCGCGACCGCGACCGCGGCATCCTTGATGCCGCGCATGGTCAGTTCGGACAGCACCTGCTTGGCCGCCAGCGGCACCGCGACCATGGCGCCGGCGCCGTCGAGGCGGGCGAGCAACCGGGCGCGGGCGCACACCACCCGCGCGCCGTCGGCCGGGGTGAGCGCACCGGCCACCACCGCCGCGGTCGTCTCGCCGGTGGAGTACCCGATCACCGCGCCGGGGCGCACCCCGGCCGCCTGCAGGGCGGCGGCCAGCGCCACCTGGACGGCGAACGCCGCGGGTTGGATCCGGTCCGGGCCGGTGAGCACGCCGGGTTCGCGCAGGGCGGCCGTCACCGAGAAGCCGGCCTCGGCGGCGACGACCGGCTCGAGCTCGGCGATCCGGGCGGCGAAGACCGGGTCGGTGTCCAGCAGTTCGGCCGCCGCCGTCCAGTCCAGGGCGTGGTCGGCGAACAACCACACCGGCCCCCGGCCGCCGGCGTCGGCCGTCGCGGGCGGCTCGGCGGCCGTCGTCCCGTCGGACAGGGCGCGCAGCGCGGCGATCAGCCCGGCCCGGTCGGTCGCCGCCAGGCAGGTGCGCACCGGCCGGTGGCCGCGCCGCCGGGCCAGCGTGTAGGCCAGGTCGCCGGCGGCCACCGACTCGTGCCGCTCGAGCCAGTCGGCCAGGCGGGATGCCGTGTCGCGCAACGCTTCCGTTGAGCTCGCCGACACCGGGACGAGCAGTGCGCCGTCGGCCGCCGCCGGGGTGGCCGGGGTGTTCGGCGGCTGTTCGACCACGACATGCACGTCGGTGCCGGCCGCGCCGTAGGACGACACCGCCGCGCGGCGGGGGCCGGTGGGGCCGGCGGGCCAGTCGGTGGCGGTCTGCGGGACGAACAGGCCGGTCCGGATCCGGGCGAGCTCGTCGGGCAGCCGGGAGAAGTGCAGGTGCGGCGGGATCACGCCGTGCCGCACGGCGAGCACCGCCTTCATCAGGCCCAGCACCCCGCCCGCCGCCGCGGCGTTGCCGAAATTGGTGGTGATCGAGCCGAGCGCGCACGGGTGCGCGGTGCCGTACACGTCGCTGAGCGCCCGGAACTCCGCGGCGTCGGCCGCCGGGTGGCCGAGACCGTACGCCTCGATCATCCCGATGTCCTCGGCCCGCACCCCGGCCGCGGCCAGCGCGGTCCGGAACAGCGCGGTCTGGGCCGGCACCGGCGGGGCGGCGAGGACGTCGGCGCGGCCGTGGTGGCGGGCCGCCGAGGCCCGGATCACCGCGAGCACCCGGTCCCCGGCGGCCAGCGCGTCGTCGAGGCGCTTGAGCGCCACCACCGCGCAGGCCTCGCCCCAGACCAGGCCGTCCGCTGCGGCGTCGAAGGCGCGGCTGCGGCCGGTGGGGGACAGCAGGTGCCGGGCCGAGGCGGCGACGAACGCATCCGGGTCGAGCATGACGAAGGCCGCACCGGCCAGGGCCAGGTCGCATTCGCCGTCGGTGAGGCTACGGCAGGCCAGGTGCACCGCCGTCAGGCCCGAGGAGTCGGCGGTGTCGAGGGTGAGCGCGGGCCCGCGCAGCCCCAGCGCGGCGGCGATGCGCCCGGCGGCGGCCCCGGCGCCGTTCTGCAGCAGCCGGTCCGGGCCGGGGTGGCGCCGGGCGAAGTCGTCGCGGGTCAGTCCGATGAACACCCCGGCGCCGGCCTGCGCCGGCAGCGTCGGGGTGAGTCCGGCGTGTTCGACCGCCTCCCATGCCGTTTCGAGCAGCAGTCGGTGCTGTGGATCGATCGCGGTCGCGGTGTCGGGGTCGATCCCGAAGAACTCGGCGTCGAACCCGGCGATGTCGTCGAGGAACGCGCCCCAGCGGCCGGCGCTGCGCCCCGGGGCGTCCGGGTCCGGGTCGTAGAACGCCTCGGCGTCCCAGCGATCGGCCGGGATCTCGGTGACCGGATCATGCGCTTGCAGCAACGCCTGCCAGAGTTGCTCGGGGGAGCCGATCCCGCCGGGGAGCCGGCACGCCATCCCGACGACCGCGACCGGAATCACCTGTCCGGAGCGGGTTGTTGGGGAACCCTCCCCGGAATCCGGGTGGTGGTCCCGGTCGACGGCGCTGCCGTTCGAGGTCATCCAGTACTCCTCCGAGCAACTTTTTCTTCAGTATTGACGCGGTTGTAAGGCCTTACGGTAACGTCAGTCCGGTGGACGAGGCATTCATTCCGGCACTTCTGCGGGAACGGGCCGCCCTGCAGCCCGACGACACGGCGTTCACCTTCCTCGACTACGACCAGGACTGGAACGGTGTCGTCAAGAGCCTGACATGGCCGCAGGTGTACCGGCAGGTGCTCAACGTCGCAGCCCACCTCGGCCGCTACGCCCGCCCCGGGGACCGGGCGGCCATCCTGGCGCCGCAGGGCCTCGAGTACATCGTCGGGTTCCTCGGCGCGATCCAGGCCGGGCTCATCGCGGTGCCGCTGTCCGCCCCGCTCGGCGGGGTGGCCGACGAGCGGATCGACGCGGTGCTGGCCGACGCCGCACCCGCGGTGGTGCTCACCACCTCCGCCGTCGCCGGGGCGGTGGCGCAGAGCATCCACACCGATCCCGGGCCGGCCCTGATCGAACTCGACACCCTCGACCTCGACGGCCCCGTCTCCGATCCGGGCGACGAGCCGGTCGAGCGCATCGCCTACCTGCAGTACACCTCCGGTTCCACCCGCCGGCCCGCCGGCGCGATGATCACCCACCGCAACCTGGTGGTGAACTTCGACCAGCTCATGCGCGGGTACTTCCCGGACACCGGCGGGATCTGCCCGGAGGGCACCACCGCGGTGTCCTGGCTGCCCTTCTACCACGACCTCGGGCTGGTGCTGGGCATCTTCGCCCCGGTGGTGCTGGGCATCCCGGCCCTGCTCACCAGCCCGCTGGCGTTCCTGCAACGGCCGGCCCGCTGGGTGCAGATGTTGGCCGACGGCACCTGCGCCTTCTCCGCGGCACCGAACTTCGCGTTCGAGCTCGCCGCCCGCAAGACCACCGACGCCGACCTCGAGGGGCGCAGCCTGGCCGGGGTGGAGCGGATCGTCAACGGTGCCGAGCGGGTGCAGCCGGCCACCCTGAACCGGTTCGCCGAGCGGTTCGCGCCGTTCGGGTTCCGCCCGGAGGCGCTGCAGCCGGCCTACGGGCTGGCCGAGGCCACGCTGTACGTGGCGACCTGCCGGGCCGACCGGGCGCCGGAGGTGGTGCACTTCGACTCGGAGAAGCTGGTGCGGGGGCTGGCCCAGCGCTGCGGCGAGCAGGAGGGCACCCCGCTGGTCAGCTACCCGATGCTGACCTCGCCGACGGTGCGGATCGTCGACCCGCAGACCCGCACCGAGTGCCCCGACGGCAGCACCGGGGAGATCTGGGTGCACGGCGACAATGTGGCGATCGGGTACTGGGGCCGACCGGAGGAGAGCGAGCGCACCTTCGGCGGCGAGCTCGCCGACCCCTCGCCCGGCACCCCGCAGGGTCCGTGGCTGCGCACCGGTGACCTCGGATTCCTTTACGAGGGCGAGCTTTTCATCGTCGGCCGGATCAAGGACCTGCTGATCATCAACGGCCGCAACCACGCCCCGGATGACATCGAGGCCACCGTGGCCGACATCAGCGGCGGGCGGGTCGCGGCGATCGCGGTGCCGACCGACGGGACCGAGCAACTCGTCGTGGTCGCCGAGGTCAAGAAGCGCGGCGACACCGACGAGGAGATCGCCACCCGGCTCGCCGCGCTGCAGGGCGAGATCACCTCGGCGGTCACCCGGGCCCACGGCATCGCGACCGCGGACGTGGTGCTCGTCGCGCCCGGCACGCTGCCGATCACCACCAGCGGCAAGATCCGTCGTGCGGCGTGCGTGGAGCTCTACCGGCAGAACGGGTTCGCCCGCCTGGTGTGAGGCACCGGCCGCCGCCGGCCGGTGCTCACCGGCCAGGGCACCGGTGTGCGGCCCTGTGCCCCACGTGCTGCGCGGGTCGCGTCATGTCCCCTGGGGCAGCGGTGTTCCTGCCCTGTCGTCGGGCACTCCATCGACCGCCGGGTCGGTCGTCCGGACCGCGGCGGCGACGTACTCGGCCAGCGACGCGTCGGCGTCGGCCGGCGTGAATCCGGTGGATTCGATCTTGGTGAGGTCCAGCACGCTGTTGGCCGGCCGCGGCGCGACCGGGCCGCGGGCCTTGCCGAAATACACGCTCGACGGCACCCCGGTGACCCGGGCCGGGTCGTGGCCGGCGAGTTCGAAGACGCGGCGGGCGACATCCGCCCATGACCGGGGGTTTCCGCCCCCGGTCACGTTGTAGGTGCCGTACGGGGCCTCGTGCTCGAGCAGATGCCGGATGGCGCGGGCGATCTCCGATGCGAAGGTCAGCCGGCCGATCTGGTCGTCGACGACGGTGGGGTCCACCCGGGTCTGCGCCAGCGAGAGCATGGTGCGCACGAAGTTCCGGCCGTCGCCGACCACCCAGGAGGTGCGCACGATGTAGTGCCGCGGCAGCGTGGCGACGATCCGGTCACCGGCCGCTTTGGTCTGCCCGTACACGCCCAGCGGGGCGATCGGGTCGTCCTCGCGGTAGGGCCGCGGGCTGGTGCCGTCGAACACGTAGTCGCTGGAGACGTGCACCAGCGTGATGCGGTGGGCGGCGGCGACGCGCGCCAGCTCGGCGACCGCGGTGACGTTGGTGGCCCATGCCGCGACCCGGCCGGACGGGGTCTCCGCGCCGTCGACGTCGGTGTAGGCCGCCGCGTTGATGATGGTCCGGTAGTCCGGCCAGTGTCGGGCCGAGCCGAGATCGGCTGCGGCCAGGTCGAGTTCGTCCCGGTCGGCGAACTCCACGGTGGCGTCGCCGGCGTAGACCCGGCGCAGGGCGCGGCCGAGCTGGCCGTCCGCACCGAGCACCAGGGTGCGGCGGCGGGCCGGGAACGGCTCGATCTCGGCCAGGGCGGGCTGGGCCCGGTCCTTGTCCGAAAGCACCGCCTGCTGCAGCGGGATCGGCCAGGCGATCGCCAGGCGCGCGTCGCCCGGGTGCACGCCGACGTAGCGGGCGCCGGGCGAGTAGTGGTCGTTGACCAGGTAGGTGTAGACGGTGTCCGGTTCCAGGGTCTGGTAGGCGTTGCCCACCCCGCGCGGCACGAACACCGCCCGGGTCGGGTCGAGTTCGGCGGTGAAGACGGTGCCGAAACTCGGCCCGTCACGCAGGTCCACCCAGGCGCCGAACACCCGGCCGGCGGCGACCGAGACGAACTTGTCCCACGGCTCGGCGTGGATCCCGCGGGTGACACCGACCGGACCGTTGAACGCCACATTGTGCTGCACCGGGCCGAAATCCGGCAGCCCGGCGGCGACCATCTTCTCCCGCTGCCAGTTCTCCTTGAACCAGCCCCGGCTGTCGCGGTGGACCGGCAGCCGCCACAGCGTCAGCCCCGGGATGGGCGTGGTGATCGGTTCCAAACCTGTGCCGTTGCCGGTCATCTCAGCGGTCTCCCGTCACTGCCCGAGCCGGGCGTAGAACGCTTCGGTGGCCTGTTTGGCCGGGGCCCACCAGTCCTCGTTCTCGCGGTACCAGTCGATCGTCACGGCCAGTCCCTTGCGGAAGTCGCGGTAGCGCGGTGTCCACCCGAGCTCCTCGCGGATCTTGGTGGCGTCGATCGCGTAACGCCTATCGTGGCCGCTGCGGTCGGCCACGGTGTCGTAGTCCCGGGGATCCCGGCCCATCATGGTCAGGATCAGTTCGATCACGCTGCGGTTGTCCCGTTCGCCGTCGGCGCCGATGAGATAGGTCTCGCCGATCCGGCCGTGTTCCAGGATCAGCAGTACCGCCGCGGAGTGGTCGTCGACGTGGATCCAGTCCCGCACGTGCCGGCCGTCGCCGTACAGCTTGGGGCGGATGCCCCGCAGGATGTTGGTGATCTGGCGCGGGATGAACTTCTCCACGTGCTGGTACGGGCCGTAGTTGTTGGAGCAGTTCGAGATGGTGGCGGCCACCCCGTAAGACCGCACCCAGGCGCGCACCAGCATGTCGCTGCCGGCCTTGGTCGCCGAGTACGGGCTCGACGGGTGGTACGGGCTGGACTCGGTGAACCGGGCGGGATCGTCGAGGGCCAGATCGCCGTAGACCTCGTCGGTGGAGACGTGGTGCAGCCGGGTGCCGTGCCGGCGCACCGCCTCCAGCACGGTGAAGGTGCCCACGACATTGGTCTGCACGAACGGGTCCGGGGTGTGCAGCGACTGGTCGTTGTGCGACTCGGCGGCGAAGTGCACCACCGCGTCGCTGTCGGCGACCAGCGCGTCGACCAGCTCGGCGTCGACGACATCGCCGCGCACGAAGCTGAACCGGTGGGCCGGTATGCCGTCGAGGGAGGCCAGATTGCCCGCGTAGGTGAGTTTGTCGAGCACGGTGATGTGGTGGTCGGTGTGCTCGACGAGGTGGCGGACGAAGTTGGACCCGATGAAGCCCGCGCCACCGGTGACCAGAATCCGCGCCACTACGCGCCCCTCTCCAGCAGCTCCAGCAGGTACCTACCGTAACCGGACTTGATCAGCCGGGTGGCGCGATCGTACAGCTCGTCGTCGGTGAGAAAACCCTGCCGCCAGGCGATCTCCTCGGGCACGCCGATCTTCAGCCCGGTCCGGCGCTCCATGGTGCGCACGAACTCGGCGGCGTCGGTCATCTGGTCGAAGGTGCCGGTGTCGAGCCAGGCGGTGCCGCGGGGCAGCACCTCCACCCGCAGCCGGCCCTGTTCCAGATAGACGCGGTTGACGTCGGTGATCTCGTACTCGCCGCGGTCACTCGGGGACAATTCGCGGGCGATGGCCACCACGTCGTTGTCGTAGAAGTACAGCCCCGGCACCGCGTAGTTGCTCCTGGGCTGCTTGGGCTTCTCCTCCAGTGACACCACCCGGCCGTCGGCGTCGAACTCGACCACGCCGTAGGCCGTGGGGTCGCTCACCCAGTAGGCGAATACCGCGCCGCCGTCGATGTTCTCGAAGCGCCGCAACTGGTTGCCCAGGCCGGGGCCGTAGAGCAGGTTGTCGCCGAGGATGAGGGCGACCCGGTCCGAGCCGATGAAGTCCGCACCGATGGTGAAGGCCTGGGCCAGCCCGTCCGGCGACGGCTGCTGGGCGAAGCTGATCGAGATACCGAAGGCCGACCCGTCGCCGAGCAGCCGGGCGAAGGCGTCGGCGTCGTGCGGGGTGGTGATCACCAGGATGTCCCGGATACCCGCCAGCATCAGGGTGGACAGCGGGTAGTACACCATCGGCTTGTCGTAGACCGGGATCAGCTGCTTGGACACCCCGAGGGTGATCGGGTGCAGCCGGGTGCCCGAGCCCCCGGCCAGGATGATCCCCTTCATCGCAGCACCACCCCCACCACCCGGGATGGGCCGGAACTCCGTTGCCGGCTGGGCATTCGGTCGGTGGCCACGCCCGCCCCCGGGTCAGTCGGTGGCGCCGTCGGCGCCGGGGCCACCGGCGTTCCGGTCCTGCGCCTTGGCGCCGATGGCGGCGCCGACGCGCTCGGCGAACCGCGCCGCGCCGGCCGCGCCGACCTTGGTCGCCCCGCCGCGCACGGACAGGACGCTGCGCTCCCGCGCCGCCGAGGCGGTGTCGTCACCGTCGGAGCCCGAGCCGTCCTCGGCCGGCGCTTCGACGTCCTCGAGCGAACCGTCCTGCGGCGCGGCGTCCTGCCCGGCGGCACCGGGAGCGGTCTGCTGCGCCACCGTGGGGTCGACGGGCTCGGTGTCGCTCGGATCGGGTTCCGGCTCGGGCTCGGTGACCGGCTCGGTGACGGTCTGGCCGGGCTCGGTGAGGCTCACATCGACGATCGCGGCCTGCTCGCCGTCCGACGGCCCGGCGATGCGGGCGTTCAACGGATTCGGGTGTTCGCCGGTGTCGTCGAGCGATTCGGCGGCGGGATCGGCCTCGGGGTCGGTGACGACCGCGCCGGACGACTCGGGCTGCGGCAGCGGCGGCAGGATGCCGAAGAACCGCAGGATGCTCGTCACCACCCATTCGATGCCCCGGATGATCTGCACGAACGGCTCGAACGGCCACAGCCGGTAGTTGAAGATGTCCACCACCAGGTTGAAGAAGCCCTGTGCGGCGGCGTAGCTGTTGCCGAACAGGTTCAGGGCCACCGACCCGACCAGGCCGGACTCGGTCCGCTGGTTCCCGTCGCCCCACGGGGTGAACCCGAAGATGAGGTTGGCCAGGCCGATCGCGTTGGAGGCGCCCGGGCCGAACTGCGTGACGAGGTTGCCGATCCCGACCGCGCCGGCCGTCTGCTGGCCGCCGCCGGAGGTGATGTTGAAGACGAAGTTCGGCCCGCCGACCGCCATGGCGTCGCCGGGCCCGGTCTGCAGCACCCAGCTCAGGATCGAGAACATCGTGCTCGCAGTGGCGTTCACGCCCCAGGCCACGACGTTGGTGAAGGCGCTCAGCGCCGTGGTCGCGTGGGCGCCGGCGCCGAAGGCCAGTGCGGTGCCGAAGAACGCGCTGGAGGCGTCCGCCACCGCGCCAGGGCCGATCGCGATGGCGATCGAGGTCGTGTTGCTCACGCATCCATTGCCGTTGTTCAACCCGAACACCGAGATACAGGTGGCGTCGGCCGGCGGTGCGACATGGAGTGCTCCGGTGGCCAGTGTGGTGGACACGGCCACGGTGCTCAGCAGTGCACTGCTCTTCTTCGCTGAAATGCGCCTCATCAAAACCCTTGGTGCGTACCGGACATTGCTCGTGCGAGACGATACCGCGAGGTAGGACAGGTCGTGAAGGATTTCGGAGCATAAATTGACTTTGCGGAAAATAAACCGAAGGTCGGAGGCGGGATAAGCGATTTGCTTAACTGATTCCGCCGGGCGCGGGCAAAACTGAAACGCGTTACAGGTGTGGTTCGTGGCGACGGAACGGATCTCCGTGTCACGGCGCCGGGGTACCGGCGAGCAGCGCTTGGCGAGCCTGCACCGCCCGCACCACCCGGTTGCCGGGACGGCGGCGGATCACCTGCGGCCACCAGAACCAGCGGCCCAGCAGCGCGGCGATGGACGGCGTCATGAAGGCGCGCACCACCAGGGTGTCCACCATCAGGCCGAGCGCGATGGTGGTGCCGACCTGGCCGATGATGAGCAGGTCGCTGAACGCCATCGCCGCCATGGTGGCGGCGAACACCAGCCCGGCGTTGGTCACCACCTTGCCGCTGCCGCCCATCGCCCGGATGATCGCGGTGTTGATGCCCGGGTGCACGGCGCCGGGGCCGGCCGGGTGGATCTCCTCCTTCATCCGGGCCACCAGCAGCAGGTTGTAGTCCGAGCCCACGCCGAGCAGCACGATGACCGCCATCGGCAGCACCATCCAGTGCAGCTCGATGCCGAGGATGTACTGCCAGATCAGTACGGCCAGACCGAAGGACGCCCCGAGCGACAGCGTCACCGTCCCCACGATGACCATCGCGGCGATGATGCTGCGGGTGAGCACCAGCATGATGATGAAGATCAGGCACAGCGCGCTCACCGCGGCGATGTAGAGGTCGTACTTGGATCCCTCCCGCAGGTCCAGGAACGTCGAGGCGCTGCCGCCGATCGAGACCTTCGCGCCCTGCAGCGGGGTGGCCTTGAGCGCCTCCTCGGCGGCCGACCGGATCCGGTCGATGTTGGCCAGCGCCTCCGGCGAACCCGGATCGCCCTTGTGCGAGATGATGAATCGCGCCGCCTTGCCGTCGGGGGACAGGAAGGCGTCCATCGCCCGCCGGAAGTCGGGATTGTCGAACACCTCCGGCGGCAGATAGAACGAGTCGTCGTTGTTGGCGGCGTCGAACGCCTGCCCCATCGCGGTGGCGTCCTCATTGGACTCGTCGAGCACCTCGAAGACCCCGGACAGCGTGCTGTGGGTCTTCAGCAGCATGTCCCGCATCTTCGTCATGATCTCGATCATCTGGGGCATCGGTTCGAGCAGCTGCGGCAGCAGGACGTCCATCCGGTCGAGGTCGACCAGCATGTCCTGCATCGCGTCGGTCATGACGTCGATGTTGTCCAGCGCGTCGAAGATGCTGCGGAACGCCCAGCACAACGGGATGTTGTAGCAGTGCTGCTCCCAGTGGAAGTAGTTGCGGATCGGGCGGAAGAAGTCGTCGAAATCGGCGATGTGGTCCCGGATGTCCTCGATGGCCACCGACATCTCCCGGGTGACCCGGAACGAGTCCCGGGTGATGTCGGTCATCTCGCGCTGCAGCTCGTACATCCGCTTGGCCAGCGCGATCTGACGGTTCATCAGCTCGACCTGCTTGAGCATGTCGTCGATGCGGGCCTTCATGTGCTTGAGCATCTGCACCTGGCCCGCGTTCTGCAGACTGATCAGGAACGGGATCGAGGTCCGCTCGATCGGGGTGCCCTCGGGCCGGGTGATGGCCTGCACCCGGGACACGCCCGGCACGCCGAAGACCGCCTTGGCGAGCTTGTGCAACACCAGGAAGTCCTCCGGGTTGCGCAGGTCGTGGTCGCTCTCGATCATCAGGATGTCCGGCATCAGCCGCGCCTGCGGGAAATGCCGGTCCGCGGCGGCGAATCCCTCGTTGGCGGGCAGATCGTCGGGGATGTAGCGGCGGTCGTCGTAGCTGGTGCGGTACCCCGGCAGCGCGATCAGCCCGATCAGGGTGAGCGCCAGCGTGGTGGCCAGGATCGGGGCGGGCCAGCGCACGATCGCGGTGCCGATCCGGCGCCAGCGCCGGGTGCCGATCACCCGTGTCGGATCGAACCGCCCGAACCGCCCGCCGATCGCCAGCACCGCGGGGACCAGGGTGAGGGCGACCGCCACCGCGACGAGCATGCCGACCGCGCATGGCACGCCGACGGTCTGGAAGATCGGCATCCGGGTGAAGCTCAGGCACAGCAGCGCGCCGGCGATCGTCATCCCGGAGCCCAGTACCACCGGGGCGACGCTGCGGAAGGTGGTGTAGTAGGCGGTCTCCCGGTCCTCGCCGGCCTGGCGGGCCTCCTGGTAGCGGCCGAAGAAGAAGATGCCGTAGTCGGTGCCGGCCGCCATCGCCAGCGCCACCAGCAGGTTGACCGAGAAGGTCGACAGCTGCACCAGGTCGTGATCGCCGATGAAGGCGACGATCCCGCGGGCGGCGAACACCTCCACGCCCACCGTCGCCAGTAGGCAGATGACCGTCACCACCGAGCGGTAGACGAGCATCAGGACGACGAAGATGATCAGGGCGCCGATCAGGGTGAGCTTCAGTACGGACCGCTCACCGGATTCGGTCATGTCCCCGATGAGCGCGGTCGCCCCGGTGACGTAGACGTGCAACCCGGGCGGGGGCGGGTTGCGGTCGACGATCTCGCGTACCGCCCGCGCCGACTCCTGCGACTGCGGGGTGCCCTGGTCGCCGGACAGGTTCAGCTGCACATAGGCGGCCAGCCCGTCCGGACTCTGCGCGCCGCCGGCGGTGAGGCGGTCGCCCCACAGGTCCTGCACGTGCTGGATGTGCTCCGGGTCGGCGCGGAACTCGGTGACCAGTCGCGCGTAGTAGTCGCGGGCCTCGTCGTCGAGTGGGCGGTCCGACTCCAGCACCACCATCGCCGTGCTGTCCGAGTCGGATTCGCCGAAGGCCTGGCCCATCCGGATCATCGCGGCCACCGACGGGGCGTCGCGCGGGCTCATCGGCACGGCCTGTTCCCGGCTCACCCGCTCCAGCGAGGGCACGGCGAAGGTGACCAGCAGGGTGAGCGCCACCCAGCCCAGCACGACCGGCAGCGCGAGCGCGCGGATCAGCCGGGCGACGACGGGCGGGTGGCGGTCGGCGTCACTGGCCGGGTGCACGGCCCTCCCCGGGGTTCTGCAGCAGGGCGCGGACCAGCGGGCGTGCCCCCGCGCGGTACTGCGCGCCCACCGGCCGCGGGTGAACCTGTTGCGGCCACCAGAACCAGCGGCCCAGCAGGGCGGCCACCGACGGGGTCATGAAGGCCCGCACCACCAGCGTGTCGAACAGCAGCCCGAGCCCGATCGTGGTGCCCATCTGGCCGATGGACAGCAGGTCGCTGATCACCATCGAGCCCATCGTGGCGGCGAACACCAGACCCGCCGTGGTGACGACCTTTCCGGTGCCGCCCATGGCGCGGATGATGCCGGTGTTGATGCCCGCACCCAGCTCGTCCTTGATCCGGGCGACCAGCAGCAGGTTGTAGTCCGAGCCCACCGCCAGCAGCACGATCACCGTCATCACCAGCACCGCCCAGTGGATCGGGGTGCCCAGCACGTACTGCCAGACGAACACCGACACCCCGAACGCCGCGCCCAGCGACACCAGCACGGTGCCGACGATGATCAGCGCGGCCACGAAGCTGCGGGTCATGATCAGCATGACGATGAAGATCAGGCAGATCGCCGAGACCACGGCGATGAGCAGGTCGAACCGCGAGCCCACCACGATGTCCTTGGTCATCGCGGCGGTGCCGGTCAGAAAGATCTGCGACCCCTCCAGCGGGGTGCCCTTGAGCGCCTCCTCGGCGGCGGTGCGGATGGCGTCGACCCGGTCGATGCCCTCGGGGGAGGCCGGATCGTCCTTGAGCGTCACGAACATTCGCACCGACTTGCCGTCCGGCGAGATGAAGATGTCGATGATCCGCTTGAAGTCCTCGTTCTCGAAGACCTCGGCCGGGATGTAGAACGAGTCGTCGTTCTGGGAGGCGTCGAACGCCTTGCCCATCGCCGTCGGATTGACGTTGGCCTCGTCCATCTGGCCGATGACGCCCGCCATGGTGGCGTGCATGCTGAGCATCATCGTCCGCATCGACTCCATGATCGCGATCATCTCGGGGAACTGGACGACGATCTGCGGCATGAGCGCGTCGATCTTGTCGACGTTGACGACGAGGTCGTCGAGGCTGTCGGTGAGGGCGTCGACCTCGTCGATGGCGTTGAAGATGCTGCGCAGCGCCCAGCACACCGGGATGTTGACGCAGTGCTGCTCCCAGTGGAAGTAGTTGCGGATCGGCCGGAAGAAGTCGTCGAAATCGGCGATGGCGTCCCGCAGTTCCTCGGTGATGTCCTGCATCTCGTGGGTGCTGTCGGTCATGCTGTGCATGACCTCGACCATCTGCTCCATCAGGCCGTGCATGTGCCGCATGATCCGGATGGACTCCTCGAGCAGCCCGGCCTGTTCGAGCAGCTGATCCATCTGGGCCTGCTGGAACACCATGTACTGCTGCTGGCCGGCCTGCTGCATCGACAGCATGTACGGGATCGTGGTGTGCGGGATCGGGCTGCCCTCCGGGCGGGTGACCGCCTGCACCTTGGCCACCCCGGGCACGGCGAGCACGGCCTTGGCGAGCTTGTTGATGACCAGGAAGTCCGCCGGATTGCGCAGATCGTGGTTGGTCTCGACCATCAGGATCTCCGGCGAGGACATCACCCCGTTCGGGAAGTGCCGGGTCACCGCCTCCATGCCCTGGTTGGCCGGGATGTTCTTGGGCAGGTACAGCTGGTCGTTGTAGCTCGGCTTGAACCCCGGCAGGGCGAGCAGCCCGAGCAGCGTGACCGCCACCGTCGCCGACAGGATGGGGGCCGGCCAGCGCACGATGGCGGTGCCGATGCGCCGCCAGCGGCGCGGGTTGAGGGTGCGCTTCGGGTCGAGCCGGCCGAACCGGCTCGCCACGGTGATGACCGCGGGATACAGCGTCAGTGCCACCGCGATGGCGACGACGATGCCGATCGCGCAGGGCAGCGCCAGCAGGCTGAAGAACTTCAGCCGGGCGAAGCTCAGGCAGTACATCGCCCCGGCGATGGTCAGGCCGGAGGCCAGCACCACCTTCGCGGTGCCGTTGAACGTGGTGTAGTAGGCGGTCTCCCGGTCCTCGCCGGCCTGGCGGGCCTCCTGGTAGCGGCCGAAGAAGAAGACGCCGTAGTCGGTGCCGGCCGCGATGCACAACGCCACCAGCAGGTTCACCCCGAAGGTGGTGAGCCCGACCAGGTCGTGCATGCCCAGCAGCGCCACGACGCCGCGGGCGGCCTGCAACTGCACGCCGACCACCACCAGCAGCAGCAGCGTGGTGACCACCGAGCGGTAGATGAACAGCAGCATCACCAGGATGACGGCGATGCTGGCGACCGTGACCAGCACGACCGTGCGGTTACCGCTGACGCTCACATCGGCGGCGATCGCCGACGGCCCGGTGACGTAGGCCTGCACACCCGGCGGCGGCGTGGTCCGCGCGACGATGTCGCGGACCGCGGCCACCGACTCGTTGACCGACACCCCGTCCCGCTCGCCGGCGAGGAAGACCTGGACGTAGGCGGCCCTGCCGTCGGAGCTCTGGGCCGCGCCGCGGGTGAGTTCGTCGCCCCAGAAGTCCTGCAGATCCTGTACGTGGCGGTGATCGGCGCGCAGATTGTCCAGCAGCTCTTCGTAATACCGGAACGCCGGGTCGCCGAGCGGTTCCTGGCCCTCCAGCACGATGATCACCGCGCCGTCGGAGCCCTTGGCCTCGAACACCTCGTTCATCCGCTCGGCGGCCTGGAAGGACGGCGCGTCGGTGGGGTTCAGCGGGATGCCCTGCCGCTGTTCGACCACCTCCAGCGCGGGCACGGCGACCGACAGGACGGCGACGACCGCCAGCCAGCCGAGGATGATCGGCACCGCGAAACGACGGATGGTCCTGGCCACCACCGGCCGGGTGGTGGTCGACTGGTGTGTGCTCATGCGCCCTTCAGCATGCAGCTGGTGAACGTGCTCACCGGATGACGTTTGATGGTCTCGGTTTTCACCACGTCGTCGACCAGGATCCGGCAGCCGAGCATCTCGCTGTCGGCGTTGGCCGCGATGCTGCCGACACCGGCCGCGGTGGTGATGGGGAACTCGGTCGACCAGGGCAGCGGCACGTCCTTGATGAACTTCGGGTTGCCGTTCTCGTCGAAGTAGCTGATCTGGGCGACCGCTCCGGGCGGGCCGAAGACCTCGTAGCGCAGGTACTTCGGGTCGATCGGGGGCCCCTGGTCGGCCACGGTGTCACCGTAGGACATCGAGTTGACCGTGCCGAAGATCTGCTGCAGCCGGGACACGGTGAAGCCGCCGACGATCAGCACCACTACGATCACCAGCGGGATCCAGGCGCGTTTGAGGAATCCGAACAGCGCCGACGTGGGGGTTCGCCGGTGCCGCCGGCGGGGTCGCTGGGCTAACGGTTCGGCGCTTCGTGACGGGAGCGCGCGACGCCAGCCGGACGGGGTGGTTTTCCGGTCGTCGTCGGCTGTGGTCTCGGTTGCGGCCTCGGCAACATCGGGACTACCGCCATCGACCACCACACCCATCCTTTCTGTGTCCAGCGCTGTCCTCCTCCGGGCTCGTACCGGTCGAATAGCGGTCTACCTGCGCCTTCGTCCCGTCCGAGGAGGACTGCGCTCCCGACGGCCGGCGCCCTGCGACTGGTAGCGGTCATTTACGTGTCCGTCAGGAATGGTAAGGCATCGGATCCGGGAGCGCCGGGGGATTCTGAAACCGATTCCAGTTCGCCCGAATCGCCGCTGGTGCGGTTCCAGCAAACTTCGGCTGCGGTGCGATCCCGGTCAGTCGACCACCGCGGTGAGCCCGAACTCGGCCAGGGTGTCGACCACCAGCCCGCGCAGCGCGGCCCGGTCGGTGGCGACGCCGGGCTGGTAGGCCTGCACGCTCACGGGCATCTTGCCGATGCCGGGCAGGCGGCCGGTCAGGATCTGTAGCAGTCCGCCCGCCCGCTCCAGTCGCTGCGCCGAGATGCGTTGGTTCACCCCGCGCGCCCAGGCCTGCTGGCTCTCGGTGCCGTCCGGCGAGACGGCCGACGACGGCACCTCGCCGAAGTTGGACAGGATGGTGGGCCGCTCCGGATCGGCGGCCGACCAGTCCATCAGCCGGCGCCAGGTCCGCCGCGGGGTGAGCGGCGTCAGCGGCAGCAGCGGGGCGGACTCCTCCATCGCGCCCTGCGGGGAGCGCAGCGCCTCCCGCACGACGGCCCGGGTCCCGCTGAGGTCGGTGGTGACCGGCGCCGGGTCGATGTTGGTGCGGGTGTAGGACACCGCGATGGCGCGGGTGTCGTCGACGTCGCGGTTGCTGACGATGAACTGGATCCGGATGGTGCCGTCGTCGTCGCGGCGGCCGAGGCGGTCGGCCAGCCGGGCCGCGAAGCCGGTCGCCAGGGTGTTGCCCGCACCGCCCAGCGCGGCTGCCCGGGCCTCCCACTCGGCGAGGTCCAGCAGCAGCCACACGCAGGGAATCCGCACCGGCGGGTCGTGGTCGTCGTGGATGGGGCCGGGGGCGGGGCGGGTGTTGTCGGTCTGCCGTCGCCTGGCCTCCCGCGCTGCGGCCAGCACCGCGCCGGCCACCCCGGGCAGCGCCCGGGCGGTGTCGGACAGATCCTCGGCGATCGCCCGCAGCCGGGGTCGCGAACCCGGCGGCGGGTAGCCGTAGTCGAGCGGCATGCCGAGATTGGCCTTGGCCACCTCCGCGACGCTGCCGAGGCCGTCGAGCAGGTAGTGGGAGATCACGCAGGTGACCACCGTCGACCCGTCGGTCAGCGGAAGCACCCCGAGGTGCCAGCCCGGTCCGCGTTCGGGATCGACCGGCAGATACGCCCGCTCGTCGAGCCAGTCACCGAGTTCGGCACGCGGGCGCGGGGTCTCGACGACGTCGAACGGCGCCGGCCGCGGGTCGAGCACCCAGCGGTGCCGGCCGAACGGCAGCGGGGAGCGTTCGATCAGCCGGTTCCACAGCGAGCGACACATGCGCTGGTGGAACCGGCGCACCCCGTCGAGGTCGGCCGGGTGGTCGTAGAGCCACACGACCTGCATCACCTCGTTCTGGCCGGCGGCCCGGTGGCCGTCGTAGAACGCCTGGTCGATGAGGGCGAGCCGGTTGTCCGGCCGTGTGGGCGCGGCCGGCGCGCCGACGGTCTCCTGGGTAGTCACAGCTGGCTCTCCGTTGCAGCGGAACCGCTTGCGGGGCTTGGGCACCGCGTCGCCGGGGACGAGCGGCGCAAGATTGACACGAGCGGCAGATTAGCTGACGCCACGCGGGGCCGATGGATTTTGGCGCGGGCCGATCCCGCGGTCGTCGGCGGCGCCGCTGGTCTAAGCTCCCCGGCCAGGCAGGGAGGGACGCAATCTTGACGAAGAGGTTCGTGCTGGCGTTCTACGGGACCCGTGGCGACGTCGAGCCGGGGATCGCCGTCGGCCGCGAGCTGGCCCGCCGCGGCCACCAGGTGACGATGGCGTTGCCCCCGGACGCGGCCCCGCTGGCCGAGTCGGTGGGGCTGCGGACGATCCCGTACGGCCCGGACACCCGGACCTGGTTGGACGACACCCGGGACTTCTGGGGTTACCTGTTCCGGAACTTCTGGCGGATCGGCGCGGTACGACGGCATCTGCGCGAGTCCCGCGAGCCCGGGGTGCGCGCCTGGACCGACATGACCCGCGCCCTGGCCGCGGCCGCCGACGGCGCCGATCTGCTGGTCACCGGGATCAGCTACGAGGAACTGGCGTTCGACGTGGCCGAGTACCGCGACGTGCCGCTGGCCACCGTGCTGTGGTTCCCGATGCGGGTGAACGGCCGGTTGTTGCCGCGGGTTCCGGCCGTGCTGCTGCGCCCGCTGATGCGGGGCTACGAGTGGCTGATCTGGCTGGGGGTGCGCCGGATGGTGGCCGACCAGCGGCGCGCGCTGGGCCTGGCGCCGGCCACGCGCCCGGTCCCGGACCGCATCGCCGAGCGGAACGTGCTGGAGATCCAGGCCTACGACGCGGCGTGCTTCCCGGGCCTGGCCGAGGAGTGGCGGCGCTGGGGCGACCGGCGGCCCTTCGTCGGTGCGCTCACGCTGCAGTTGGACACCGACGCCGACGCCGACGTACTGGCCTGGATCGAGGCCGGAACGCCGCCGATCTGCTTCGGATTCGGCAGCATTCCGGTGCGGTCGCCGACCGAGACGCTGGCGATGATCGCGCGGGCCTGTGCCCGGGTGGGCGAGCGGGCGCTGGTGTGCGCGGGTTGGTCCGACTTCACCGATGTGCCCGAGTACGAGCACATCAAGCTCGTCCGGTCGGTGAACTACGCGGCGGTGTTCCCGCGCTGCCGGGCGGTGGTGCACCACGGCGGGGCCGGCACCACCGCGGCCGGACTACGGGCCGGCGTGCCGACGTTGGTGCTGTGGATGGCCGACGTGCAGGTGATCTGGGGTGCGGCGGTGCGCCGACTCGGCGTGGGCGCCGCACGGCGGTTCGCCGCGACCACCGAGGAGACCCTGGTGCGGGATCTGCGCACCGTGCTGGCGCCGCGGTGCCGGGAGGCGGCCCGGCGGCTGGCCGGCCGGATGACCCCGCCGGACGAGAGCGTGCGGGCGGCAGCAAACCACCTGGAAGCCGCGGCAGGCGGTTAAACAGTGCGGTTGAGCCGGGTACAAATTTCCCGAAACGTCAAATTGAAGAGTTAGTCGGTCTAGACTCTGCGCCGGAATACCGGCGGGGGAGATGGGGCGAGAGTGACCATTACCGAACACGACGTGCGCTCGCTGTACCTGGATCTGCTCCGGCGCAACCTGACCAGATTCGGCATGCCGGAACGGATGCCCTCGGACTGGCCGCTGCGGCGGCGGCTGCTGCTCAAGGCGGTCAACACCCTGGGGCCCCGGTTGCGGGGGAAGCGGGTGCACGGCCTGCAGGTGCGCGAGGCCGGGCTGGACTGGCCGCCCGAGGCCGAGACGATGATCGGCATGAAGCGGCTCACCAGTCTGCAGGAGTGTGTGGAAACCGTGCTGGCCGAGGACATTCCGGGCGATCTGGTGGAGACCGGGGTGTGGCGGGGCGGTGCCTGCATTCTGATGCGCGCGGTGCTGGCGGCCTACGGTGACACCACCCGTAACGTGTGGCTGTGCGACTCCTTCCAGGGGGTGCCCCGCTCGGATCCCGAGCACTACAAGGCGGACAAGGGGATTCGGGCCGAGCTCGCCGCCGGCATCCTCGGCGTGCCGATGGAGGAGGTCAAGGCCAACTTCGAACGCTACGGCCTGCTCGACGAGCAGGTCCGGTTCCTGCCTGGCTGGTTCAAGGACACCCTGCCCACCGCGCCGATCGAACGCATCGCCGTGCTGCGCCTCGACGGCGACCTCTACGAGTCCACCATCCAGGCGCTCGACGCGCTGTACCCGCGGCTGTCGCCGGGCGGGTTCTGCATCGTCGACGACTATCTCGCGGTCGACGCCTGCCGTCAGGCCGTCACCGACTACCGTGAGCGCCATGGGATTACGGCCGAGATCGTCGACATCGACGGAACGGGTGTGTATTGGCGCAAGTAGCCGGCCGGCCGGCCGACACCGGTGACTGACGCCCCCGGGCCGGTGCGGATCGGCATCCTCGGCACCGCGCGGATCGCGCCGACCGCCCTGATCAAACCGGCCAGACGCAATCCCGAGGTCGAGGTGACCGCGATCGCCGCCCGCGACGCGGACCGGGCCCGCCGGTTCGCCGACCGGCACCGGATCCCGCGGGCCTACGGCGACTACCGGGCGCTGCTCGACGACCCCGGGATCGACGCCGTCTACATCCCGCTGCCGAACGCGCTGCACGGGCGGTGGGCCCGGGCGGCGCTGTCTGCGGGCAAGCACGTGCTGGTGGAAAAACCCTTCGCCGCCAACACCGTCGAGGCCGCCGAGATCGCCGAACTGGCGGACCGCACCGGGCTGGTGGCGATGGAGGCCTTCCACTACCGCTACCACCCGTTCGCCGCCCGGGTGCAGCAGATCATCGCCTCCGGGGAGTTGGGCACCCTGCAGCACGTCGCGGCCGCCGACTGCTTCTGGCTGCCCCGGTTCTCGGCCAACGCCTACAACTACGACCTCGGCGGCGGTGCGCTGATGGACCTCGGCAGCTACGTCGTCGACATGCTGCGCGCCTTCGGCGGCGGCACCCCCGAGGTGGTCTGGGCCCGGGCCAAGCTGCGCGACCCGCGGGTGGACCGGGCGATGACCGCCGAACTGCGGTTCCCCGCCGGGCACACCGGGCGGCTGCGCTGTTCGCTGTGGTCGGCGGACCCGCCGCACTGCACCGCCCGGATCGTCGGCGACCGCGGGGAGCTGCGGTTGCACCCGGTCGTGCCGTTCCAGCAGTTCAGCGTGCGTTCGGCCGACGGGCACCGGGTGGAGCGCTTCTTCACGGCCCGGCCCACCTACGAGTACCAGCTGGCCGCGTTCGCCGGCGCGGTGCTGCGCGGCGAGCCGGTGCCGACCTCGGCGGCGGAGGCCGTGCAGAACATGACCGTCATCGACGCCGTCTACCGCGCCGCCGGGCTGCCCGTTCGCCAACCGGCATAAGGGGTTCCAGCCAGCCCGGCAGTTCCGCGCCGGCGATCCAGTCGGTCACCGTGCGGGCGAACCGGTCCGGCCACTGCAGCGGCCAGTTGTGCTGCATGCCGGTGGCGACGCGCGCGGTGGCGGCCGGCAGCGTCCGCCCCAGCACCCGGGCGCTGTGCCGGACGAACCACGGTTCGGCCCCGCCGGTGAGCACCAGCGTGGGGGCCGGGCAGTCGGCCAGTGCCGGGGGCACGGTGAAACCCGCCGAGGCGCGGGCGATGTGGGCGAAGTCGGTGCCGGAGCCCAGTTGGGCGTCGGTGTGCAACCGGGCGTCGTCGCCGGTGCCGTGGGCCGCCCAGTGCCGGTTGACCGCCAGCCACCGCACCGTGGCGGTGCGGGCCAGCAGGTCGGCGAGGTCGCGGACCAGGCGTGCCGCCGGCATCGTGTTGACGAAGGCGCCGGCCAGCACGGCACGGTCGACCAGGTGCGGTTGGCCGGCCAGCAGCTGCAGCACCACCTGGGCGCCCAGCGAGAACCCGACCAGGTGGGCCCGGCCCGCCGTGGTCCGCTCGCCGATCAGCTCGGCGACCGCGGCGGCGGCCCGCGCCATCCGGAACGGCCCGGCCCGGCGGCTGCCACCGTACTGGGGCAGATCCGGCACCAGGCAACGGTATTGGGGCAGTCGTTCGACCACGGGAGCCCACGACCAGCCGCTCATCAACCCACCGTGCAGGAACACCACCGCGGGCGCGTCGGCCGGGCCGTACTCGCGGACGAACAGCTCCACCCCGGCGATGGTACCGAGCCCGCCGCCGGGAGCGGCCCGGGCTAACTCGGGAAGTGGGCGTCGTCGATGTGCGCGGCGACCCGCAGCGCGTTGGCCGCGATGGTCAGGCTGGGGTTGAGCCCGGCACTGGACGGGAAGAACGACGCGTCCACCACGTACAGGTTTTCCACCTCGTGGGCCCGGTTGTCGGCGTTGAGCACGCTGGTGGCCGGATCGGTGCCGAACCGGGCGGTGCCACACACATGGCCGAGCGTGCTGTTGGAGTCGCCGGTGCGCAGCGTGAGGGTGCGGAACGGTGCCAGCACCTCCCGCAGCCGGCCGAGGAAGTCCCGTCGGCGTTCGATCTCGTTGCGGTGCAAGCGGTAGCGCAGCCGCAGCCGCTGGCGTCCGTCATAGCTGGGGCGGTCCGGCGGCAGCACCCGGTTGTCCCGGTAGGGCAGATCCTCCATGATGGCGGCCAGTACCAGGCCGCCGGAGACCGCCCGCTCGTAGACCGGCCGGGCCACCGGGCGGACCAGCCGCAGGGCGCGGGCGATCGCGCCGGGCTGGTTCATCAGCGCCTCGAACGGGGCCAGCGAAGCCATCGCACCGGCGGACTGCACGGTGCCGTACTTCTGCCCGTCGACGAAGTAGAAGTCGTTGAACCCGATCTCCTTGTTCTCGGCGGTGATCCGACAGCCGCGGTACGGCCACAGCTCGATCCAGTCGACGACGTGGCGCATCAGGTTGCGGCCCACCATGTCCGACCCGTTGGCCAGGCCGCGCGGCCAGTCGCCCGAGCGGGAGTTGAGCAGCAGCACCGGGGTGGCCAGCGCTCCGGCCGCCAGCACCACCACCTTGGCCCGCAGGGCGAGCATGTCCGAGCCGTACCGGCAGACGACCCGCTGCACCCGCCGCTCGTCGGCCTCGAGGCGCACCACCGGGCACCCGGTCAGCAGCTGCGCGCCGTGTTCGGTGACCGCCGGCAGCACCCCGCACCGGGCGCTGTCGTTCTTGCAGCCGCGCGGGCACAGGTAGGCCTGGCAGGTGCGGCACTGGTCGGTGTATTCGCAGGCCATCGGCAGGTGGTAGGGATGCAGTCCACGGCCGGTGAGGTAGTTGACCAGCGGCTGGTTGTCCGGCGAGAACGGCGGGGCGGCGGGCAGCCCGGCCGCGGCCGACTCCGGCCGCAGCGGGTCCGGCCCGCCCCGCACCCCCAACAGCCGTTCGGCCTCGGCGTACCAGGGCGCCAGGGTCGGGTAGTCGATCGGCCAGGCCTCCGGCACGGTGGAGTCGCCGGGGTCGGCGAAGTGCTCGCGCGGGGTGAAGTCGGCGGCGAAGAAGCGCTCGCAGACCATGCCGTACAACGCCGACGACCCGCCCGTCCCGGCGCCGATGAACGGCACGAAGCGACGCGGGAACCGCCCGCTGATGTCGGTGATCTCGTCGTCGCTGCGGCCGGCCCGGGCCAGGGCGTCGAAGTAGGTCGCGCCCGACCGGCAGGTCGGTGGGTCGACCAGCTCCGGCATGCCGCCCCGGATGGCGTCCGGGGCTCCGGGCAGCGTCGAACGGCCCTTCTCCACGAACAGCACCCGGCGCCCGGCGCGGGCGAGCCGGTACCCCAGCATCCCGCCCCCCATGCCGGTACCGATGACGATGGCATCCCATTCGATGCGTTCGGCGTCCCGCCCCGTGACGACGCGGTCAGCCGGCACCGCGGCCCGCCCTGAGTTGCGTTCGATTTGCTGGTCTCACCGGATCGGGATCGTAGCAATGGCCCGGCGCTCGAGTGACAACAACCTACGATTGCGTAAATTAAGTTCCCGTCGCCGTGGGGCGTCGGGCATAATCGCGGCGAATTCTTCCGAATTCGCGCGGGGCCGACGCCTTCGGTCTCGTCCCGGCCCGAAGGAGAACGCCGATGCGCCCGGTACCGGTGGCGGCGACCGCTGCCGTTCGTGCGGCCGCGATTGCTGCCGTGGTCGCGTTCGCGGCCGCCCTCGTCTTCGTTGCTGCCGCGGCGGCGCAGACCACCGTACTGGTCATGGGCGGCACCGGGCACCCGCTGTCCACCCCGCCCGATCCGCTGCCCTTCGTGCAGCGCTACGTCCAGCGGGCGGTGGACCACTATGTGGGCCCGGCGGCCGGGCGGCCCGGCACCGGGATTCCGGCCGGCCCGTACAACGGCGTCGCGCTGATCACCCCGGAGCAGGACTGGCCGAACTACGGCACGTTGCCGGTCGAGGAGTCGGTCGCGGTCGGTGCCGAGATCCTGTACGGCTGCCTGACGGGTGCCGGGTGCGCCTACAACCCGGATCTCGGTTCCGCTCCGCCGGTTCCGGGCGACCGGTTCGTCGTGTTCGGCTTCTCGCAGAGCGCCACCGTCGCGCAGCTGGTGAAGAACCGGCTCGCCGACGCCTTCCCCGCCGGGGAGGGGCCGGACGTGAGCTTCGTGCTGATCGGGGCCGCGCGACCGAACGGGGGGCTCATCACCCGGGATGTCACCGGCATCGTGACGTTGCTGCTGTTCGGTCGCACCTACGGTGGACCGCTGACCGAACCGGTCCGGGCCGACACCGAATACCCGACGGTGAATATCGCCCTGCAATACGACGGATTCTCGGATTTTCCGCTCAATCCGCTGAATTCTCTCGCGGTGCTGAACGCCTATTTCGGGGTGCTTTTCCGGCACCTGGAATACGAGCAGTTCCGGCTGGACGATCCGAATGTCGTCGATCAGGGGAAATACGGCGACACCCACTATTTCCTGATCCCCGCGGCCGTCCTGCCGCTGCTGGAGCCGGTGCGCCTGCTGCCGTTGATCGGGCCGGTGCTCGCCGACGCCTGGGATCCGGTGCTGCGGGTGATCGTCGAGTCGGCCTACAACCGCGCGCTCAGCCCCGGGGTGCCGGCGCCCCTCGACCCCGGCTACGTCGAGCACCCGCTGCGGTTCGCCGCGAACCTGCTCGGCGCCGGGGTGGCCGGATTGGACAACGGGTTCGAGGCGGTGCTCGGGGTGCGGCCGTTCGGGACCGTCCGGCCCGGCCCGTACGGGGTCGGCGGGGATGATGCCCAACCGCCCCCCGAGCCCCAACCGTCCCCAGAGCCCCAACCGTTCCCCGAGGCCGCCGGCTGGCAGCCGCAGGCGGCGGCGCAGCCCGCCGCACCCGCCGGGGGCGACGAGCGGGTCGATCCCGCACCGGAGCCGGAGGCGCCGGACGCGATCGATGCCGACGCGGTCACCGCGGCCGGTGGGGACGCGCCGGCATCGACCGGGACCGGACCGACCGGGACCGGACAGCGCACTCACGCGGCCGCACCGCGGCCGGCGCCGGCGGTGCGGCTGCGCGACGGCGCGGTCGCGGACCGGCACGCCCCGGCCGGGCGGGCGGAGCGGGCCGACCGCAAGCCGGCTCAGTTCAGGCCGAGCGCGGCGGCGAAGTCGGCGTCGTGACGGTCGCGCCCGAAGCGGCGGCCCGCGGCCAGCGCACCCCGCGCCAGCCGGAGCCGCAGGTCCTCGTCGGCCTCGAGCCGCATCAGGTTGGCCGCCAGCGCCCGGGCGTCGCCGGGCGGGCTGAGCAGCCCGGCCACTCCGGGCTCGATGAGTTCCGGCGTGCCGCCCGAGTCGGTGCCGCACACCGGTAGCCCGGCCCGCATCGCCTCCACCGTGACCCGGCCGAACGCCTCGCTGCGGCTGCACATCAGACCGACGTGCGCGGCCGCCCAGTACGGTCCGAGGTCCGACGTCGGCCCGTGCACGCGCACCAGGTCCGACACCCCCAGCCGCCGGGCGAGCCGGTGCAGCGGTTCGGGCCGCCCCGCGCCGACCAGGGTGAGCTCGATGTCGACCCCCGCCGCGCGTGCCGCGGCGACGGCCTCCACGGCCAGTTCCTGCCCCTTGGCCGGGGAGAAGTAGCCGACCAACAGGGCCCGCATCCGCTCGCCGGGCCGGCGCCGCGGCGGGGCACCCACCGGGTTCTCCACCACCGGGTACACCACGTGGGTGGGAGTGGCGGGGGACAGCTCGTGAATCCGCCGCTGCACCGCCTGCGAGTTGCAGATCACCGCGGTCGACAGTCTCCCGATCAGCCGGACCGTGGTGCGGTAGCCGAACAGGAACCACAGCCGGTGGTCGTCCGGGCCGAACTCGCGCACCATCCAGTAGTGCGGGATCCCGAGCAGCCGCGCTGCGACGGCGTGCGACGGGATGGTCATGGTGTTGGTGACCACCGCGGTCGGGCGCAACCGTCGCAACTGGCGCACCGCTGCCGCCACGCCGATCAGCAGGGACACGGTGTAGGGCAGCCAGAGCACGACGTGCGGGTCGATCCGGTCGATCCGCCACCACTTGCCGAACGCCCACCACGGGGTCCAGGCGATCTCGGTGGTGAACCCGTCCTCGGTGCAGCGCCGGGCGACCTCGCCGTCCTGCGGTACCACCGCGACCACCTCGAGGTCGGGCCGGCGGGCGCGCAGCGCGCGCAGCATGTCGCGGAACCCGACCACGCCGCCGCCGCCGAAGCTCGCGACGTTGGAGACCACGACGACCCGCGCCGGCGGGCGCGGGACGGAGGGGCCGCCGGCCCGGGGACCGACACGCGGCCGACGAAACAGCCCAGCGGCAAGCACGGCGAAGAGTTTATGGGGCGGCTGCAAAGGGTGAATCGGAATCGCTACGCTGACCGGTAAATGTGACGTACTCTTCCCGGGGGCGATTCGGCGTTCGTGCCGGAATTGAATATCGCCACGGTTTCGGTGAAATTGGAGCGCGCGTGTGATGACCGATGTCATGCCGGTGAGCGACACGGCGCTGGTGACGCTGTGGTGCCGCGCCGCCGAGGCGCGCCGCGACGACGCGCTGCTCGACGACCCGATGGCGGTCCGGCTCGTCGATTCGCTGGACTACGACTTCGACCGGTTCCGGCTGTCGGCCGACCGGCAGGATCTGGCGCTGCGCGCCCTGGCCTTCGACACCGCGGTGCGCGACTACCTGGCGACGCACCCGCGGGCGACGGTGGTCGCGCTCGGGGAGGGGCTGCAGACCAGCTTCTGGCGCCTCGACGCCGCCGGGGTGGGCCACGAGTTCCGCTGGCTGACGCTCGATCTGCCGCCGATCGTGGCGCTGCGCCGGCAGCTGCTGCCGGAGTCGCCGCGGGTGGCCGACTACGCCGGGTCGGTGCTGGACCGCGCCTGGATGGACCTGGTGGACCCGGCCGACGGCGTCTTCGTCACCGCCGAGGGGCTGCTGCCGTACCTGGAGCCGGCGGCGGCGCTGGACCTGATCGGCGCCTGCGCGCGGCACTTCCCGGGCGGGCGGATGATGTTCGACCTGCCGCCGAAGTCGCAGGCCCGGCTGGCCGCACACCCCCGGTTGTGGCGGCTGCTGCGCGGCGAGTGGCCGCGCACCCCGTTCAGCCTCGGCCGCCGGGAACGCGCCCGGCTGGCCGCCACGGTGCCGGGGGTGCGCGCGGTGCACGAGGTGCCGCTGCCGGCAGGCCGCGGGCCGCTGTTCGGCACCCTGCTGCCGCGGACCCGGGGCGGCCCGGCCCACCGACCGCTGCGCTGGTGGGTGGGGGCGAACTGGCCGACGATCGCGTCGCTGACCCTGCTCGAGTTCGACGCCTGATGGCCCGGATTCGCATCGGCGTGCTCGGCGCCGCCCGGATCACCCCGGCCGCGCTGGTCGAGCCGGCGCGCGACCACCCCGAGGTGGAGGTGGCGGCGGTGGCCGCGCGCGACCCGGACCGCGCCGCGGCGTTCGCGCGCCGGCACCGCATCGACCGGGTGTACGGGTCCTATGCGGATCTGCTGGCCGACCCGGACCTCGACGCGGTCTACATCCCGTTGCCGAACGGCCTGCACGGCAAGTGGACCCGCGCCGCGGTGGCGGCCGGCAAACACGTGCTGTGCGAAAAGCCGTTCACCGCCAACGCCGCCGAGGCCGAGGAGGTGGCGCGGGTGGTCGCCGCGTCCGACCGGGTGGTGATGGAGGCCTTCCACTACCGCTACCATCCGGTGATCCGGCGGGCCGAACAGATCGTCGCCTCGGGTGAACTCGGTGCGCTGCGCAGCATCGACGTGGAGTTCTGCTTTCCGCTGCCGGATTTCTCGAACATCCGCTACGACTACGCCCTGGCCGGCGGCGCCACCATGGACGCCGGCTGTTACGCGGTACACATGCTGCGGCTCTTCGGCGGTTCGACCCCGCAGGTGTGTTGGGCGCGGGCGAAACTGCGCGACGCCCGGGTTGACCGCGCGATGACGGCCGAATTGCGGTTCCCCGCCGGACATGTCGGCCGGCTCCGGTGCTCGATGTGGTCGGCGCGGCTGCTGCAGATCAGCCTGCGGGTGGTCGGCGCGGACGGGGAACTGCGGGTACCGGCCCCGGTGCTGCCGCATGTCCGCCACCGGCTGGTGGTCCGCACGCGCGGCGGCCGCCGGGTGGAGCGGTTCCCGGCGCGGCCGTCCTACGCCTACCAGCTCGACGCCTTCGCCGCGGCGGTGCTGCGCGGGGAACCGGTGCCGACCACCCCGGCCGACGCCGTCGAGACCATGCGGGTGATCGACGACCTCTACCGCGCCGCCGGGTTGCCGGTCCGGGAGCCGACCGGATGACGAATCCCGTTCGAGCCGAGGCCACTTGGTGGATCGGTCCCGGGAAACCGGCAGAATGACGAGAATGTCAGGAACGGGGCGGCGGCCCGCCGGCCGTCCCCCGGAGCGCACTCGACCGCCTCGACCCGCGCCCGCGGGCGGGCCCGACACAGGAGGAACGAGCATGCCCGACGACTCGGGTCGGGTCCGGATCGGGATTCTCGGCGCGTCCGGCTTCGCGCCGACCACGATGCTCAATCCGGCCAAGGACAATCCCGAGGTCGTCATCACGGCGGCGGCGTCGCGGGACGTGCCCAGTGCCAAGGACTTCGCCGAGAAGTACGGCATCCCGAAGGCCTACGGCAGCTACGAGGAACTGGTCGACGACCCCGATCTCGACGCGATCTACGTGCTGGTGCCCACCAGCCTGCACGGCCGCTGGACCAAGGCCGCGCTGGCCGCCGGCAAGCACGTGCTGTGCGAGAAGCCGTTCACCGCCAACGGTGCCGAGGCGCGTGAGATCGCGGAACTGGCAGCGCAATCCGACCGGGTGGTGATGGAGGCCGTGCAGTTCCGCTACCACCCGCTGACGCTGCGCGTCGAGGAGATCATCGCCTCCGGTGAGCTCGGCACCCTGCAGCACGTCGACGTCAGCCTGTGCGTGATGCTGCCGACCTTCAACGCCAACTGCTACAACTACCAGCTCGCCGGCGGGGCGATGATGGACGCCGGCGCCTATGTCGCCGGGGTGGCCCGGGTCTTCGGCGGCGGGTTGCCGGAGGTGGTGTCGGCGCGGGCGAAACTGCAGAAACCCGATGTCGACCGGTGGATGTCGGCGCAGCTGCGCTACCCGGCCGGGCACACCGGCCGGCTGCGCTGTGCGCTGTGGTCGGGCAACCTGTTCTGGGCGACGGCCACCGTGGTGGGCGACAAGGGCCGGCTGCGGGTGATCAGTCCGGCTGCCCCGCACCTGTTCCCGTACCTGTTCGTCAAGTCCGGTGGCCGCCGGCGGGTGGAGCGGTTCCCGCGTCGGCCCACCTACAACTACCAGCTCGGCGCGTTCGCCGCGGCGGTGCTGCGCGGGGAACCGGTGCGGACAACCCCGCAGGACGCGGCGGAGAACATGGCGCTCATCGATGCCGTGTACCGGGCGGCGGGACTGCCCGTCCGGCAGCCGAGCTGAAGCCCCGGGGCAGGCGACCCGGCGCAGGTCCTCGTCACCGGTCGGTCGCGGCCGCGCCGAGGGCGCGGTCGGCGAGCGCGCCGAGCACCGGTGCGAGCACCTCGCCGTATTCCATCGTCATGTGGTTGTCGTCGAAGTACACCAGGGTGTTGCCGACGATCACCGGGCAGCGCTCGTCGGTGCAGAACAGGTCGGTCAGGTCCGCATACCGCCCGCCGCCGGCGGCGGCGGCCCGGCGCTCGCCCGCGATGCCCGCCGCGTCGACCGCCGTCGATCTGCTCGGCGCACAGGCGGTGCGGTCGTCGAGATGTCCGGACACGCACACCGGCACCATGGTCTGCGGGGCGGGAACCGGCCCGAGCACCAGGACGTCGGCGCCGATGGCGTGGAGTCTGCGCACCATCTCCGTGAGGCTGTCCAGCCAGGCCCGGTCGTAGACCGTGAGGCCGGCCGGTAAGGAGGCCGGTCCGTAGCCGCGCCAGTGGCTCAGCACCACCAGTCGCGGCGGACGCTCCCGCAGACGCTGCAGGATGGTCTCCCGCCACCGCGTGCACTCGGTGTAGTCGGCGCGTAGCGCGGCGAACTTGACGGCGAGGTCGAGGAACGGACAGCCCGCGCGCGCCATGGTCTCCAGTCGCCAGCCCCGCTGTTCGGCGATCCGTTCGAAGGCCGGATGCCACATCGCAGCGTGCGAGTCGCCGATGAGCGCGACCGCGGTGTCCGAGTCGGGGTCGCCGAAAACGCAGTCCGGGTGGCCGGTTTCGAAGAATCCCCGAAGGCAGCCGCCCAGGTAGACGCGGACCTCCTCGGCGTCGGCGTCGGCGAGTTGCGGGTCGAGGTTCGACGGGACCGGCCCGGCCTGGTCGGCGGACACCAGCGCCGCCCGCATCTGGGCGTAGCCGTGTGCGACCGCCGCGTCGGTGCGGGCGGGTTCGCCGGCCCGCTCGGGCGGCAGGGCCAGCGCGACCGGTGCGACGGGCGCGCCCGGACCGACCGGTGCCGGAACGGCCTTCGTCAAACCCGCACCGACGGCGGCGGCGAGCACGGTTGCCACCGCACCCACCGCGAGGCTGCGGCGCGGTGAGGTCCGCACGGCCGGGCTGAACCGTACCGGATTCTCCAGGTAGCGCCAGGTGAGCCAGGCCAGTCCGGCGGCGGCGAGCGCGGCGGCCAACCGTGCCGGTAGGCCCAGGGGATGGCCGACCGCCAACGGGGTCAACACCAGCACCGGCCAGTGCCACAGGTACCACGAGTAGGAGATGCGGCCGATGGCGCGCATCGGACGGGTCGACAGCAACCGCCCGCAGCCCCGGCCGGCACCCGAGCAGCCGGCGACGATCACCAGCGCCGCCCCGAGGGTGGGCAGCAGGGCGGCGGTGCCGGGGAAGGGGGTCGTCGAGTCGAACACGAAGCAGGCCAGCAGGATCAGCCCCAGTCCCGTCCAGCCCAGCGCGGCGGCCACCGGTGTCGGCAGCGAGCGCCACCGGGCGACGGTGAGCGCGATCAGTCCGCCGAGGGCGAGCTGCCAGGCCCGCGTCGGCAGCGAGTAGAAGGCGACGGGCGCCACCGTCGTGGTGTAGAGCAGTGACAGCGCGAACGAACCCGCACCGACGAGAACGACCGCGGTCACGAACGGCCACAGCGCCGGGGCGGGTCGGTCGGGACGGCGCCGTCGGCGAACTCGACGCACCACCCAGGCCGTGAACAGCACCAGGGGCGCCCAGATCAGATAGAACTGTTCCTCGACACCGAGGGACCAGTAGTGCAGGAACGGTGACGGCGCAACCGTGAGGTCGGCGCCGAAGTAGTCCACGCCGAGGTACCCGAACCTGAAATTGCCGACGTAGAGGGCGCTGAGGATGCCGTCGAGCAGCACCGGGTGGACCTGCAGCGGGGGCAGCAACGCCGCGGCCGCGCACATCGTGACCACTCCGACGGCGGCCGAAGCCGGCAACAGCCGGCGCGCCCGTGCGCCGTAGAAGGCGCCCAGGCGTACCGTCCCGGTACTGCTCACCTCGCGCCAGAGCAGCCCGGTGATGAGGAAGCCGGAGATGACGAAGAACACGTCGACGCCGACGTAGCCACCGGTGATCCCGGGGACGGCGGCGTGGAACAGCACCACGGCCACCACCGCGACGGCACGCAAACCCTCGATGTCGGAGCGGAATTCGCGCTGGCTTTCGGCGTGGGTCAACGTCACCTACTCGGGGTGGGGAAGCATCGGGGATACGTGACGCGGCGCCGCGTCCCGGCCACGACCGGGAATATACGCGCTGGCCGTAATCGGCGTTATCCGATTCGGGAGATGTGTCGACCGCGGGTGCGGTGGTCAGCCGGGGAAGTGCGCCGTCTCGATGTGCGCGCCCACCCGTAGTGCGTTGGCCGCCACGGTCAGGCTCGGATTCAGTCCGGCGCTGGACGGGAAGAACGAGGTGTCCACCACGTAGAGGTTGTCCACCTCGTGTGCCCGGTTGTTCGGGTCGAGCACGCTGGTGGCCGGATCGGTGCCGAACCGGCAGGTGCCGCACACGTGGCCGAGGTTCTTGTTGTCCCGGCCGTTGCCCAGCGACACGGTGCGGAAGGGGCGCAGCAGATCCCGCAGTAGGCCCACGAACACCTCGCGGCGCTCCAGTTCGGCCGGGCGCAGCCGGTAGTTGAGCCGGATGCGCTGGCGGCCGTCTGGGTCGGTGCGGCCGGGCAGCACCCGGTTGTCCGGGTACGGCAGGTCCTCCATGATGCCGGCCAGTACCAGCCCGCCGGTGAAGAACCGCTCGTAGACCGCGCGCACCGCCGGCCGCAGCAGCCGCAGGGCCGCGCCGGCCGCTCCCGGGCGGTTGGTCAGCCACTCCAGCGGCGGCAGTGCGCCGAACGACTGCACGGTGCCGTACTTGCGGCCCTGGTACAGGTAGAAGTCGTTCAGCCCGATCTGCTTGTTGGCCTCGGTGGTCCGGGTCCCCGGCTCCGGCCAGACCTCCACCGGTTCGAGCAGATGCCGCATCAGGTTGCGGCCCACCAGGTCCGAGCCGTTGGCCAGGCCGTTCGGCCAGTCCCCGGACCGGGAGTTGAGCAGCAGCACCGGGGTGGCCAGCGCCCCGGCGGCCAGCACCACCACCCGGCCGCGCAGCGCCAGCGTCGTCCCCCGGTGCCGGCAGATCACCCGTTGCACGCTGCGGCGGTCGGCCTCCAGGCGCAGCACCGGGGACTCGGTCAGCAGCGTCGCCCCGTGCTCGGTGACCGCCGGCAGCACCCCGGCGGTGGCGGCGTCGTTCTTGCACGACCGGTCGCACAGGAAGGTCTGGCAGGTCCGGCAGCCGGGCACGTACCGGCAGGCCATCGGCAGGTGGTAGGGGTGCAGGCCGCGCCCGGTGAAATAGTCCACCAGCACCCGGTTCTCGGGCGAGAACGGGGGTGGTTCGGGCAGCGCCGCAGCGGTGGCCCCGGACCGCAACGGATCCCGCTGTCCACGCACGCCCAGCAGTCGTTCGGCTTCGTCGTACCAGGGTGCCAACTCGTCGTAGCCGATCGGCCAGGCCTCCGGCACCGACGAGTCGCCGGCGTTCGGAAAATACTGGCGCGGGGTGAAATCCTGTGGGAAGAACCGCTCGCACACCATGCCGTACAGCGCCGACGAACCGCCGGTGCCGCTCCCGATGAACGGGATGAAGCGCTTCGGCCGCCGGCCGCTGACGTCGGTGAGCTCATCGGTGGTGCGGCCGGCGCGGGCCAGGGCGGCCAGGTAGTCGGTGGCCGAGCGGACCGCGCCGGGTTCGGCGAGCTCGGGCATCGCGGCCCGGATGGTGTCCGGGGCGCCGGGCAGTGTGGAACGGCCCTTCTCGACGAACAGCACCCGTCGGCCGGCGCGGGCCAGGCGGTATCCGAGCAGGCCGCCGCCCATGCCGGTGCCCACCACGATCACATCCCAGTGGACGCGTTCGATCTCGCGGGCGGTCAACTCGCCGACGGTCAACGTGCGGACTCCTCAACGCAAGACGCCGGCCGACATTCGGGCCGGACGCGTCGGGAGCCTATCAACGGCGGCGCGGATTGGTTACGTGACCGTCAGTATTGCGGTAATAATGGCGGTTGCCCGGCGTCAGCGTGGGCGCGCAGCACCAACCGACCGAGAGGCGACGATGCGGTTTGTCCTGGCCAGCTACGGTGGCCGCGGTGACGTCGAACCCGCCGTGGTGGTCGGCCGGGAGTTGCAGCGGCGCGGCCACGACGTGTGCATGGCGGTGCCGCCGAACCTCACCGGGTTCGCCGCGGCGGCCGGGCTGTCGGCGGTGCCGTACGGCCTGGACTCGACCCCGATCCTGCGCCTGCAACGGGAGTACTTCACCTGCTACTCGCGCACGCCGTGGCGGCTGCGCGAGCTGAGCCGGATGGGCCGTGAGACCGAGGAGTTCGCCACGGCCTGCTGGGCCGAGATGGCCACGGCGCTGCGCTCCGCCGCCGAGGGCGCCGACGTGCTGCTCACCGGCCTGATCTTCGAGCAGCCCGCCGCCGACGTCGCCGAGGCGCTGGGGCTGCCGCTGGTCACGCTGCACTACTTCCCCTGCCGGCCGCACGGTCAGTTGCTGCCGTTCGTGCCGGCGCCGCTGAGCCGGACGGTGATGCGGGTCAACGACCGGATGGTCTGGCGCAACACCCGCGCCGGCGAGAACGCCATCCGCCGCAACCTGGGCCTGCCCGACGCGCAGGCGCCGGCGCCGCAGCGCATCGCCGAACGCGGATCGTTGGAGATCCAGGCCTATGAGCCGGTCTGTTTCCCGGAACTGGCCGCCGAATGGCGGCGCTTCGGCGACCGCCGGCCGTTCGTCGGCGCGCTCGCGCTGGTGTCGCCCGGGGTCGCCGACGCCGAGGCGGCCGAGTGGATCGCCGCGGGGGCGCCGCCGATCTTCTTCGGCTTCGGCAGTGTGCCGATCGGCTCGCCGGCCGACACGGTGCGGATGATCGCCTCGGCCTGCGCTCGGCTGGGGCAGCGCGCGCTGATCGGTGCCGGCGGCAGCGATTTCACCGACGTGCCGTCGTTCGACCACGTCAAGGTGGTGGGCGAGGTGAATTACGCCGAGATCTTCCCGTCCTGCCGTGCGGTCGTGCACCACGGCGGGGCCGGCACGCTGGCCGCCTGCCTGCGGGCCGGGGTGCCGCAGTTCGTGCTGTGGACGCTGCCCGACCAACCGTTCTTCGCCGCGCAACTGCGCCGGTTGAAAGTCGGGACCGGCCACCGCTTCTCGACGATCACCGAACGGTCGCTGGTGGCCGGGCTGCGCCGGATCCTCGATCCCGGCCATCGCGAGCGGGCGCGGGCGCTGGCCGCGCAGGTGAGCGATCCGGCGGCCGCGGCGGCCGCGGCGGCCGACCTGGTGGAGTGCGCCGCGCGGGTGCAGCCCGCCCGCTGATCCCCGCCGGGGCGCGGCGACGGAACACCTGGTGCCGGTGGCGCCCATGCCTTCGCCGGACGGGTAAGAAATTTGCTGAAATCTCCGGATCGCGTCCATTTTGACGTAGGTGTTAGTTAAACTTCCGCCGTCGGGGCGCGGGTGGGGCAACTCGTGTCCGGTCGCTGGAGGCGTAGGACCGCAATGGCAACAGGAATGTTCGGCCGGACGGATGCCGGGGTGGAACTCGCCGTGCGCGGCATGCGGTCCGGGATCGCCATCGTCGGGTTCGGCTACATCGGCACCGTGATCGGTGCCGTGCTGGCCGACCGCGGCTGGCCGGTCACCGGGATCGATGTGCGGCCGCACGTCGTCGACGAAATCAACCAGGGCCGCACCGCGGTGCCCGAACCGGGCCTGGGCGAGCTCGTCGCCAACAGCGTGCGCACCGGCCGGTTGCGGGCCACCACCGACTTCGCCGCGGTGGCCGACGCCGAGTTCGTCATCGTCACCGTCGGCACCCCGCTGGGCCCGGACTTCGAGCCGATCGTCGACGACATCGAGGCCGCCGCCCGGGCGGTGGGCGCCCACCTGCGCCCGGGGCAGCTCGTCATCCTCAAGAGCACCGTGCCGCCGGACACCACCGAGCGACTGGTCCGGCCCATCCTGGAGCGGGCCTCGGGCCTGCGCGCCGGGGTCGACTTCGGGCTGGCGTTCTGCCCGGAACGCATCGCCGAGGGACAGGCGATCCACGAGCTGACGACCATCCCGGTGGTGGTCGGCGCGGTCGACGAGCGCAGCGCCCGGGCCTGCGCCGCGCTGTGGCGGCACACCCTCGGCGTCGACACCGTCGTCGTCGCCGACCCGCGCACCGCCGAGATGGTCAAGCTCGCCGACAACCTCTGGGTGGACCTCAACGTCGCGCTCGCCAACGAGCTGGCCAAGCTGTGCGACCGGCTCGGCATCGACGCGCTGCAGGTCATCGAGGCCGCCAACACCATGCCGAAAGGCGGTGCCCCGGTGAACATCCTGCGGCCGAGTATGGGCGTCGGCGGCTACTGCCTGACCAAGGATCCGTGGTTCGTCGACCACCTCGGCCGGTCGGTGGGGCTGGAACTGACCATCCCGCGCGCCTCGCGCACGGTCAACGACACCATGCCCGGCTACACCTACGGTCTGCTCGAGGCCCTGCTGGCCGGACAGGGCCGCAGCATCGCCGAGAGCAAGATCGCGGTGCTGGGCATCGCGTTCAAGAACAACACCGGCGACTGCCGGTTCACTCCCACCCGCCATGTCATCGAGCTGCTCGAGCGGACCGGGTGCGAGATGTCCATCCACGACCCCTGGGTGTCGGAGGAGGAGGCGCTGACCGTGACCCGGCAGCCGCTGGTGGCCGATATCGAGACCGCCGTCAAGGACGCCGATGCGTTGGTGGTGCTCGCCGGCCACCGCGAGTTCCACCAGGTCCCGCTGACCCGGTTGGCCGACCTCGCCGCCGAGGGGTGCGTGTTCCTCGACGGCCGCAACAGCTTCGATCCCGAGGCCGTGCGGGCGGCCGGGTTCGTCTACAAGGGAGTCGGCCGGTAGCGGCGGTGGTCCACTCCGGTCCCGTTGTGCGACAGAGGGAAACGCGATGGCCAATGTGGTCGTGACGGGCGGGTACGGCTTTGTCGGCTCGCACCTGGTCGAGGCGTTGCTGCGGCGCGGCGACACGGTCACCGTGTTCGACGTCGCCCGGCCGGTGCCCGGCACCGACATCGACATCGACTTCGACCGGTACCCGAACTTCCGCTTCGTGGCCGGCGACGTCACCGACGCCGCCGCCCTGGCCCGCGCCATCACGCCCGGCACCGACACCGTGTTCCACCTGGCCTCGGTCGTCGGGGTGGACCGCTACGTCGACGATCCGCTGCGGGTGGTCGACGTCGGCGTGATCGGCACCCGCAACGTGCTCGAGTTGTGCCACCGGCACGGTGCGCGGCTGCTGTTCACCAGCACCTCCGAGGTGTTCGGCAAGAATCCGCGCACCCCGTGGGCCGAGGACGACGACCGGGTCGTCGGCTCCACCCGGACCGCCCGGTGGAGCTACAGCACCAGTAAGGCGCTGGCCGAGCACCTGGTGTTCGCCATGCACGAGGCCCACGGCCTGCCGGTCACCGTGGTCCGGTTCTTCAACGTCTACGGCCCGCGGCAGCGGCCGACGTTCGTGATCTCCAAGAGCATCCACCGCATCCTCAACGGCCGCCCGCCGCAGCTGTACGACTCGGGCCGGCAGACCCGCTGTTTCACTTACGTCGCCGACGCGGTGGCCGGCACGCTGCTGGCCGCCGGCAGCGACGCCGCGATCGGTGAGGCGTTCAACATCGGCAGCATGACCGAGACGACGGTGCGGGAGGCCATCGAGGCGGCCATCCGGATCGCCGGTGTCGACGGTGTGGACGGTGTGGAGACCGTCGACACCGCCGCGGAGTACGGGCGGCGGTACGAGGACATCCCGCGCCGGGTGCCGGATGCGACCAAGGCGCACCGGGTGCTGGGCTGGCGTGCCGAGACCGGGCTTGCGGAGGGACTGCGCCGCACCATCGAATGGGCCCGGGCCAACCCGTGGTACCTCCGGGAACTCGACAGTGTTGCGAGCGGGACACCGGTAACCGGATAGGGGGGATGATGAAGTTCGTCCTGGCGAGTTGGGGGAGCCGTGGCGAGGTGGAACCCTGCGCCGCGGTCGGCCGCGAACTGCTGCGGCGCGGTCATGACGTGTGGATGGCGGTGCCGCCGGATCTCGTGGAGTTCGGGTCTACGGTGGTGCCGAACACCGTGCCCTTCGGCAGCGAGCTGCGGGCCATGATGGACGGCTACCGCGAGTTCTGGACGCGGGTGTTCCATCGACCGTGGCAGCTGCCGAAACTGCGCGAGATCCTGGCGGAGATGTCGGATCCGCTGATCGACTCCTGGGGTCCGATGAGCGCCACCTTGACCGAACTGGCCGACGGTGCCGATCTGCTGCTCAACAGCGCCGTCGGGTTCGAGCTGCTCGCGGCCAACGTCGCCGAACACTACGACATCCCGTTGGCGCTGTTGCACTGGTTCCCGATGCGGCCGAACGGGCAACTTGCCCCGTACATTCCCGCATCGGTGTGTCGGGCCGCGATGGCGACCTTCGACGCGCTGTCGTACGGCGGATGGGCGCGACAGGTCGAACAGGAGCAGCGGCGGGCCCTCGGCCTGCCGCCGGGGAGAGGAGCGTGGCCGAAGCGCGTGCTGGCGCGTGATCCGCTGGAACTGCAGGCCTATGACGAGGCCTGTTTTCCCGGGTTGGCCGCGGAGTGGGCGGACTGGAACGCGCAGTCGCCGCCGCGGCGTCCGTTCATCGGGGCGTTGACGGTCGCGTTGTCGACGGCGGAGGACGCCGAGGTGCTGGACTGGGCGACCGGGGGGAGCCCGCCGATCTTCTTCGGATTCGGGAGTATGCCGGTGGAGTCGCCGGCCGAGACGGTGGCGATGATCGCTGCGGTCAGCGAGCGGTTGGGCGAGCGCGCCCTGGTCTGCGCGGGCTGGGAGGACTTCGGGGACGTGCCCCGTTTCGATCATGTGAAGGTGGTGGGAGCGGTGAACTTCGCCGAGGTGTTCGGCCGCTGCCGCGCGCTCGTGCACCACGGTGGGGCGGGAACCACGGCGCTGGGACTGCGGGCAGGGGTGCCCACGCTGGTGCTGTCCACCGACGCCAACCAGGCACTGTGGGGTGCCCAGCTCCGACGACTCGGCCTCGGTGCCTGGCGCAGGTTCGGTTCGACGACCGAGCGGACGCTGTTGAAGGACCTGCGCCGGATCCTCACCCCGGAATACCAGGCGCGGGCTCGGGAGTTCGCCGGCCGAATGAACACCCCGAGCGAAAGCGCCTCCACCGCTGCCGAATACATCGAGCGGTTCGCGGTCGAACGGCGGCGTGTCGGTCGTTCCGGCCCGCGCCGGCGATCCTAGGGGCGTCCCGGGGGCGAGGTGTCCGTGGCCGGACGCCGGGATGCGGCGGGTAGGTGCTAGAGTTGCGCTCGATCCGCGGGGGTCCCCCGAACAACGCATCCTCAGGAGCAGATTCAGCCGATGAAGTTCGTCCTGGCCAACTGGGGTACGCGCGGCGAGGTCGAGCCGTACACCGCACTCGGGCGCGAACTTCTCCGGCGTGGTCACGACGTCACGATGGCTGTCGGCCCGGAGCTGGTCGGATTCGCCGAATCCACGGGTGCGGTGGCTGTTCCGTACGGTCCGTCGGTCGACGCCGTCGTCAGACCGCACCACGATTTCTGGACCTTGCTGTTCAGCGCGCCGTGGCGGCGCCGTCGGTTGAACGAGGCATTCCGGGCCTTCTCCGAACCGCTGACGCAACACCGGGCGCAGGTCTGCGAGGTTCTGCTGGACCTCGCCGCCGGGGCGGATCTGCTGGTGACCGGTCTCAACTACGAGGACGTGGCCTTCAACGTGGCCGAGGCCTGCGGCACCCCCCTGGCAACGATGCAGTTGTTCCCGATCCGGGTGAGCGGACACCAGATTCCGGTGCTGCCGGCGCCGCTGTGTCGTGCCTCGATGGCGACGATCGAGTGGGTCACCTGGCGGGGGCACCGCGTTGCGGACCGGAACGAACGGCGGCAGCTCGGGCTGCCTCCGGCGGCCGGGCACTGGGCGGGTCGCACCTCGACACTCGACGTCCTCGAGCTTCAGGCCTACGATCCGGCCTGCTACCCGGGGCTGCCCGAGGAGTGGGCGCAATGGAACGGCGGAGCGCTGCCGCGGAGACCGTTCGTCGGATCACTGAGCATGGAGATGCCGACCGAGCAGGACGGGGACGTGCTCCCGTGGATCGCCGCCGGAACCCCGCCGGTGTTCTTCGGCTTCGGCAGCATGCCGATCGAAGCGCTCGGCGAGGCGGTCGCGACGATCGCCCGGGCCTGTGCCCGGCTGGGGGAGCGGGCGCTGATCGGCGCCGGCTGGGCGGACACCAGCGGGCTGCCCGAGTTCGACCACGTGAAGGTGGTCGGGCCGATCAACTACGCCGAGATCTTCCCGCACTGTCGCGCGGTGGTGCATCACGGCGGCGCCGGGACCGTGCACGCCGGCCTGCGCGCCGGCTGCCCGTCCTTGCTGTTGTGGATGCTGCCCGATCAGGCATGCTGGTCGTTCCGGCTGCGAAAACTCGGAGTCGGCACCGGACGGCGGTTCGTCGCGACGACCGAGGACTCCCTGGTCCACGATCTGCGGGTCGTCCTTTCCCCGGAGTACCGGGACCGGGCGCGCAGACTGGCGACCCGGATGACGGCGCCGAGCGACGGTGTGGCACGGGCGGCCGATCTGGTCGAACGTTTCGCCGCGGTGCGCAGATCACGACCTAACGCCGGGGCCGGGCGGACTCGACTGCGACCCGGTAACCACGGACGGCAAACGGGGCCAGGATGACCGCCCCGGAGACGATCCACAGCGTCGTGTAGAACAGCGACCAGGTCGGTGCACCGCCCTGGGCAAGGGTGCGCATCGAGTCGACGATGGGCTGCATCGGCTGGAACTTCAGCAGCGGCCACATCCACGACGGCAGAGACTCCACGGGAGGCGATCCCGAGCTGGCGAACACAGCAGTGATGGCCGGGACCCCGACCCAGATCAACACCGTGCCGTCCTTGGCCCGCACCGCAATGGCGATGACCACCATGGCGAAGACGAGCGACACCAGCACCGGAATCAACAGGTACACCAGCAGGCCGAGCGGGCCTGCCTGGAACCGCATCCCGAACCCGATCCCGACCCCGGTGATGAGAACCGTGCCCGCGAGCGTTCGCAGGGCCTCGGCGATCAGTCGGCCGGTCAGTGCGCTGGCGCGGTGCACCGGCAGAACCCAGTACCGGGTCAGCAGCCTGGCATCCCGTTCGTAGGGCAGCGTCAGGCCGACCGCGATCGCCCCGGAGAACGCCCCCGCGATCGCGCAGGTGGGGACGAGCCCGTAGAGTGCGTCGGTCCCGGTCAGCCGGAGCACGGACTTCCCGACCAGCAGGTAGTACGTCACCAGGAGGAAGGTCGGGAAGATCAGCGCCTGGGTGGGAACCAGCGGATCGCGCCGCCAGCGGGTGAAGTGTTGTTCGGCGAAGACCAGGCTCTCGGACAGCAGGGCGCCGAGGCGGGTCGAGCGAGCGGCTGTCATCCTGTGCGCCTTTGCATTCGAACCGAGATCACGCCGAACAGCACCAGAAACCCGAGACACCACGTCAGCGGGCCGGCCAGGTCGCCGGGGTCGGTCTGGCCGGCCGCGAGGCCGCGCAGCACCTCCGTCACCTGCGAGACCGGTTGGTTCCTGACGAAGCCCTGTACCCAGTCCGGGAACGCGTCCGCCGGTGCCATCCCGGTCGAGAGCATGATGAGGATCATCTGCGGGATGAGCAGAATCTGGCTGGACGTGCCCATGCGGCCGATCGCCGCCCCGGAGAAACCGACGCCGATGGCGTCGGCGGCCAGCGACAGGACCAGCGTCAGAATCAGCACGAAGAAGACGAATCCGGCGATGTGCCCGAATCCGCCGAGCATCCGGAAGCCGAACACGTAGCCGACCCCGATCGTCACGACGAGCGAGACAACGCCGCGCAGCAGGCAGTAGAGCATCCGGGCGGCCAACGGTGCCAGATCCGGAATCGGCAGCGTGCGGAACCGCAGGCCGAGTTCGGACTGATGGTCCAGCGCCGCCCGGTCCACGGTGGTCAGGGCGCCGATCAGGGTGACCTGCACGACGATCACCGGAAGCAGGTACTGCGGGTAGCCGATGCCCCCGGTGTCGATGACATTGCGCAGCGCGAGATTGAACACCACGAAATTGCCGACCGGTGCCAGTATCGCCAACGGCAGGTCACTGCGCAGTGTCTGGCGAAGCATCCGCTCGGTGAGGACGAGAACCGGGGTCACGCCGTGAAGCCACCCGTGAGATGGAGGAACACCTCGTCCAGCGACGGCTTGCGCAGCGAGATGTCGGCGAGTTCCACGTTCAGTTGGTCGACCCTGCGGAACACCTCGGCGAACGTCACGATGCCGTTGCGCGCCAACACGGTCACGGTGTTGGCCTCCTCGTCGGCGTGGGCGTCCTCGAGATCGGACACCGCGGCGAGGATGCGGGGCAGGTCGGCCGGGTTGCTCGGGCTGACCGTGCAGTAGCTGATGCCGACCCGGCTCTTGAGCTCCTCAGCGGTGCCGGTCTCCACCACCCGGCCGTGGTCGATCACCACGATGAGATCACTGAGGACGTCGGCCTCCTCGAGGTACTGCGTGGTCAGCAGCACCGTCATGCCCTCCCCGGCGAGAGCGGCGACCATGTCCCACACGCTGCGCCGGCTGCGCGGGTCCAGACCGGTGGTGGGTTCGTCGAGGAACAGCACCTTGGGCGGAACCACGAGTGCCGCAGCGATATCGATGCGGCGGCGCATGCCGCCGGAGTAGGTGACCACGCTGCGGTCGGCGGCGTCGGCGAGGTCGAACTGCTCGATCAGCTCGGCGGCGCGGGCTTTCGCGTCCCGGCGACTCATGCCGCGCAGCCGGGCGAACATCACCAGGTTCTCCCGGCCGGTCAGCTGCCAGTCGATGGCGGCCTCCTGGCCGGTGGTGGCGATCGACTCGCGCACCTGCGGCGCCTGCCGGACCACATCGAAGCCGGCCACCCGGGCGACGCCCGCGGTCGGCCGCAGCAGGGTCGACAGGATGTTGATGGTGGTCGTCTTCCCGGCGCCGTTGTGGCCGAGCAGGGCGCACACCGACCCCTCGGCAACGGAGAAGCTCACGTCGTGCAGGGCGGTGACGCCGCCGTCGAACGTCTTCGCCACACCGTCGAGCTCGATCACGGGGTCTGACGATATCCGCTGTTTCTTCACTTCGCGTCAATTAACGGCATCCAGTCCAGCAGTGCGCGGATCCCGTCGTCCAGCGACCACTTCGGCCGCCAGCCGAGCTGCTGCACCGCCGGCTCGATCGTGCACTGCGCCGCCCGTACGTCACCGTCGCGGAACTTGCCCACCACCGCCGGTTCGGGCGCCCCGCACACGGCGGCGAGCCGGCGGGCGAGCTCGTGCACGGTGGTCGGCACCCCCGACCCGATGTCGACGTGGCGCACCGGGTCGGCGGGCCGTTCGACGGCGGCGAACAGCGCCTCCACCACATCGTCGATGTAGACGAAATCGCGCACGATGCGGCCGTCCTCGTAGACCTCCAGCACTTGGCCGGCCCGGGCCAGCCGGGCGAACAGCGCGACGATGCCGGTGTAGGAGTTGGTCAGCGACTGGCCCGGTCCGTAGACGTTCTGCAACCGCAGCACCGACAGCCGGGTGTCGTGCGCGGCGGCCCAGGCCGCCAGGATGTGCTCCTGGGCCAGTTTGGTCGCCGCGTAGATGTTGGTCGGCCGCGGCTCGGTACGCCCGGCACAGCTGGGCACCGGCACGGCCGGCTCGCCCGACGGCCCGACCGGGTCCCACCGGCCTGCCGCGAGCTGGGCGTGGCTGCGCGGCGCCGGGTAGAAGACCTCGTCGCCGCTGCGCCAGGCGCCCTCGCCGTAGACCGCCCGCGACGAGGCCAGCACGAGCTGCCCGGGGACGTGGCCGCTGCGGCTCAGCGCGTCCAGCAGCGCGGTGGTCCCCACGACGTTGACCGAGCCGTGCCGGGTGGCCTCGGACAGCGACTGGGCCGTGCCGGTCTCGGCGGCGAGGTGCACGATCTGGTCCGGCCGGAACAGCCGCAGCACCACATCGCAGTCCGGCGCGTGGGTGACGTCGCCGGTGAACACCCGCACCGACCCCGGCAGGTCCAGGGCCGGGTGCGGACCGTGCACCTGGGGGTGCAGCACGTCCATGACGGCGACCCGGTGGCCGACCCCGGCCAGCCGGCGGGCCAGGGCGGATCCGATGAATCCCGCTCCGCCGGTGATGAGCACGGATGACGACATGTCGAGCCTCTCCTGTGTTCGACCTGGTCGGGTTCAGCGTCGGTCGGCGAGCGCGCCGAGCCCGGTGATCTCGAGACTGACCGACTGCCGCTGCCCGGCCACGCCGAGCAGGAACACGATGTCCGACAGCGGTGCGCCCAGCCAGAACCGCCAGAACCTGGGCTGCCAGACCTGCCACAGGAAGCGGCCGTCCCACCAGTACAGCCCGACCAGCGCCAGGTAGTAGAGGAAACGCTTGACCGGCGAGCGGACCATCGCGAAGTTCATCTCCCAGATCTCCAGGCCCCAGGCCCGGTAGCGCCACTGCAGTCCGTAGCGCCGCTGGAACTCGTAGAACGCCCGCATCTCGCTGTTGGTGATCAGGTACTCGTCGAAGACCAGCACCGACCCCTCCACGAAGCGGTCCTTGCAGGTCTCCAGGGCGTGCAGGCAGCTCTCGTAGGAGTCGAGGTCCATGTGGAACAGCCGGATCGGCGCCCCCGGGTGCTCGGCCAGGAACGGCTCGAGGGTCTGGTAGGTGCTGCCGCGGACGAACTCCACGTCGCGGCCGAGCGGCACCGGCTTGCCGTCCTGCAGCGTGACCCCGGTATCGCGCATCACCCGCTGCGCCATCGGGTCCGACAGCGCGAAGGTGCCCTGTTTGATCAGCAGCTGGTCCTCGATGAACCAGTCCTCGACGAGCCCCTCGAAGGTGTCGAAGCCGTACACCTTGCGGCCGGAGGTCTGCGCGGTCAGCCGGGTCGACCAGCCCAGCCACACCCCGAGGTCCAGGACGAGCTCCTCCGGCCCGGTGCGGTCCGGCTCCGGCAGCCGGGCCGCCTCCCACAGCAGGGTGTGGCCCCGGATACGGCACTTGCGCAGGGTGGCCATCGACCGCTCGATGAACTGCCGGTAGTCGTCGTCGTAGCTGTGCAGATCTTTGCCGTACATGGTCGGCACGAAGCGGTCCCGGCGCGGCAGCCAGGCGATCCGGCCGCACACCAGGGCGACGATCGCGATGCCGACCACGATGCGCGCGACCGGCACGAACACGCACAGCGCCAGTACCCCCAGCACAACCGCCGCCAGGCTCGCGCGCCATATCCAGTGAATCGCAATCCGGTCTGCGACCGGGCGGGCCGGGGCGGCGGCCGGAACCTGCCCGGTGTCGGGCAACCCGCCGGTGCGGTTGAGGTCACTCATGTTCGAAGATCCAGGTCGTGGTGAACTGCATCGTGTCCGGGATGCTGCCGGCCAGGCTCTCGCCGATCATCCGCTCCAGCTGCCGGCCCACGAACGGGAGGTCGACCTCGACCGCCACCGCGGCGCGCAGTTGTGCGGAATTCCCTTGCCGGGCCAGCGTATTCTGGGCACGGCTGCGGCCGAGGCCGGCGGCGTGGGCCTCCGCGCTGCCGCGCAGGACGTCATCGGCCACCGGGGTCCAGGTCTCCCGATATCGGAGTTCCAGCCGACCGGGCAACATCCGGGTGACCATCCCGGGCAAACTGTCGCGGCCGAGCCGCTGGGTGATGCGGACATCGATCGTGCCGTCGTCGCCGACCTCCAGCGCGTCCAGGCTGGCCCGCCCGTCGGAACCGATCCGGGCGCACCAGTAGTCGGCACAGGCGAATGCCTCGCGGATTTGCTGGACACTCGCCGGCGACTCGGCCAGGACATCGAAGGAAAGTGACATGGCACGTGATTCTTACCGAACTTCGCGCTCCAGCGTATCGGTTTGAACTTGCTTATTTACCCCCTTGTCAACTTTTTCCCTTTGAGGGCAGGATCGTCGCGTGGGTTTCAACAGCGGGCTCGTCGCGTTCGTCGACGCGCTGCCCGGGACGAACCGAATCCGAGCGGTCCGGCGCGCGCTGGCCGGGCGCACCGACCCGGTGTATCTGGAGATCGGGGTCTCGCGCGGGCAGGCGTTCCAGCGGATCGCGGCGGACATCAAGATCGCCGTGGACCCGGCGTTCCGGCTCTCGGCACGGGCCCGGGAGCGTGCGGACGCCACGGGACGGGTCACCTACTACTTCGAAACCACCAGTGACGAGTTCTTCGAGCGCGAGGCCGAACTGCTCGAGCGCCACCCGATCGACGTCGCGCTGATCGACGGCCTGCACACCTACGAGCAGGTGGTGCGCGACGTCGAGAACACGGTGCGCTACCTCAAGGACGACGGCATCATCTTCCTGCACGACTGCAATCCGCCGTTCGAGCTGGCCGGCCGCCGGGCCGCCTCCTACGAGGAGTTCATCGCCCGGCAGAAGGGCCCGCTGGTGATCGGGCTGTGGAACGGCGACGTCTGGAAGGCCATCGTCCACCTGCGCAGCACCCGGCCGGACCTGCAGGTCGGGGTGCTGCGGTGCGACCAGGGGGTGGGGTTCGTGCGGCGCGGTACCCCGGAGTCGGTGCTGCCCTACACACCCGAGCAGGTGGCCGCCCTCGACTACGCCGACCTCAAGGCCGACCGCAGCCGGCTGCTGAACCTCAAACCGCCCCGGTACCTGCGCGAACTGCTGGCCGGCGGGGCCGGCGCAGCACACCGGTAGAGTCACCGCCGCAATGAAATTCGTACTCGCAAGCTGGGGCAGCCGCGGGGACATCGAGCCCAACGCCGCCGTCGGCCGGGAACTCGTGCGCCGGGGCCACGAGGTGTGGATGGCCGTGCCGCCGGACCTGGTGGACTTCGTCGAGTCGGTCGGCCTCAAGGGGGTGGGCTTCGGCCCGGACTCGCGGTCCATCCTGGACGCCCACCGCGACTTCTGGACCTGCTTCTTCCGCTACCCGTGGCGGCTGCGCACCATGCTCCGGGCCCGGATCGCCATCGGCGGGCCGCTGCTGCGCGGCTGGCAGGAGATGAGCAGCACGCTGGTCACCCTGGCCGAGGGGGCCGACCTCATCTTCACCGGCATCAACTTCGAGGACGCCGCGGCGAACGTGGCCGAATTCCACGGCATTCCGCTGGCCACACTGCACTACTTCCCGCTGCGCCCGAACGGGCGGGTGGTGACCGTCCTGCCGCCGGCGCTGGGCCGCCGCCTGATGGCGGGGTTCTGGTGGCTGTCCTGGCGGGTGATGAAGAACGTCGAGCAGACCCAGCGCCGCGAGCTGGGCCTGCCGAAGGTCCGCGGATCGGCCCCGCGCCGGATCACCGAGGCCGGCTCGCTGGAGATCCAGGCCTACGACGAGGCCTGCTTCCCGGGCCTGGCCGCCGAGTGGGCCCGCTACCGCGACCAGCGACCGTTCGTCGGGGCACTGTCGCTGGAGCTGGAGACCGACGCCGACGCCGAGGTCCTGGACTGGATCGCGGCGGGATCACCGCCGATCTTCTTCGGGTTCGGCAGCATCCCGGTGGAGTCGCCGGCCGAGACCATCGACATGATCGCCGCCGCGGCCGCCGAGCTGGGCGAACGCGCGCTGATCGGTGCCGCCGGCACCGATTTCTCCGACCACCCGGACACCGACCGGGTCAAGGTGGTGCGGGCGGTCAACTACGCGAAGGTGTTCCCCGCCTGCCGGGCCCTGGTGCACCACGGCGGCTCGGGGACCACACCGATCGGGATGCGGGCCGGGGTGCCCCAGCTCATCCTGTACTGGGACATGGCGCACGCGGTCTCCGCCGGCTCGGTGCGGCGGCTGGGCGTGGGTACCGCGCGGCGGTTCTCCACGGCGACCCGCCAGACCCTGGTCTCGGACCTGCGCATGATCCTGGCCCCGGAGTACCGGGAGCGGGCCCGCCGCCTCGCCGAGCGGATCACCGACCCGGCCAAGGGCGCCGCGCGGGCTGCCGACCTGCTCGAACAGGCCGCCGCGGCGGGCCGTCGGGCCTGAGCACCCGCGGCGTACTCGCGAGTAGGTGCGAATATCGCAAACTTCCACCACGGCGCCGGACTTCGTCGGGCAAGATGTTTCACATGCGTCAAATTGCTCTTCTGGCGAACCCGGTTGGGTTATCTTTCGTACGCGTCAAAGGCTGACGTGAGGGCCAGCGGATCGTAGAGCACGGCGCGTTCAGCTGGAACGCAACCCTGAAGTGTGACCTGCGTCACGGCAAATGACGTGGGACAACGCGCGTTGTAACTTAGAACGCGTTACGCCACCGTAAATATTGGTCGCCTGGAGGCTCGTTGACCACCAATCCGTTCGACGATGACAACGGGCGCTTCTTCGTCCTGGTGAACGAAGAAGAGCAACACAGTCTTTGGCCGACCTTCGCCGAGGTGCCAGCCGGCTGGAAGGTCGTCACCGGCGAACTCGACCGGGCTTCGGCGCTGGAGTACATCGAACGGAACTGGCCCGACATCCGGCCGAAGAGCCTGCGCGACCGACTGGCGGAGGGGTGACGGAGCCGGTGGACCGGGAGGCGGGGATCGTGGACGAACTGACCGGCCGGGCGCTGCCGCTGACGCGCGCTCAACTCGATATCTGGCTGGAACAGGAACTCGGCCGGCTCGGGGCGGACTGGCAGCTCGGCCTGCTGGTGCGCATCGACGGCCCGGTCGAGTACGACGCCCTGCAGTGGGCGATCCAACGCGTCGTCGAGGAGGCCGAGCCGGTGCGGGTGGCCATCCACGAACAAGACGGCCGCGTCCTGCAGACCCCGGTCGACTTCCCGGACGTGCCACTGGAGTACGTCGACCTCACCGAAGCGGCCGACCCCGCCGACGAGGTGCGCCGGCGCGCGGCGGCCATCCAGCGCGAGCCGATGCCGTTGTCCGGACCGCTGTTCCGGTTCGTGCTGTTCCAGACCCGCGACGACGAGTACTACCTGTTCGCCTGCTTCCACCACATCGTCATCGACGGCACCGGGCTCGGCCTGATCGGCAACCGGATCGCCGCGGTGTACTCCGCGGCGGTCTCCGGCGAACCCATCCCGCCGGCGTTCTTCGGCACCCTGCGCGACCTGGTCGACCTCGAGACCGCCTACGAACAGTCCGCCGACCACGCCGCCGACCGTGACTACTGGCTGGCCAACCTGCCGTCCGAGGACGGCTCGTCCCACCAGCCCGCCGGGCCGGCCCCGTCGGCCGGCGGGGCCGACGAACCGTCCTGGCCCACCGAACCGGTGCCGCTGGACCCGTCGATCGTGGCCCGCGTCGACGAACTCGCCGAGGCCTGGAACATGCCCCGGGCCTCGATCATCACCGCCGCGTGCGCGGTGCTGTTCCGGCACTGGAGTACCGAGGGCTCCGACATCGTGCTCGACCTGCCGGTGAGCCGGCGGGTCACCCCGGAGGCGCGCACGCTGCCCGGCATGCTCGCCGGTGTGGTGCCGCTGGTGCTCTCGGCGACACCGGACACCACGGTGGCCGATTTCTGCCGTCACGTCGACGGCCGGATCCAGGAGGCCCTGAGCCACCAGCGTTTTCCGGCCTACTCCCTGGACCGGGCCGACAACGGCCCGGACCGGCGCAACCAGCGGGTGGTCGTCGACTTCCTGCCGCTGACCTTCGCGCTGGACTTCGCCGGCGTGCGGGCCTCGGCGATGATGACCAACTCCGGCTTCGTCGGCGGCTTCGGCCTGGTCTTCTCCGGCCTGGGCGACGAACTGGCCCTGAGCACCCTCGGCCACGACCATCCGCTGGCCGACGTCGACGTCACCGAACTGGCCCGCCGCCTCGAGCGCGTGTTGGTGGGGTTTGTTGGTGGTGTTGGTGTTTCGGTGTCGGGTGTGTCGG
>NZ_CALDGS010000170.1 GCF_937941905.1 uncultured Mycolicibacterium sp. | reverse complement strand
GCCCGGCGGGCGTGTGCCGGGGGTTGGGGTTTTCGTGTCGGGGCCCCGCCCTAGGCTCACCGGCATGGACGACGGCGCGGCGACCCTGCGGCGGCCCGCGCTGTCGCCGTCGCGGGCGGCGGACTTCAAGCAGTGCCCGCTGCTGTACCGGTTCCGCGCCATCGACCGGCTGCCCGAGCCGTCCACCCCGGCCCAGCTGCGGGGATCGCTGGTGCACGCCGCGCTCGAGGCGCTGTTCGCCCTGCCGGCCCCGGAGCGCGGCCCGGAAGCGGCGCTGGCGCTGCTGGATCCGGCCTGGCAGCGGCTGGCGGCCGAGCGGCCGGAGCTGGCCGGGCAGTTCGACGCCGCGGCCCGGGCGCAGCTGCTGGAGCAGGCCCGCGCGCTGCTGGCCGGCTACTACCGACTGGAGGACCCGCGCCGCTTCGACCCGCAGGCCTGCGAGCAGTACGTGGAGGTCGAACTCGCCGACGGCACGCTGCTGCGCGGCTACCTCGACCGCATCGACGTCGCCCCCACCGGCGAGGTGCGGGTGGTGGACTACAAGACCGGCAAGGCCCCGCCGCAGGCCCGGGCGCAGGCCGAGGCCAAGGCGCTGTTCCAGATGAAGTTCTACGCGGTCGCGCTGCTGCGGTCGCGCGACGTGGTGCCCGCCCGGCTGCGGCTGCTGTACCTGGCCGACGGCGAGGTGCTCGACTACACCCCCGACCACGACGAGCTGCTGCGGTTCGAGCGCACGCTGATGGCGATGTGGCGGGCGATCCGCGCGGCCGGCCGGACCGGCGACTTCCGGCCCAACCCGTCGCGACTGTGCGACTGGTGTGCCCACCGAACCCACTGCCCGAGCTTCGGCGGCGCCCCGCCGCCGTACCCGGGCTGGCCACCGGAACCATCGGAACGATCGGCTACTCCTGAATGATCGGCTACTACTACCGGCGCGGGCGCGGTGACGACGCGTTCGCCGTGTTCGAGTCCACCCCGGACACCCGCAGCAACTGGGACCCGAACATCCAGCACGGCTCTCCCCCGCTGGCGCTGATGACCAAGCTGGTCGAGGACGCCACCGCCGGCTCCGGGCAGCGCATCGGCCGGCTGGCGATGGACATCCTCGGCCCGGTCCCGGTGGCACCGCTGTGGGCCCGGACCTGGGTGGAACGGCCCGGGACGCGGATCGCGTTGCACGCCGCCGAACTGCTGGCGCAGCGGCCGGACGGCGGCCGCCGCCCGGTGGCCCGGCTGCACGCCTGGCTGCTGGCCACCTCCGACACCGCCGACGTGGCCGGCGACCGGCATCCCCCGCTGACCGAGGGCGCGGCGGTCCCGGTCGACCACGGCTGGCTGGGCGCGCCCGGCTACCTGGAGACGGTGGACTGGCGGGCGCAGCGCAGCGAGCCGGGTGCCGACGCGGTGAGCTGGCTGACCCCGCGGTCGGCGGTGGTCGAGGGTGCGGAACCGACCCCGCTGCAGCGGCTGGCCGCGGTGGTGGACTCGGCCAACGGCATCGGCGCGGTGCTGGATCCGCGCCGGTTCGTGTTCATGAACACCGACACGGTGGTGCACCTGCACCGGCTGCCGCGGGGCACCGACTTCGCGGTGCGGGCGCGGGCCTCGATCGGCCCGGACGGGATCGGGGTGACCACCGCCGAGGTGTACGACCGGGACGGCTGCGTGGGCAGCAGCGCGCAGACCCTGCTGGTGCAGCGGATGGGGTGACCACGCGCTGCTCGACGCGCTCACCGAGGGTGAGCGGACCGCCGGGGGGCTGGTCGCCACGCTGCCCGGGCTGACCCAGCCCACCGTGTCGCGGCACCTGCGGGTGCTGCGCGAGGTGGGGCTGGTCGAGGTCCGCCCGGACGCCGGGCGGCGCATCTACGCGCTGCGCGCCGACGGCCTGGCCGCCGTCGACACCTGGCTGGAGCGCTACCTGCGGTTCTGGAGCGCCCACCCCGACGCCCTGGAGCGGCACCTGCACGACACCCACGGCGGCACCGAATGAGCGGCGGGGCGGGGCGGATCCGCATCACCGGGGACCGCGCGGCGCTGGTGTTCGAGCGGCGGCTGCCCTACCCCGTCGAGACCGTCTGGGCGGCGATCACCGACCCGGCCCACCGGGGCCGCTGGTTCGGCCCGACCACCATCGACCCCCGCCCGAGGTCAAGACCGTGACCGGCCGGATCCCGGTGTGGGACCCGCCGCGCCGTCGTCGGACCGTCGGTGGTGCGCTACGAACTCACCCCCGACGGGGACGGCACCCTGCTGCGCTTCACCCACCGCGGGCTCGGCGTCGACGACGCCCACGGCTCCGGCCCCGGTACCCACGCCTACTGGGCCGGCTCGCCGCGCACCTGGCCGGCGAGCCACTGCCCAGCCGGACCCGGCGCTACGCCGAGGTTGCCGCCCAGTACGGAAGGGAATCCTGATGTCGCACAACATGATCCACCCCGTGATCGCATGGCCTACCACGTCGGCTCCCGGTTCGGCCACACCGCCGTGCTGGCCGAGCAGTGGCCGCCGGGTTCACCAACTCCGGCGCCAGGAGCGGCGACAAGCTGCACACCCTGACCTCGCTGGCGGTGTTCGCCGCCCAGCACCACATGCACTGGGTGAGCCTGGGTCTGGTGGCCGGCTGGAACCGTTCGGACGCAAGCGAACACGACCTGAACCGGCCGGGGTTCTTCCTCGGCGCCGGCACCCAGACCGATGTCGACGCCGGGCCCGGGGCGGTGCCCGACGCCGACCTGCGCACCTGCCGGCAGCTCGGGGCACGGGTGGCCACGGTCGCCGCCCAGCTGGTGGCGGGCCGGGCCGTCACCGCCGGCAGCGTCTGAATCCGGTTGCGGGGGCGGGTCTCACACCGCCGAGACCAGTGCGGCCACCACCACACCGCCGGCCACGGCGAGCAGATCCTCGGCCAGCGCGACCAGCGCCGGGCGGCCGGCGCGGGCGGTCAGGCCGGCGCGGAAGGCGGCCCCGCCGAGGGTGCCGAGCACCGCGCCGATCAGACCCGTGCCCAGTCCGCCGAACGGATAGCCCCACGCGGTGCCGACCACCGCGCCCGCGAACCCGCCGCAGACCAGCCGGCCCAGAAAGGGCACCGGGGTGGTGCGGTCCGGGGTGCCGGGCAGCTGGTCGAACACCAGCTCCACCACGGCCAGCACGGTCAGCACCGCGACCGCGGCGGGATGGGCCAGCCACCGCACCCAGGTCCCGTCGAGGACGATCCAGCCCAGCGCGGCGGCCCAGCTCAGCACGGCGGGCGCGAGCAGCGACCGCAGCCCGGCCACCACGCCGATCAACAGGGCCAGCAGCAGCACGACGACGTGGGTCATTGCCGCACGCTAGCACCCGGCCGCGGCTAGAAGCGGCAGAACCGGATCTCGGTGGCCAGGATGGCCTTTGCGCCGATGGCGGCGAGCTCGTCCATGATCGCGTTGACGTCGCGGCGCGGCACCATGGCCCGCACCGCCACCCAGTCCGGGTCGGCCAGCGGTGCGATGGTCGGCGACTCCAGGCCCGGGGTGACGGCGGTGGCCCGGTCCAGCACGCTGCGCGGGCAGTCGTAGTCGAGCATCAGGTACTGCTGGCCGAACACCACGCCCTGCACCCGGGCGGCGAGCTGGTCGCGGGCGGCGGCACTGGCCGGGTCCGGTTCCACGCGCTCGATGAGCACCGCCTCCGAGACACACAGCGGGTCGCCGAACGGCACCAGCCCGTGCAGGCTCAGGGTGCGCCCGGAACCCACCACGTCGGCGATCGCGTCGGCCACGCCGAGCTGGATGGAGATCTCCACCGCCCCGTCCAGCCGGATCACGGTGGCGGTCACGCCGCGGGCGGCGAGGTCCTTGCGGACCAGGTTCGGGAACGCGGTGGCGATCCGCTTGCCCTCCAGGTCCTCGACCTTCCAGTCCCGCCCGGCCGGGGCCGCGTAGCGGAACGTCGAGCCGCCGAACCCGAGCGCGAGCCGCTCGCGCACCGGCGCGTTCGACTCGGCGGCCAGGTCCCGGCCGGTGATGCCGAAGTCGAGCTGCCCGGAGCCGACGTAGATGGCGATGTCCTTGGGCCGCAGGAAGAAGAACTCGACGTTGTTGACCGGGTCGATGACGGTCAGATCCTTGGAGTCGGAGCGGCGGCGGTAACCGGCCTCGGCCAGGATCGCGGCGGCGGGCTCGCTGAGCGTGCCCTTGTTCGGCACCGCGACCCGCAGCGGGCGGTCAGCGTTCATCACAGCTTCCGGTAGATGTCGTCGAGGGTCAGGCCCCGCGCCAGCATGAGCACCTGGGTCCAGTACAGCAACTGGCTGATCTCCTCGGCCAGCGCGTCGTCGGACTCGTGCTCGGCCGCCAGCCAGACCTCACCGGCCTCCTCGAGGATCTTCTTGCCCAGCCCGTGCACACCGCGGTCGAGGGCGGCGACGGTGCCGCTGCCGGCCGGTCGGGTACGCGCCTTCTCGCTGAGTTCGGCGAACAGCGCGTCGAAGGTCTTCACAACCGGCCATTGTTTCATGCCCGCCGTGGTCAGTGCCGGGGCACCTCGGCGTGCATGTCCTCCAGCGTGCGGCCCTTGGTCTCCCGCACCCAGGTCGCCACGAACACCAGCGACAGCACCGCGCACAGCGCGTAGAAGCCGTAGGCGAAGCCGAGCACGTTACGCAGCTCCGGGAAGGTCACGGTGATCGCCCAGTTCGCCACCCACTGCCCGGCCGCGGCCAGCCCCAGCGCGGCGGCCCGGATCCGGTTCGGGAACATCTCCCCCAGCAGCACCCACACCACCGGGCCCCACGACATGCCGAAGGCCACCACGAACAGGTTGGCCGCCACCAGGGCGACCGGCCCGGCCAGCGGTCCGAGCTGCGGCTGCCCGTCCACCTGCGGCGCGGTGCCGAAGATCACCGCCATGGTGCCCAGGGTGACGGCCATCCCGGCGGAACCGACCAGCAGCAGCGGCCGCCGCCCCACCCGGTCGATGAGCGCGATCGCGATGAGCGTGGTGACGATGTTGGTCACCGAGGTGATCACCGTGATGACGAAGGCCTGGCTCTCGTCGAACCCGACCGCCTCCCACAGCACGTTCGAGTAGTAGAAGATCACGTTGATCCCGACGAACTGCTGGAAGATCGACAGGAACAGGCCCACCCACACGATCCCGTACAGGCCCCCGGTGGGTTTCCGCAGATCCCGCCAGGACGGCGGCTTCTCCGACCGCAGCGACTCCTGGATCCGGGTGATCGTCAGCTCCAGGTTCTTCTGCCCGAGCAGCGCCGACAGCACCCGCCGCGCCTCCGGGATCCGGTAGCTGGCCACCAGGTAGCGCGGGGACTCCGGGATGGTGAACGCCAGCGCGCCGTAGACCACCGCGGGCACCGCCATCACGATGAACATCCACCGCCAGGCGGCCAGCCCCAGCCAGAGCTGTTCCCGGGACCCGCCGGCGAGCTCGGCGAGCAGGTAGTCGACGGCCAGCGACAGGAAGATGCCGGTGACGATGGCCAGCTGCTGCAGCGAACCGAGCCGGCCGCGGATGTGGGCCGGGGAGGTCTCGGCGATGTAGGCCGGCGCGATGACCGAGGCCACCCCGACCCCGATGCCGCCGACGACGCGGAACAGCACCACCATCCACACCCCGGTGGCCAGGCCGGTGCCGAACGCGCTGATGAAAAACAGCACCGCGGCGATCTTCATCACCCACAACCGGCCGATCCGGTCGGCCAGCCGTCCGGCGGTCAGCGCCCCGGCCGCCGCCCCGAGCAGCGCGGAGGCCACCGCGAAGCCCAGGGTGTAGTTGCCGATACCGAACTCGTCCTGCACCGCGGCGACCGCCCCGTTGATCACCGCACTGTCGTAGCCGAACAGCAGCCCGCCCAGCGCGGCAACGGCGGCGATGCGGACCACCCGGTTCCTACGGCCGGATTCGTCGTCCATCTGACGCCCTTCCGCCGGATCGTGTGACCCGAACCACACTAGCGGTCAGCGGGCCGGGTCGACGGAAATCCCGGTGAGTTCGGCGTGCAGGGCCCGCATCCGGGCCGGGTCCAGCTCGGCCAGCGAACCGATGTGCCGGCGGCGCGGGCCGGCGGGCACCTCGACGTCGTTGGGCACCACCAGCACCGGGCAGCCGGCCCGTTCGGCGGCCAGGGTGCCGACCGGCGAGTCCTCCACCGCCAGGCACTCGTGCGGGGCCAGCCCGAGCAGGTCGGCGGCCCGCCGGTACAGGTGCGGCGCGGGCTTGCCCTCGGGCACCTCGTCGGCGCACACGGTGATCGAGAAGTAGTGCCGGCCAATGCTTTCCAGCGCGCGCTCGGTGAGGTCGCGGCGGGTGTTGGTGACCAGCGCCATCGGCACCCCGGCGCCGGCCAGCGCGTCGAGCAGCTCGCGGGCGCCGTCGCACCAGGGCAGCCCCGACGCGAACAGGTCACCGACATGGTCGTGCAGCCAGTCGGCGTCGGCGGCCATCGCCTCCGGGTGCGGGTCCAGGCCGAGGTCGGCGTAGACGATGCGCATCACCGACTCCGAGGAGCCGCCGACGGTCGTCTCGCGGACCTCGGGGGTGAGCACGCCGCCGAGCCGCTCGTAGAGCGCGTGCATGGCGACGTCCCAGAGCTTCTCGGAGTCGACGAGGGTGCCGTCCATGTCCCACAGCACCGCTCGCATGCCGTCATTGTGTCACGGCGTCACACGTTGAAGTACTTGGCCTCCGGGTGGTGCAGCACGAACGCGTCGGTGGACTGCTCCGGGTGCAGCTGCAGCTCCTCGGACAGGGTCACCCCGATCCGCTCCGGCTCGAGCAGCTGCATCATCTTGACCCGGTCCTCGAGGTTCGGGCAGGCGCCGTAGCCGAACGAGAACCGCGCCCCGCGGTAGCCGAGCTTGAAGTAGTCCTCCACCCGTTCCGGGTCCTCGTCCGCCATCTGCCGGTCGGCGAACCGCAGCTCCTCGCGCACCCGCCGGTGCCAGTACTCGGCCAGCGCCTCGGTGAGCTGCACCCCGAGCCCGTGCACCTCGAGGTAGTCGCGGTAGGCGTTGGCTGCGAACAGCTCGTTGGCGTAGTCGGCGATCGGCTGGCCCATGGTGACCAGCTGGAACGGCAGCACGTCGACCTGGTCGTGGCGCACCGCCAGCTCACGCGAGCGCACGAAGTCGGCGATGCACAGGAACCGGCCGCGCTGCTGGCGCGGGAAGGTGAACCGGAACCGCTCCGGGGCGTCCGGGCGCGGCTCGGTCAGGATGACGACGTCGTCGCGCTCCGACACCGCCGGGAAGTAGCCGTAGACCACCGCGGCGTGGGCCAGCACCCCGTCGGTGGCCAGCCGGTCCAGCCAGTACCGCAGCCGCGGCCGGCCCTCGGTCTCGACGAGCTCCTCGTAGCTCGGGCCCTCGCCGCCGCGCACCCCGCGCAGCCCCCACTGGCCCAGGAACAGCGCGCGCTCGTCGATCAGGCCGGTGTACTCGGCCACCGGGATGCCCTTGACCACCCGGGTGCCCCAGAACGGCGGTGTGGGCACCTCGACATCGACGGCGACGTCCGAGCGCTCCGGCACCTCGACCGGCTGCTGGTTGGCCTTGCGTTCGGCCGCAATGCGTTTCGAGCGCTCGTGGCGGGCCCGCCGTTCGGCCTCCTTGGCCCGCGCGGCGACCGCCTCCGGGCTGTCCGGGTCCGGCGCCTCACCGCGCTTGGCGGCCATGATGGTGTCCATCAGCTTCAGGCCCTCGAACGCGTCGCGCGCGTAATACACCTCGCCCTCGTAGATCTCGGCGAGATCGTTCTCGACGTAGGTGCGGGTGAGCGCCGCCCCGCCGAGCAGCACGGGGTACTTCTGCGCCACCCCGCGCGCGTTCATCTCCTCGAGGTTCTCCTTCATCACCACGGTGGACTTCACCAGCAGCCCGGACATGCCGATCACGTCGGCGCGCTTGTCCTCGGCCACCTCGAGGATGGTGTTGATCGGCTGCTTGATGCCGATGTTGACGACCTCGTAGCCGTTGTTGCTCAGGATGATGTCGACGAGGTTCTTGCCGATGTCGTGCACGTCGCCCTTGACGGTGGCCAACACGATGCGGCCCTTGCCGGCGTCGTCGGCGCTGCGCTCCATGTGCGGCTCGAGGTAGGCCACCGCGGCCTTCATCACCTCGGCCGACTGCAGCACGAACGGCAGCTGCATCTGGCCGGAGCCGAACAGCTCGCCGACGGTCTTCATGCCCGCCAGCAGGTTGTCGTTGATGATGTCCAGCGGCGGCTTGAGCTGCATGGCCTCGTCGAGGTCGGCCTCCAGCCCGTTGCGCTCGCCGTCGACGATGCGCTGCGCGAGCCGTTCCAGCACCGGCAGTTTGGCCAGTTCCTCGGCGCGGGTCTGCCGCGACGACGCGGTCGACACGCCCTCGAACATCCGCATCAGCTCGGCCAGCGGGTCGTAGTCCTCCCGGCGGCGGTCGTAGATGAGGTCGAGCGCGACCCGGCGCTGCTCCTCGGGGATCCGGCTGATCGGCAGGATCTTGCTGGCGTGCACGATCGCCGAGTCCAGCCCGGCCTGCCGGCACTCGTGCAGGAACACCGAGTTGAGCACCTGGCGGGCCGCGGGGTTGAGGCCGAACGAGATGTTCGACAGCCCGAGCGTGGTCTGCACGTCCGGGTGGCGGCGCTTGAGCTCGCGGATCGCCTCGATGGTCTCCAGCCCGTCGCGGCGGGACTCCTCCTGCCCGGTGCAGATGGTGAAGGTCAGCGTGTCGACGAGGATCGCCGACTTCTCCAGCCCCCAGTTGTTGGTGATGTCGTCGATGAGCCGCTCGGCGATGGCGACCTTCTTCTCGGCGGTGCGGGCCTGGCCCTCCTCGTCGATGGTCAGCGCCACCACGGCCGCGCCGTGCTCGGCCACCAGCTCCATCGTCTTGTGGAACCGCGAGTCCGGCCCGTCGCCGTCCTCGTAGTTCACCGAGTTCACCGCGCACCGGCCGCCGAGGTGCTCCAGACCCGTTCGGAGCACCTCGGTCTCGGTGGAGTCCAGCATGATCGGCAGCGTCGAGGAGGTGGCCAGCCGGCTCGCCAGCTCGGCCATGTCGGCGGCGCCGTCGCGGCCCACGTAGTCCACGCACAGATCCAGCACGTGCGCGCCGGAGCGGGTCTGCTCCTTTGCGATGTCCAGGCAGCGCTGCCAGTCCTCGGCGATCATCGCCTCGCGGAACGCCTTGGAGCCGTTGGCGTTGGTGCGCTCGCCGATCATCAGCACCGAGGCGTCCTGGTGGAACGGCACCGCGGTGTACAGCGACGACAGGGCCGGCTCGGAGCTGACCTGCCGCGGGGCCGGGGCGCGCCGTCCGATCGCCTCGACCACCCTGCGGATGTGTTCGGGCGTGGTGCCGCAGCAGCCGCCGACCAGCGACAGTCCGTACTCGCTGACGAAGCCGGACAGCGCCTCGGCGAGCTCGTCGGGCTGCAGCGGGTAGACCGCCCCGTCGGGCCCGAGTTCGGGCAGCCCGGCGTTGGGCATCACCGACACCGGGATGCGCGCGTGCCGGGACAGGTAGCGCAGGTGCTCGCTCATCTCGGCCGGGCCGGTCGCGCAGTTCAGCCCGATCACGTCCACGCCGAGCGGTTCCACCGCGGCCAGCGCGGCGCCGATCTCGCTGCCCAGCAGCATGGTGCCGGTGGTCTCGACGGTGACGTGCGCGATCACCGGCACGAACCGGCCGGCCCGCCGCATCGCCCGGCGCGAGCCCACCACGGCGGCCTTGAGCTGCAGCAGGTCCTGGCAGGTCTCCACCAGGATGGCGTCGGCGCCGCCGTCGAGCATGCCGAGCGCGGCCTCGAGGTAGGCGTCGCGGATCTCGGCGTAGCCGATGTGGCCCAGGGTGGGCAGCTTGGTGCCCGGGCCCATCGAGCCGAGCACGTAGCGGCGCCGGTCCGGGGTGCTCATCTCGTCGGCCACCCGGCGGGCGATGCGGGTGGCGGCCAGCGACAGCTCGCGGATCCGGTCGGCGATGTCGTAGTCGCCGAGGTTGGACAGGTTGCAGCCGAAGGTGTTGGTCTCCACCGCGTCGGCACCGGCCTCGAGGTAGGCGCGGTGGATCCCCTCGATGACGTCCGGCCGGGTCACGTTCAGGATCTCGTTGCAGCCCTCGAGCTGGTTGAAGTCATCGAGGGTGAGCTCGGCGGCCTGCAGCTGGGTGCCCATTGCACCGTCCGCCACCAGCACGCGCCGCGAGAGCACGTCCAGCAGGTCGGTGTCATAGGTGGTTCGGGCGGAAGCAGAGGTCACGGTCCCAGGGTAGTCGGCGGGTCCGCCGCTCCGGACGACCAACAGGGCCATTGGTCCCGAAGAGGTTCTACGCTGGCTACGTGAGACCGTCCGACCCCAGCGGCGCCCGCCTGCCCGAACTGCGCGACACCGTCCTCGTGGCGGCGTTCGAGGGCTGGAACGACGCGGGCGATGCCGCCAGTGATGCGCTCGAGCACCTCGACGCGATCTGGGAGGCCGAGCCGCTCATGGAGATCGACGACGAGTCGTACTACGACTACCAGGTCAACCGGCCGGTGATCCGCCAGGTCGACGGGGTGACCCGGGAGTTGGTGTGGCCGTCGATGCACATCAGCCACTGCCGGCCACCGGGCAGCAACCGCGACGTGGTGCTGATGCACGGGGTGGAGCCCAACATGCGCTGGCGCAGCTTCTGCGCCGAGCTGCTGGCCATCGCCGACAAGCTCAACGTGCAGCACGTGGTGATCCTCGGGGCGCTGCTGGCCGACACCCCGCACACCCGGCCGGTGCCGGTGTCCGGGGCGGCCTACTCGCCGGAGTCGGCCCGGCTGTTCGGCCTGGAGCAGACCCGCTACGAGGGCCCGACCGGGATCGCCGGGGTGTTCCAGGACGCCTGCGTGCAGGCCGGGATCCCGGCCGTGACGTTCTGGGCGGCGGTGCCGCACTACGTGTCGCAGCCGCCGAACCCGAAGGCCACCGTGGCGCTGCTGCGCCGCGTCGAGGACGTGCTCGACATCGAGGTGCCCCTCGACGACCTGCCCGAGCAGGCCGAGGAGTGGGAGCAGGCGGTCAGCGAGATGACCGCCGAGGACGAGGAGCTCGCCGAGTACGTCGCGGCGCTGGAGCAGCGCGGCGACGCCGAGCTGGACATGCACGAACTGCTCGGCAAGATCGACGGCGACGCGCTGGCCGCCGAGTTCGAGCGCTACCTGCGCCGCCGCGGCCCGGGCGGGCCGAACTTCGGCCGCTAGTCGGTGAACCGGGCGCTGGTGGACCGGCCGAGCGCGGCCACCTGCTCGTCCATCTGGGCGATCAGCTCCGGGGCGGTGCGCAGCACCGGCGCCATCCCCACCCGGGTGGACAGCAGCGGCTTGAGCCAGCGCATCAGCCCCACCCAGCGCGGGCAGTAGATCCGCGCCTTGCGCCCCTCGATGCCCTTCACGAACGCCGCCCCGCACGCCGACACCGAGGTGGTGCGCGACAGCGGGCCCGGCAGCGTGGCCAGCATCCGGCGGAAGGCCGGCAGATCGTCCTTGGCGTCGCGCACCATCGGGGTGTCGATCCAGGACATGTGCGCCGAGCCGACGGCCACCCCGAGGTGGGCCACCTCCATGCGCAGCGCGTTGGCGAAGTGCTCCACGGCGGCCTTGGCCGCGTCGTAGGGCGCCATGCCGGGCGCGGCGGCGAACGCGGCCAGCGACGAGACGATCAGCACGTAGCCGCGTCGTTCGATCACCGCGGGCAGCGCGGCCCGCACCGTGTTGAACACCCCGACCACGTTCACGTCGACGAGCTGTTTGAAGGCGTCCGGGTCCACCCGCAGCACCGAGCCGTAGGTGGCGATGCCGGCGTTGGCGACCACCACGTCGATCCCGCCGAACCGCTCGACCGCCGCGTCGGCGACGGCCTGCACGGCGGCCGGGTCGCGCACGTCGGCGGCGCGGGTCAGCACGCGGTCGGCGTCGAGCGGCCCGGCCAGCTCCGCCAGCGACGCCGCGGTGAGATCGGTCAGCACCAGCCGGGCGCCGCGGGCGTGCAGCCGGCGGGTGAGTTCGGCGCCGACGCCGCCGGCGGCGCCGGTGATCAGCACGACCCGGTCACGCATGTCGCAGTTCCACCCCCAGTAGTGCGTCGGTCATCGTGGCGACGGTGGCACCCGCGTCGGCGACGTCGCCGCCGTGCGCCAGCGCATCGGCGCACCAGGCGTCGATGGCGGCGAGCGCCTTCGGGGTGTCCAGGTCGTCGGCCAGGTAGGTGCGCACCCGGGCCACCAGGTCGGCCGGGTCCGGTCCGGACGGCAGCGCGACGGCGCTGCGCCAGCGGTGCAGCCGGGCGTTGGCGGCCTCGAGCACCTCGTCGCTCCAGAACCGGTCGGCGCGGTAGTGCCCGGCGAGCAGGCCGAGCCGGATCGCCGCCGGGTCCACGCCGTCGGTGCGCAACCGCGACACCAGCACCAGGTTGCCGCGGCTCTTGCTCATCTTGTGGCCGTCCCAGCCGATCATCCCGGCGTGCACGTAGTGCCGGGCGAACCGGCGCTCCCCGGTCACGCACTCGGCGTGCGCGGCGGAGAACTCGTGGTGCGGGAAGATCAGGTCGCTGCCGCCGCCCTGGATGTCGATCTCGGCACCGAGCCGGCTCAGCGCGATCGCCGCGCACTCGATGTGCCAGCCGGGCCGGCCCGGGCCGAACGGCGACGGCCAGCTCGGCTCCCCCGGCCGCTGTGCCCGCCACAGCAACGCGTCGAGCCGGTCGTGCTTGCCGGGGCGCTGCGGGTCGCCGCCGCGCTCGGCGAACAGCCGGTCCATGGTGGCGCGGTCGTAGCCGGACTCGTAGCCGAACTGCGCGGTGGCGTCGGCGCGGAAGTAGACGTCGGGGTACTGCGGATCGTCGACGACGTAGGCCGCACCGGCGGCCAGCAGCTTCTCGACCAGCTCGATCACCTCGGCGATGGCCTCGGTGGCCGCGACGTAGTCGCGCGGCGGCAGCACCCGCAGCGCGGCCATGTCGGTGCGGAACAGCTCGGTCTCCCGGGTGCCCAGCTCGCGCCAGTCCACCCCGTCGCGCTCGGCGCGCTCGAACAACGGGTCGTCGACGTCGGTGACGTTCTGCACGTAGTGCACGTCGTGCCCGGCGTCCAGCCACAGCCGGTGCACCAGGTCGAACGTCAGGTAGGTGGCCGCGTGCCCGAGGTGGGTGGCGTCGTAGGGGGTGATGCCGCAGACGTACATCCTCGCGGTGGGCCCCGGCGCGACCGGCCGCACCTGGCGGTCGGCGCTGTCGTACAGCCGCAACGCGGGCCCGGTTCCGGCGAGTTTCGGGACGTCTGGCGCCGACCACGCTTGCATGCCCTCGACTTTAAGGTGTGCGCCGCGATCGGCCTCGCCATGGTCGCCGGTGCGGGCGCCCGGTCAGGCCTGGCGGATCGCCTCCAGCAGGGTGTCGGCCAGCTCCGGACGGCACATGAGCAGGTCCGGCAGGTACGGGTCGGGCCGGTTGTAGACCAGCGGCGAGCCGTCGATGCGGGAGGCGTGCAGCCCGGCGGCCAGCACCACGCCGGCCGGGGCGGCCGAGTCCCACTCCCACTGCCCGCCGGCGTGCAGGTAGGCGTCGACCTCGCCGCGCACCACCGCCATCGCCTTGGCCCCGGCCGAGCCGATGCGCACCAGCCGGACGTCGAGCAGCTCGGCCAGCCGCCACAGCACCGCCGGCGGGCGGCTGGTGCTCGCGGTGATCAGGATCGGCCCCTCCCGCCGCGGCGGCGGGCCCACCACGGTGTCGGTGCGGTACACCTCGCCGCGGGCCGGCAGCGCCACCGCCGCGTCGGTGATCGCGCCGCGCCCGTCGGCGCCGCGCTGCCACAGCGCGATGTGCACCGCCCAGTCCGGCCGGCCGGGGATGGAGAACTCGTAGGTGCCGTCGACCGGGTCGACGATCCACACCCGGTCGGCGTCCACCCGGGCCGGGTCGTCGACGGCCTCCTCGCTCAGCACCGCGTCGTGCGGCCGGGCGGCCCGCAGCCGGTCCAGGATCAGGGCATTGGCGCGCTTGTCGCCGAGATCGCCGAGGTCGTAGGGGTCCCAGAAGCCGACTTTGGACCGCAGCGCCAGCAGCATCCGGCCGGCCTCGGCGGCCACCTCGGCGGCCAGCGCCGCGTCGGAGAGGCTCACCGGGAAAGTATCCCCGAGCGGCTCAGAACGCGGGCCACGGGATCGGGCGCGGCCGGTCCGGGGTGGGCATCACCGGGTTGTCCAGCAGCGCGGCGACCCGGTCGCGCAGCGCGGTCACCTCGCGCTCGGTGAGGTGGGCGCGCAGCCGGTCGGCGAACCCGTCGCGCAGCCGCTCGGCCAGCCGGGCCAGGTCGTGCAGGTGCTCGTCGTCGACGGGTTTGCCGGCCCAGCCCCACAGCACGGTGCGCAACTTGTCCTCGGCGTGCAGGGTCACCCCGTGGTCGACGCCGTAGACCCGGCCGTCGGTGCCGGCCAGGATGTGCCCGCCCTTGCGGTCGGCGTTGTTGATCACCACGTCGAACACCGCCAGCCGGCGCAGCCGCGGGTCGTCGGCGTGCACCAGCACCACCTCGTTGCCGGCGTAGTCGTAGGCCTGCAGCACCGCCAGGTAGCCGGCCGGCACCTGCCCGGCCGGCACCACGTCGACCAGGTCCGGCCCGGGCGGCGGGGCCTCGCCCGCGGCGTCGCCGGGCTGGTCCACCCAGCACTGCAGCATCCCCCGCCCGGCCGGGGCGTCGTCACGAATGATGGTGTAAGGCACCAGGTTCCAGCCCAGCTCGGCCGACACCAGATAGGCGCTGAACTCGCGGTCGGCCAGCGTGCCGTCCGGGAAGTCCCACAGCGGGGCCTCCCCCGCCACCGGTTTGTAGACGCAGTGCACGGTGCGGCCGTGCAGGTCGGCCTCGCACAGGAAGGTGGCGTTGCTCGCCGAGCGGATGCGCCCGACGACGGTCAGCTCGCCGTGCGCCAGCACCTCGTGCAGCGCGTCCGGGGCGGGCGGCTCACAGGTCGGCGTCATCGTCGGGCCCGGCCGGTGCGATGCGCCGATATCCGTTGAGCCGCACGCACAGATGCCCCTCCGGGTCCAGCGGCTCGTCGCACAGCGGGCACGGCGGCCGGCCCGCGGCGATCACCCGCTGCGAGCGGGCGGCGAACTGCCGTGCCGACTGCGGGGTGAGGAACACCCGCAGCGCGTCGGGCCCCTCCTCGGCGTCGTCGAGCACCACCGAGGCGTCGAACTCGGCGTCCGACATCGCCAGCAGCTCGACCACCACCGCCTGCGCCTCGGCGTCCCAGCCCAGGCCCATGGTGCCCACCCGGAACTCGGCGTCGATCGGGGTGACCAGCGGCGAGAGGTCCTCGACCTCGTCGGTCTCCGGCGGGATCGGCGTGCCGAACCGGCGGTTGATCTCGACCAGCAGCGCGGAGATCCGGTCGGCCAGCACCGCGACCTGCTGCTTCTCCAGCACCACCGACACGACCCGGTGGTCGTCCACCGCCTGCAGGTAGAACGTGCGGTTCCCCGGCTCTCCGACGGTCCCGGCGACGAAACGGTCGGGTTCGCGGAAGACGTGGATTGCGCGGGCCATGGCACCCTCCAAAATACCGGGGCGTCACCCGGTCGACCCGCCGACCACGGCGTCGCCGCCGGTCTCCGGCACGGTCACCAGGGCGGTGGTGAGCTCGGGCCCGGTGTGGTTGACGTGGATGACGAACGGCCGGTGCTCGGTGTAGCGGATCACGCTCATCGAGGCCGGGTCGGCGGTGATGCGCTGGAATGCGTCGAGGTGCACGCCGAGCGCGTCGGCCAGCACCGCCTTGATCACGTCGCCGTGGGTGCAGGCGATCCACAGCGCGTCCCCGCCGTGCTCGGCGGCCAGCCGCCGGTCGTGTTCGCGCACCGCGGCCACCGCCCGGGCCTGCACCTGCGCCAGGCCCTCCCCGCCGGGGAACACCGCCGCGCTGGGATGCTGCTGCACCACCGTCCACAGCGGCTCGGTCACCAGCTCGGCGAGCGGGCGGCCGGTCCACTCGCCGTAGTCGACCTCCGAGATGCGTTCGTCGACGACCGGTTCCAGCCCGAGCGCGGCGGCCAGCGGTTCGACGGTGCGCCGGCAGCGCAGCAGCGGCGAGCGCACGATGGCCCGGATCGGCAGCCCGGCGACCCGGTCGACCAGGGCGCGGGCCTGCTGCAGCCCGCGCTCGTCGAGGTCGACGCCGGCCGAGCGGCCGGCCAGGGTGCGGGCGGTGTTGGAGGTGGAGCGGCCGTGCCGCAGCAGGATCACCGTCATACCGCGCTCACCACCCCGGCGCCGAGCAGCGCGAGCACCACCGCGCCGAGCGCGATGCGGTAGCCGACGAACCAGTACATGCTGTGCCGCACCAGGAATCGCAGGAACCAGGCCACCGCGGCGTAGCCGACCACGAACGCGATCAGCGTCGCGACCAGCAGCTGCGGGCCGGTCGCGGCCATCCCGGTGCCGGCCGGCTCGAACGCGTCGGGCAGCGAGAACAGCCCGGAGGCGAACACCGCCGGGATGGCCAGCAGGAAGCCGAACCGGGCGGCCAGTGCGCGGTCCATGCCGAGGAACAGCCCGGCGCTGATGGTGGCGCCGGACCGGGACACCCCCGGCACCAGCGCCAGGCACTGGGCCAGCCCGACGACGACGGCGTCGCGCCAGGTCAGGTCGGCCGGTCCGCGGGTACGCCGGCCCACCCGCTCGGCGGCGGCGATGACGAACGAGAACAGCACCAGCGCCGAGGCGATCAGCCACAGGTTGCGCGCGCCGGTGCGGATCTCGTCGGTGAACAACAGCCCGAACACCCCGATCGGGATCGTCCCGATGATGACGAACCAGGCCAGCCGGTAGTCGGCGTCCCGCCGGGCGGCGTCGAAAAGCCCCACACACCAGGCTCGCACGAGCCGGACGATGTCGCGAGCGAAGTACACCAGCACCGCCACCTCGGTACCGAGCTGGGTGACCGCGGTGAACGAGGCGCCGGCGTCGCCGGCGAAGAACACCCGGGAGGCGATGGCCAGGTGCCCGCTGGAGGACACCGGCAGGAACTCGGTGAGCCCCTGCAGCACCGCCAGCACCACCACCTGCACCCACGACATGGCCGGCGCGTCAGTCACGACGACGACCGTACCGTGGGGCGGGCCCGGGGTCCGGTCAGCGGGTGGGCCGCGCCCCGGCGACCGCGTCGCGCACGGCGGCGGCCAGGCTGCGCTCGCAGTCGAGGTCGATGTGGGTGAGCCGGCGGGTGGCGGTGGCCACCACGTCGTCGTCGGTCGGCACCGGGTCGGCGTGGCCCGGCCGGTAGATCCGCACCACCAGGGTGCCGTCCCGCTCGAGATGGAACGAGAAGGTGCGGCCGTCGCCGACCTGCCCGTAGCCGCCGGCGTGCAGCCCGGTCCAGCACTCCTCGATGTGGAAGCCGTCGTCGGTACGCGGTGTGGCGACCGTCATGGCTCGACCATACCGTTTGTTATTGACATATGCGTCAGTCAACCTCGGCCGGGTGTCGCGGCCGCGTTGCCTACACTTGGCGGGCGACCGACATCCCATCCGCACGACCGAGAGCCGCCCCTTGCCGCCGTCCGTGAACCCGACCGCGCGCCGCCGCCGGTGGACCGCCGCGGTGCTCGCCGTCGCCCTGGCGACCGGGGCGTGCTCGGACCGTCCGCTCGACACCGCACCACCCACCACCGAACCGGCCACCCCGGCGGTGTCCCCGGCCGCCGACTCCCCCGCCGGCACCGTCCGGCCGCTGCCGCTGGCCGGGCAGGCCGCGGTGTTCGACGCGACGACCGCCACCCCGGTGGTGCTCGGCACCACGCCCGACGGGCGTTCCGCGCTGGCCCTGCCCGCCGGGACCCCGCGCACCGTGCCGCTGCCCACCGCCGCCACCGCGCTGGCCGTCGGCGGCGACGGGTCGGTGCTCGCCGCGGTGCGGGGCGGCTACCTGCGCTACGACATCGCCGCCGACCGGGTGGAGACGTTCGCGGTGGACGGTCACGCCGACACCGAGTTCACCGCGGTGACCCGGCGCGGCGACGGCCGCGTCGTGCTGGGCAGCGCCGACGGCGCGGTGCTCACCCTCGACGCGGCGAACCGGGTCGCGGCCCGCACCGACGGGTTCGTCCGGATCGACGCGCTGGCGGCGGTGGGCGACGTGGTCGTGGTGCTGGACCGGGCGCAGACCTCGGTCACCTCGCTCAAGCCGGACGGCTCCGGCACCGCGCTGGCGCTGCGCGCCGGCGAGGGGGCGACCACGATGACCGCCGACCCGGCGGGCCGGGTGCTGGTCGCCGACACCCGCGGCGGCGAGCTGCTGGTCTACGGCGCCGACCCGCTCATGCTGCGCCAGCGCTACCCGGTGCCGGACGCGCCGTACGGGCTGGCCGGCTCGGCGGGGCTGACCTGGGTGTCGCAGACCGCCACCAACACCGTCGTCGGCTACGACCTGTCCACCGGCATCCCGGTGCAGCGGGTGCGCCACCGCACCGTGCAGCAGCCGAATGCGCTGGCGTTCGACGCCGCGTCTGGCACCCTGTATGTGGTGTCCGGGACGGGAGCGGGAGTGCAGGTGATCTCTGACGCGGCGGTGCAACGGTGACCGCCCGCACGCTCGACGAGAACGAGCCGCTGCCCCGGGGCCGGCTGCCCGCCGGCTGGGACAAGGACCTGTCCGACGAGTACGAGTGGGTGCCGCTGCGGCTGCCGCCGGAGGTCACCCGGCTCAGCGCCTCGGTGCGGCTGTCCATCGAGGCCGAGTACCGCGGCTGGGAACTCACCCGGGTCCGGCTCTACACCGACGGGTCGCGACGGGTGTTGTTGCGGCGCAAGAAGACCCCCGCCGACCGGCTCGGTGCCGGCCGGCCCACATCGTGATCTACCGGGCGCTGCGGCGGCTGTTGTTCCTGGTGCCGCCGGAGCGCATCCACACCTGGGTGTTCGCCGTGCTGCGGCTGCTCACCCGGCCCGGGTTCGCCCGCCGGGCGCTGCGGCGGCGGCTGGCGCCGCGGGACCCGATCCTGGCCAGCACCGTGTTCGGGGTGCGGTTCCCCGGGCCGCTCGGGCTGGCCGCCGGGTTCGACAAGGACGGCCACGGCCTGCACACCTGGGGCGCACTGGGATTCGGCTACGCCGAGGTCGGCACGGTGACCGCGCAGGCCCAGCCGGGCAATCCGAAACCGCGGCTGTTCCGGCTGCCCGCCGACCGGGCGCTGCTGAACCGGATGGGCTTCAACAACGCCGGGGCCGCGCAGCTGGCCATGCGGCTGTCCCGCAGCGAGGCCGACGTGCCGATCGGGGTGAACATCGGCAAGACCAAGGTCACCCCGGCCGCCGAGGCCGTCGCCGACTACGCCGAGAGCGCCCGGCTGGTGGGCTCGTCGGCCGCCTACGTGGTGGTCAACGTCAGCTCGCCGAACACCCCGGGGCTGCGCGACCTGCAGGCCGTCGAGTCGCTGCGGCCGATCCTGGCCGCGGTGCGCGCCGAGACCGCCCGGCCGGTGCTGGTCAAGATCGCGCCGGATCTGTCCGACGAGGACATCGACGCGGTCGCCGACCTGGCCGTCGAGCTGGGGCTGGCCGGCATCGTCGCCACCAACACCACCGTCTCGCGGGCCGGCCTGGCCACCCCCGGCGTGGGCGAGCTCGGCCCGGGCGGCGTCTCCGGCGCCCCGGTGGCGGCCCGCTCGCTGGAGGTGCTGCAGCGGCTGTACCGCCGGGTCGGCGACAGGCTGGTGCTGATCAGCGTCGGCGGTATCGAGACCGCCGACGACGCCTTTGAGCGCATCGTCAACGGCGCCTCGCTGCTGCAGGGCTACACCGGCTTCGTCTACGGCGGCGGGCTGTGGCCCAAGCGCATCCACGACGGGCTGGCGCGGCGGCTGCGCGAGGCCGGGTTCGGCTCCCTGGCCGAGGCCGTCGGCTCCGCCCTGCGCTGACGCCCTCCGGCGAGCAGACGCAAAACCCCCGGCTCGGGCCGAACCGGGGGTACGCGTCTGCTCGCGGCGCGAAGGGCTAGTTCTGCTCGTAGGTGCCGTGGATGAGCGCCCGGGCGATCGCGTGCATGAACAGGTTGAAGCCCAGGTAGGCCGGGGTCGCCGTGTCGGGCAGGTCCAGCTTCTCCACCGGCAGCGCGTGCACGGCCACGAAGTAGCGGTGCGGGCCGTGCCCGGCCGGCGGGGCCGCCCCGATGTAGCGCCGCAGCCCGGCGTCGTTGGCCAGGGTGATCGCCCCGCCCGGCAGCGGGCTGCCGTCGCCGGCGCCGGCCGGCAGCTCGGTGACGTCGGCCGGCAGGTTGGCCACCGCCCAGTGCCAGAAGCCCGAGGCGGTCGGAGCGTCCGGGTCGAAGATCGTCACCGCGAAGCTGCGGGTCTCGGCCGGGAAGCCCGACCAGCTCAGCTGCGGCGAGATGTCCTTGCCGCCCGCCCCCATGATCCCGCTGACCTGGTCGTTGGCCAGCGGCTGACCGTCGGTGATCGATTCGGAGGTCAGCGAAAACGTCGGCAGCTTCGGCAGGAACTCATACGGGTTGTAGGGAAATGCCATGTACGGGCGTCCTCTCGAGTCGATCAGCAGTGCTGCAGGAAGTGTTCCAGAACCCGGGTGCCGAACTCGAGCGACTCGACGGGCACCCGCTCGTCGACGCCGTGGAACAGCGCCGAGAAGTCCAGGTCCGGCGGCAGCTGCAGCGGGATGAACCCGAAGCAGCGAATCCCAAGGCGCTGGAAGGATTTCGCGTCCGTCCCGCCGGACATCATGTACGGCACGGTGCGGGCCTGCGGGTCGACGGCCAGCAGCGCGGCGTTCATCGCGTCGACCAGGTCGCCGTCGAAGGTGGTCTCGTAGGACGGCAGGTCGCGCTCCCAGGAGCGTTCCACGTGCGGCCCGATGAGCTCGTCGACCTCGCGCTCGAAGGCGGCCTTGCGGCCGGGCAGCACCCGGCAGTCCACCACCGCCTCGGCCACCTGCGGGATGACGTTGGCCTTGTAGCCGGCCTTGAGCATGGTCGGGTTGGCGGTGTCGCGCAGGGTGGCCCGCACGATACGGGCGATGCTGCCGAGCTTGTCGATGGTGCCCTCGAGGTCCGGCGAGTCCGGGTCGAACTCGTAGCCCGTCTCCTCGGCCACCGCGGCCAGGAACTCGCGCACCGAGTCGGTGAGCACCAGCGGGAAGGTGTGCCGGCCCAGCCGGGCCACCGCCTCGGACAGGATCGTCACCGCGTTCTCGTCGTTGATCATCGAGCCGTGCCCGGCCCGGCCGCGGGCGGTCAGCCGCATCCAGGCCAGCCCCTTCTCGGCCGTCTCGATGAGGTACAGCCGCCGCTCGCCGCCGTCGCGGCGCGGCACCGTGAGCGAGAAGCCGCCCACCTCCCCGATCGCCTCGGTGACGCCCTCGAACAGATCGGGGCGGTGGTCGACGAGCCACTGGGCGCCGTAGGTGCCGCCGTGCTCCTCGTCGGAGACGAACGCGAACACCAGGTCCCGCGGCGGCACGATGCCGGCCCGTTTGAAGTGCCGGGCCACCGCCAGCATCATGCCGATCATGTTCTTCATGTCGACCGCGCCCCGGCCCCACACGTAGCCGTCGGAGACCGCGCCGGAGAACGGGTGCACGCTCCAGTCCGCGGGCTCGGCCGGCACCACGTCGAGGTGGCCGTGGATCATCAGCGCCCCGCGCCCGGGGTCGGCGCCGGGCAGCCGGGCGAACACGTTGCCCCGGCCCGGTGCCCCGGCCTCGACGTACTCGGTCCGGTAGCCGGCCTCCTCGAGCCGTTCGGCGACCCACTGGGCGCACTCGGCCTCGACCTTGGTGGTCGCCGGGTCGCCGGTGTTGGAGGTGTCGAAGCGGATGAGCCTGCTGACGAGGTCCACGACCTCGTCGACGGCCGGGCTGGATGCGGTCACAGCCCATTCGTACCATTAGTGCGACCACTGAGTTTGGGTCTGGGGGCATCTATCCGTTAACCTAAGCTGCCCACACCGACCGGGTCCGAGTGGCGGAATGGCAGACGCGCTAGCTTGAGGTGCTAGTGCCCAGTAAACGGGCGTGGGGGTTCAAGTCCCCCCTCGGACACAGCAACCAGGCCTCCCAGACGGGAGGCCTGTTCGTTTTTCCGTTGTGCTCCCGGAACCGCACCGGTGCGCCGAGCCGAACGAAATCCGGCTCGGCGCACCGGGATTCCCGATGACGCGGTCAGCTCACGACGCCGTCAGCTCACGACAACGGCCGATCCCTTGCCCGCCTGGCCGGTGGCGCCGTCGTACCCGTCGCCGCCGTCGGTGGCACCGGCCTCGAGATCCTCGGGCCAGCCGGTGTAGACGGTGATCGAGGCGTTGCCGCCGGCACCGCCGATGCCGGTGTTCCAGCCCTGCCCGCCGTTGCCGGCGGTGGCGACCGGCCGGACCGGGTTGCCGCCGGGCGCGTCGATCGCGGCGGTGCCGCCGGCGCCACCGGTACCCCGGTCGGTTCCGTCGCCGCCGTCGCCGGCCCGGGCCCGCGCGTCGTAGATCACCCCGCGGTCGGCGGTGATCGTCACCGAACCGCCGGCACCGCCGGTGCCGCCCGTGACACCGGCACCGCCGGCACCGCCGTCGGCGACGGCGCGGTTGACGACGCCCTCGTCGATGGCCTGGATCGTCACCGAACCGCCGGATCCGCCCGCGCCGCCGGTGTCGGCCGCACCACCGGACCCGCCGTGGACGGTCAGCGCCTGCGCGTAGCCGGCCGGCGTCTCGACGAACACGTGCACCGCGCCGCCGGCACCGCCGACGCCGGTATCGCTGCCGGACCCGCCGGCCCCGCCGTGCACCTCGTCGAACAGCAGATGCCCGCCGTCGGCCGCCGCGAGGTGGACATCGCCGCCGGCCCCGCCGACGCCCCCGCCGGTACCGGCCCCGCCGGCCCCGCCGTGCACCTCCAGCGCCTCCGCGGTGGCGTGCTCGACCGCGACGTCGGCCGCGCCGCCCGCGCCGCCGGTGCCACCGGCACCACCGGTGCCACCGGCACCGCCGGTGACGGTCACCTCGTTGACCGACCCCGAGTCGGTGATGACGGCCGCGTCGCCACCGGCGCCCCCGTCGCCGTCCCCGGTGCCGAGGCCACCGGCGCCGCCGATGACCGTCGCCCCGTCGACCGGCAGCACCGCGCCCGTGACCCCGAGGTGGCTGTACAACAGCGCGGCGCCACCCGCGCCGCCGCGGCCGCGGTCGGTTCCGGCACCACCGGCGCCGCCCTCGACCCAGGCCTCCCGGATCCGGAGCAGGGTGTCGTCGGCGGCGTCCCCGGCCAGCACCGCGTCACCGCCCGCGCCACCGGTGCCGCCGGTGCTGCCGTCGCCGCCGGCACCGCCGACGACGGTGGCGTACTCGACCTGGGTCGCCGGGCCGGTGACGAGCTCGGAACGCCCCCCGGCACCGCCGGCACCCGCGGTGCTGCCGGTGCCACCGGCGCCGCCCTGCACCAGCGCCTGGACGACCGCGCTGTTCGAGTCGGCCTCGAGCCGCGCCGACCCACCGGCGCCGCCGATGCCGCCCTCGGCGTCCCCGGCGCCGGCGTCGCCGCCGGCGACGTGGCTCTGCCCCACCGAGGCGCCGCCACCGGCCACCAGGGTGGCGCTGCCGCCGTCGGCGCTGTCCGAGCCGTCACCGCCGGTGGCCGAGCTGTTCACGACACCGCCGAGCAGCACCGAGACGACCGCCGCGCCGCCCGCGCCGCCGGTGCCGGCGCCGGTCCGTGAGCCGCCGTCGCCGCCGGTGGCGACGACGTTCTGGGCCACGCCCTGCACCTCGACGATTCCCTGCGCACCGGCCCCGCCGGTGCCCCCGGCGCTGCCGTCGCCACCGGCTCCACCGCGGCCGGTCACGTCGACCAGCGTCGTGCCGTTGCGGCCGTTGACGAACGCGGCACCACCGGCGCCACCGGCCCCGCCGTCGGTGCCCGTACCGCCGGCGCCGCCGTAGGCCGTCACCCGGTTGAGCGATCCGCGCACGCCCACGACGCTGGCATCACCGCCGGCGCCGCCGCCGCTGCCGGCACCACCGGCACCGCCCTCGGCCCGGACCGCGATGAGGGTGGCGTTGTCGGCGCCGACGACCGCCCCGCCCCCGGCACCGCCGGCCGCGGCCCCGCCGACGGCGTGGCTGTCGATCACGGCGGCACCACCCGTCGCGTTCACCAGCGCATTGCCGCCGGCGGCACCGGCCGAGCCGGCACCACCGGTGGCCGAACTCCGCTCGATCCGGGTGTAGAGCTGCGACGCCCGGACCGTCGCGTCACCACCGGCCCCGCCGGTGCTGCCGCCGGCGGCGTCGGCACCGGCACCGCCGACCGCGGTGGCGGCGGTCACGCCGGCCTCGATCCCGAGCACGGCGGCCCGACCGCCGGTGCCGCCGCCGGCGCCCGCGGCGACCGTACTGCCGTCGGCGCCGCGCCCGCCGTTGCCACCGTGGGCGGTGCTGTCGTGGACCTCGCCGGCGCCGTACGCCGCGACCACGGCGCCGCCACCACCGCCACCGCCGCCGCCACCGCGGCCGGGGGCATCGGCGGTACCGATCCCGCCGGCGCCGCCCGCGCCGCCGCTGCCGGCCACCGCGCCGGTGCCGATCGCGCCGCCGTCACCGCCCCGGCCACCGGCGCCGCCGTCGCCCCAGCGGCCGTCGGGGGCCGAACCGGCGCCCCTGCCGCCCTGGCCGCCGGTGCCACCGGTGCCGCCGGTCCCACCGCTGCCGACCTCCAGCCCCTCGGCGCTGCTGCCGGCCCCGCCGTGGCCACCACGGCCGCCGTCGCCGCCCTGGCCGCCGGCCCCACCGGCGGCGGGGGCGGCGAGGAAGAACAGGGCGCGGCCCAGGCCGCCCTGCCCGCCGTCACCGCCGCGGCCACCGTCACCGCCGTCACCGCCGTCGCCCCCGTCGGCCCCGACATCGGTGCCCTCGGCACCGTCGTAACCGGCGCCACCGGTGCCGCCGCGGCCACCCACGCCGCCGACGCCGCCCAGGCCGAACAGCCAGGCCCCGTTCCCGCCGTTGCCGCCGTCACCGCCCCGACCGCCGGTCCCGGCCGGTGTGGTCAGGGTGCCGGTCGCGCCGGTCGCCCCGGTGCCGCCCGCACCGCCGGCGCCGCCGCTGCCGATCAGCGCGAGCGCCCCGGCGTCACCGCCGTCGCCGCCGCGGCCGGCGACCCGGGTGGTGTCGAGCGCGTCGCCGCCGCGACCACCCGCACCGCCGTCACCGCCGAACAGGCCGCCGGTCCCGCCGTGGCCGCCGACGCCCCCGGCACCGCCCGTACCACCGTCACCGCCCCGGCCACCGGCGCCGATGAGCCGGGCACTGCCGCCCGCGCCCCCGGCGCCGCCCTCGAGGGTGCCGAGCCCGCCGGCCCCACCCGCCGCGGCCGCGACGAACCACCCGCCGACGCCGCCGGCCCCGCCGGCACCGCCGATCTCACCGGCGCCGCCCGCACCGCCGAGCCCGGCCGCGCCGAACAGCGACAGCGCACCGGCGTTCCCACCGGCACCACCGGCCCCGCCGGTGCCGCCCGGGTTGTCCGCGCCCGCACCGCCGTTGCCGGCGTTGCCCCACAACAGGCCGCCGTCGCCGCCCCGGCCGCCGGCACCGCCGTTGACGCCCACGATCCCGGCCCCGCCGTGGCCGCCGTTGCCGATCAGCCGCGCCGAGCCGCCGTCGCCGCCGTTGAAACCGTTGCCGCCGTTGCCGATCAGCCCGGCGTTGCCGCCCCGGCAGGCCTGGCCGCCGGTGCAGGTGTCGGCGGTCCAGCTGTAGCCGTTGCCGAACAGGATGCCGGCGTCGGGATGCTCGGCGGTGCCGTCGCCGATCAGCCAGAGCGTGCCGATCACGATCGGGCCGAACGGCCACAGCCCGGGCACCGCCGCGGCGGCGGCGATCTCGTCGAAGGCCTGCTCGGTGGTGATCAGCACCAGTGGCTCGGCCGACGTGGTGGTCAGGCTCGGGGCCGGCGGCGTCCCCGTCGAGGCGGCTTCGCTCTCGATCCGGCGGTAGGACGCCCACAGCAGGGCGTGCAGCGGATCAGGGCTCACCGGCGGCGCGCCGTCGGCCGCACCCTGTACCGGCCCGACGATGCCGACCAGCGCCCGGAGGCTGCGGGTGGTGCCGGTGCGGCCCCGGTCCGGCACGGCGACGAGCACCGCCTCCGCCACCGGTTGCGTGGTGCGCGGGGGGATCACCGCGACCGGCGCGGAGGCGACGGCCCGCTGCGGCGGAACCTCCGGCAGTGCCCCCGCCGGGATCCCGCCGGGAACCTCGGACGGCACCGTGACCGGTTCGGATGCCCGCTCGGCCACCCGGTCCGCGACGGCCCGCGCCGGGGTCCGGGCGCGCCCGGACCGCTGCTCGTCGGCGTCGCGGGCGCGTTTGCGGTTCGGTTTCTCCGCCTGCGGCCGCACCCCGGGCCGGCGGCCGGCCTCGGGCCCGGTCGGTGCAACGGTGCGCTCGCGCAGCACCGGCCCCGGCCGTGGCCGCGACCGCGGTCCGGCCGTCTGCTGCTGCTCGGAGGTCTGCGCCGCCGCACCGGTGTCGGTGGCGGGATCGGCCCAGGCGAGGCCGCCCGGACTCCCGATCACCGTCCCGACACCCAGCGCCACCGCGAGCGCTCCGACCCGTCCGACGTATTTCGCACAGCCCATCAGCGACTCCATCCCTCGAACACTCGAAGAGACCGCCGCAGATATTAACCAGACCGTAATTGCAGTTATCAAGAATCTAATTCCATTTGCGCGCAACGTATTTCGTCAGCGCAATACGGAGTTTCTTTGCTGTGCAGATGGTTTGGAGAACACCGGCGAACAACTCCGGGTCGCCGGCCGAACCGTGGGCGAACTTTGCCAGGCCACACCGGAATTCGGAGCGCAGAATTCCGCGCCGGCGGCACCCGGTGGGAAACGCGCCGGAATTCGAATCGGCACGCGGCGCGGAACACCGCGGGAATTCGCTGCCGGGCGGTCCGGCTACCGGCCGGCCCGGCGCGCGTCCCGCCGGGTCTTGAGCAGGCTGGCGACCGTGGTGACGATCAGCACCGCCGCGATCACCGCCAGCGACACCCCGGTGGACACCACCGGGACGGCGACCGGCTCACCGCCGTTGATGAACGGCACCTCGTTCTCGTGCAGCGCGTGCAGCACCAGCTTCACACCGATGAACGCCAGGACGATCGACAGCCCGTAGGACAGGTAGACCAGCCGGTCCAGCAGGCCGCCGATGAGGAAGTACAGCTGGCGCAGGCCCATTAGCGCGAACGCATTGGCGGTGAACACGATGTAGGGCTCGCGGGTCAGACCGTAGATGGCCGGGATGGAGTCCAGGGCGAACAGGATGTCGGTGAACCCGATGGTGACCAGCGCCAACAGCATCGGGGTGGCGACCCGCTTGCCGTCGATCCGCGTGACCAGTCGGGCGCCGTGGTAGCGCCCGGTGGTGGGCACGAACCGGCGCACCACCCGCACGATCCGGTTCTCCCGCTGCTCCTCCACCTCGCGCTCGTGCCCGCCGGAGCGCAGCAACCCGATCGCGGTCCACACCAGGAACAGCCCGAACAGGTAGAACACCCAGGCGAAGGTGTTGATCGCGGCCGCCCCCAGCGCGATGAACACCGCCCGCATGCCCAGCGCCATCAGGATGCCGATCAGCAGCACCTTCTGCTGGTGCTCGCGCGGCACCGCGAACCCGCCCATGATGATCGTGAACACGAACAGGTTGTCCACCGACAGCGCCCATTCGGTCACGAAGCCGGCGTAGTACTCGCCGGCGAAGCCGGCGCCCCACTGCCACAGCACCACCAGCCCGAACCCGAACGCCAAGCCGAGGTAGAGCGCCGACCACAGCGCGGACTCGCGGAAGGTGGGCTCGTGGGCCCTGCGGACGTGGAAGACGAGGTCGAAGGCGAACAGCCCGAGGATCACCACCACGGTGACGGCCCAGACGGTGCCGGAGACGTTCATCGCGTCGCTGCCGCCCTCTCGATCGCTGTCCGCCCAACCCTACCGGTGGCGGGCGCCACCCGGCCCGCCACGCTGTGACCGGCATCGTTGCCGTATGGTTCAGCGCGTAGGTTATCGGGTCGCACGAGGGTCCGGAAGGAAGGGTGGCCGTGGCGCCCAAGGTGCTGTTCATCCACAACGAGCACGAAGCCCCGGAGGGGCTGCTCGGAGACGCGTTCGCCGCGCGCGGGTACGACATCGAGACGTTCCTGGTCGTGCCGCCGGAGCGCATCGACGACCCGGACGTGGCCGTTACCTTCCCCGATCCCACCGGCTACGACGTGATCGTGCCGCTCGGCGCCCGCTGGTCGGTCTACGACGAGAAGCTGCGCGCCGGCTGGGTGGGTGCGGAGCTGCGACTGCTGCGCGACGCGGCCGCCGCGGGGGTGGCGCTGCTCGGCGTGTGCTTCGGCGGTCAGCTGCTCGCCGACGCGTTCGGCGGGACGGTGCGCCGCGCCGAACGGGCGGAGGTGGGCTGGTACGACGTCGCCTCCGCCGACCCGGCCATCGTGCCGCCGGGCCAGTGGTTCATGTGGCATTTCGACCGGTTCGAGGTGCCGCCCGGGGCCACCGAGATCGCCCGCACTCCGGACGCCTCGCAGGCGTTCGTGCTCGGCCGCGCGCTGGCGCTGCAGTTCCATCCGGAAATCACCGCCGAGATCCTGGAATGGTGGATCGGCGCGGACCGGGAGGGCACGGAGGTGCGCCAGGTCGGCGTCACCCACGAGGAACTGCGCCGCCGGACCGCGCAGCTGCGCGACGACGCCGCCCGGCGCGTGGAACTGCTCGTCGACGGGTTCCTGAACAAGGTCGCGACGGCGCCGGTCGCCGGCTAACGCCGCTCGCCGGGCTCCTCGGCGGCGGCTTCGTCGGCCGACTCGGTCGACTCCTCAGTGGATTCCTCGGCGGATTCCGGCTCGACGGACTCCTCGGCGGGTTCCGGCTCGGCGGTCTCGACGGCCGGGATCACCTCGGTCGCACCGGCATCGGGGTACTCGGCGTCGGAATCCGCCGCCTCCGCGGCTGGGTCGTAATCCGCCGCCTCCGCGGCTGGGTCGTAGTCCGCCGCCTCCGCGGCTTCGTCGTAGTCCGCCGCCTCCGCGGCTGGGTCGTCCTCGGCCTCCCCAGTACCGGAC
>NZ_CALDGS010000169.1 GCF_937941905.1 uncultured Mycolicibacterium sp. | reverse complement strand
TCACCGCCGAGTTCGGCGAGGAGGTGGCCCACCTCGTCGACGGGGTGACCAAGCTGGACAAGGTCGCGCTGGGCTCGGCGGCCGAGGGCGAGACCATCCGCAAGATGATCATCGCGATGGCCCGCGACCCGCGGGTGCTGGTGATCAAGGTGGCCGACCGGCTGCACAACATGCGCACCATGCGCTTCCTGCCGCCGGAGAAGCAGGCCCGCAAGGCCCGCGAGACGCTGGAAGTCATTGCGCCGCTTGCCCATCGGCTCGGCATGGCGAGCGTCAAGTGGGAGCTGGAGGACCTGGCGTTCGCCATCCTGCACCCGAAGAAGTACGACGAGATCGTGCGGCTGGTCGCCGACCGGGCGCCGTCGCGGGACACCTACCTGGCCAAGGTGCGCGCCGAGATCGCCGCGCAGCTGGCCAAGTCCAAGATCAACGCCACCGTCGAGGGCCGGCCCAAGCACTACTGGTCGATCTACCAGAAGATGATCGTCAAGGGCCGCGACTTCGACGAGATCCACGACCTGGTCGGGGTGCGAATCCTGTGCGACGAGATCCGGGACTGCTACGCGGCGGTCGGCGTGGTGCACTCGCTGTGGCAGCCGATGGCCGGGCGGTTCAAGGACTACATCGCCCAGCCGCGCTACGGGGTGTACCAGTCGCTGCACACCACGGTGGTGGGCCCGGAGGGCAAGCCGCTGGAGGTGCAGATCCGCACCTACGACATGCACCGCACCGCCGAGTACGGCATCGCCGCGCACTGGCGCTACAAGGAGTCGCGCGGCCGCAACGGGGTGCCGCAGCACCCGCAGCAGGCCGCCGAGATCGACGACATGGCCTGGATGCGCCAGCTGCTGGACTGGCAGCGGGAGGCCGCCGACCCGGGGGAGTTCCTGGAGTCGCTGCGCTACGACCTGGCGGTCCAGGAGATCTTCGTGTTCACCCCGAAGGGCGACGTGATCACCCTGCCGGCCGGCTCCACCCCGGTGGACTTCGCCTACGCGGTGCACACCGAGGTCGGGCACCGCTGCATCGGGGCCCGGGTCAACGGCCGGCTGGTGGCGCTGGAGCGCAAGCTGGAGAACGGTGAGGTCGTCGAGATCTTCACCTCCAAGGCGCCCAACGCCGGGCCGTCGCGGGACTGGCAGAGCTTTGTGGTCTCGCCGCGGGCCAAGGCCAAGATCCGGCAGTGGTTCGCCAAGGAGCGCCGCGAGGAGGCGCTGGAGGCCGGCAAGGAGGCGATCGCCCGCGAGGTGCGCCGCATCGGGCTGCCGCTGCAGCGGCTGGTCACCGCCGAGACGGTGTCGGCGCTGGCGCGCGAACTGCGCTACGCCGACGTGTCGGCGCTCTACACCGCGGTCGGGGAGGGGCACGTCTCGGCCCGGCACGTGGTGCAGCGACTGGTCGCCCAGTGCGGCGGCGACGAGGAGGCCGAGGACGAGATCGCCGAGCGGTCCACCCCGGCGACCCGGCCGCTGCGCCACCGCGGCCCGGTCGACTGCGGCGTGGTGGTGCCCGGCGCGTCCGGGGTGATGACCAAGCTGGCCAAGTGCTGCACCCCGGTGCCCGGTGACAACATCATGGGCTTCGTCACCCGCGGCGGCGGGGTGAGCGTGCACCGCACCGACTGCACCAACGCCGCCGAACTGCAGAAGCAGCGCGAGCGGATCATCGAGGTCAAGTGGGCGCCGTCGCCGTCGTCGGTGTTCCTGGTGGCGATCCAGGTCGAGGCGCTGGACCGGCACCGGCTGCTGTCGGACGTCACCCGGGTGCTCGCCGACGAGAAGGTCAACATCCTGTCGGCGTCGGTGACCACCTCCAACGACCGGGTGGCGATCAGCCGGTTCACCTTCGAGATGGGCGACCCGAAGCACCTCGGGCACGTGCTGAACGCGGTGCGCAACGTCGAGGGCGTCTACGACGTCTACCGCGTCACCTCCGCGGCCTGACGCTTCTTCCCGCGAGCAGACGCAAAACCCCCCGGAGCACGGCGCTCCGGGGGGTCTGCGCGTCTGCTCGCGCTCAGAGGTCGAGCCGGATCGTGCTGATCCGCACCTCCTTCGCCGGCTTGCCGTCCTGCGCACCGTCCTGGATCCCGGCCTGCGCGATCTGGTCCAGCGTGGCCAGCCCGGTCTCGTCGATGGTGCCGAACACGGTGTAGTTCGGCGGCAGCTGCGAATCCCGGTAGACCAGGAAGAACTGGCTGCCGTTGGTGCCCGGTCCGGCGTTGGCCATCGCGACCGTGCCGCGCGGGTAGGTGACCGGCTCCGCGAGCTTCGGGTCGTCGGGCCGGTACTGGTTGGTCGGGTACTCGTTGGCGAACTGGTAGCCCGGCCCGCCGGTGCCGGTGCCGGTCGGGTCGCCGCACTGCAGCACCCCCAGCGACGGGCTGGCGGTGAGCCGGTGGCACACCGTGTCGTCGAAGTAGCCCTGCTGGGCCAGGCTGGCGAAGCTGTTGACGGTGCAGGGCGACTTCTCGTTGTCCAGCATCAGCCCGATGTTGCCCTGGTTGGTGTGCATGCTGACGCTGATCTGCTTCTCGTCGGTGGGCACCTTGCCGGTGCGCGGCGGGGTGTTCTTCTTGGCCGCCTGACCGGCCGCCGGGTACTGGCAGTTCTCGCCCGGGGTGCCCGGCGGGTCGAACGCCGGCAGCCCGCCCGGGCCGGCCGCCACCGCGGTCGTCTCGGTGGTCGTCTCGGTGGCCTCCGCCGCGGGGCCGTCCTGGCCGGCGGTGTCCTCGCTGTCCTTGCCGGTGAGCACGAACGCCGTCACCGCCGCCGCGGCGACCACCACCACCGCGACCACCGCGCCGATGATCGCCAGCACGCGCTGCCTGCGGGCCTTGGCGGCCTGCTCCTGCAGCTGTCGCTCGAGTTTCTCCTTGGCGGCAGCCCGACGCTCCTCGTTGGTCGGCACGCTCCGGTCCTCCTCCTACGCTCTGGATCCGCACCGAGTGTGCCAGGCAGCCCCGCCCGTGGCCTGCGCGACCCGCGGCGACGTCGGGGTGGGAGACTGGAGATCGTGTTGCTCACCGGATTCGCCGCCGGGATGGCGCAGTGCAACTGCTACGTCCTGGCCCCTGGACCCGGGTCGGACGCCGTCGTCGTCGACCCCGGGCAGCGGGCGTTCGGCCCGCTGCGGCGCATCCTCGACGAGCACCGCCTCACCCCGGCCGCGGTGCTGCTCACCCACGGCCACGTCGACCACATCTGGTCGGCGCAGAAGGTGGCCGACACCTTCGGGTGTCCGGCCTACATCCATCCCGACGACCGGTTCATGCTGACCGACCCGATCCGCGGCTTCGGTCCCCGGCCGGCCCAGCTGCTGTTCGGCGCCATGTTCCGCGAACCCCGCCAGGTCATCGAGCTGATCGACCGGGAGCGGCTCGAGCTGGCCGGCATGACGGTGTGCGTCGAGCACACCCCGGGCCACACCCGGGGCTCGGTGTCGTTCCGGGTGTCGGGGGAGTCGACCCAGGTGGTGTTCACCGGCGACACGCTGTTCCGCGGCACGGTCGGCCGTACCGACCTGCCCGGCGGCAGCGGCCGCGACCTGCTCGGCTCGATCGTGTCCAGACTGTTGGTGCTCGACGACGACACCGTGGTGCTGCCGGGGCACGGGCCCCGCACCACCATCGGTGCCGAACGCCGCACCAACCCGTTCCTCGAAGGTCTGCCTCTGTGAGTGAGTTCTCGGCGTTCAAGGCCCCCAAGGGTGTTCCGGACTACCTGCCGCCGGAGTCGGCGCAGTTCGTCGCCGTGCGCGATTCGCTGCTCGGTGCCGCGCGGCGGGCCGGCTACGGCGACGTGGAGTTGCCGATCTTCGAGGACACCGCGCTGTTCGCGCGCGGGGTCGGCGAGTCCACCGACGTGGTGAGCAAGGAGATGTACACCTTCCTCGACCGCGGCGAGCGCTCGGTGACCCTGCGCCCGGAGGGCACCGCCGGGGTGATGCGGGCGATCATCGAGCACGGCCTCGACCGCGGGCCGCTGCCGGTCAAGCTGTGCTACGCCGGGCCGTTCTTCCGCTACGAACGGCCGCAGGCCGGCCGCTACCGGCAGCTGCAGCAGGTCGGGGTGGAGGCCGTCGGGGTGGACGACCCGGCCCTGGACGCCGAGGTGGTCGCCGTCGCCGACGCCGCCTACCGGTCGCTGGGGCTGACCGGGTTCCGGTTGGAGATCACCTCGCTGGGCGACGACAGCTGCCGGCCGCAGTACCGAAAGGCGCTGCAGGACTTCCTGTTCAAGCTCGACCTGGATGAGGAGACCCGCCGCCGCGCCGAGCTCAACCCGCTGCGGGTGCTCGACGACAAGCGGCCGCACGTGCGGGAGATGACCGCCGACGCGCCGGTGCTGCTGGACTACTTGTCGGACACGGCGCGCAAGCACTTCGAGACGGTGCTGGCGCACCTGGACGCGCTGCGGGTGCCGTACGTGATCAACCCGCGGCTGGTGCGCGGTCTGGACTACTACACCAAGACCACCTTCGAGTTCGTGCACGACGGGCTGGGCGCCCAGTCCGGCATCGGCGGCGGCGGCCGCTACGACGGCCTGATGCGCCAGCTCGGCGGGCAGGACCTGTCCGGCATCGGGTTCGGGCTCGGCGTGGACCGCACCCTGCTGGCGTTGCGCGCCGAGGGCAAGACGGTCGGGCCGTCCGCGCGGGTGGACGTCTACTGCGTGCCGCTCGGCGAGGAGGCCAAGCTGCGGCTGGCGGTGCTTTCCGCCCGGCTGCGCGAGGCCGGGATCCGGGTGGACATGGCCTACGGCGACCGCAGCGTGAAGGCCGCGATGAAGGCCGCCGACCGGTCCGGGGCGGCGGTGGCGCTGGTTGCCGGCGACCGTGACATCGAGGCGGGCACCGTGGGGGTCAAGGATCTGGCCACCGGTGAACAGGTCGATGTCGCCGCCGACGAGGTCGTGGAAGAGGTGGTTTCCCGGTTGGCCTGACGGGCCGGCGTGGTTGCGCGCGGTGTACCCCGCGAACGGGAACACGTTCAGCGGGAGTCCACCCGGCGAATGCTGTTCGATCAGCAATTTTGCAGCCCGCTTCGGGTCTCGCCGGCCGGTCCGGCAACGGTGTTGCCGCGACGCGCAGAAAAATCCCTCCGAATTTGCCCGAAAATCCGCTGTCGCACGTGTTAATTTTTTGACCCGGTAACGCGCTGTTCCGGCAGGGGCGGCGCGGGTGCTGTCGGATCGCGCGGCAGGGTCGGCGTCGGCTTTGTCGGCAACGGGCGCGGACAACGGTCGGCCCGGCCGTGACGGAGCGAAGGAGATGCGGTGGCCGCTGCCAGCCCTCGGAAGTGTCAGCGGACGAAGGGTCGTCACCGTAGGTCGGCGAAGCGCACCCATTGGCTGGGGGTGGGTGCGCTCGGGGTCGGGTTGGCCGCGGCGCTGGTCGGTGGTGGGGGTGTGGCCGGTGCGGACACCGGCGAGGCTCCGGCGGCTCAGGGTGCCGACAGCGATGGTGACGGTGTCGACGGTAAGCGGGGGGCGGTCGTCCGTAGGTCCGTCGGTGCGGTGGGTGGTGTGAAGGCCGGTCTGCGGCCGACCCGGCTTGTCGACACCGGCGACATCACCGGTGACGAGACCGGTGATGACACCGGTGGTGACGTCGGTGATGACGTCGGTGGTGACGTCGGTCTGCCGGGTCCGGATGATCTGGATGATCCGGGCCTCGGTGGGGGTGCGGTCGATCCCGATCCGGAACCGGATCTCGATCCGGATCCGGATCCGGAGGACGCGGGACCGTCCGAGTCGCCGGAAATCCCCGAAATCCCCGAGCCGTCTGATACGGGTAGCGGCCCGGGCGAGGATCAGGGTGGGCCGTCGGTCGGCAGTGACGGGTGGCCGGCTGCTCAGATCGTTGATCTCGGTGACGGCGGTGCCGCCGGTAATGACGGGGAGTCCGGCGATGGTGAGGCCGGTGCGGGGCAGGATACGCCGCCGCCGGCTGGGGAGAACGGCCCCGGTTCGGGTTCGGGTGAGGTGGGCGAGCAGGGTCCGGGTCCGGTCGATGTCGAGATCTCCGACGAGGACCTGCAGGCGGCCGAGGCGATGATCGGCTTTGTGCGCGAGATTCTGCGTCAGCTGGGCCTCGGGGGTGAGGACGCGCCGCCGACGTCGCCGATCGGTGTGGTGTTGCAGGCGATCTGGACCGCCAGTCGTCGTGGTGAGGACACGTGGGCGGCTGCGGCTGCGGCGATCGGCACGGTGGCCGAGTTGCTCGGGGAGGGGTTGCTGGTCGAGCTCGGTCGGAGTATCGGCTGGATCCCGGGTGTGGGGACCGTGCTGTTCGGTGTCGGTGCGTTGCTGGATGCGGGGGCGCTCGGTGCGGCGGTGTTGCGTGGTGATGTGGCGGACATCGCCGATGAGTTCCAGGATCTGGTGCGCGACCTGATCGGGATGATTCCGGTGGTGGGTGCGCCGACGGCGGTGGCGATGTATCAGGGGTTGGGTTCGGCCGCGGTGGCCGGGCCGAGTCTGGTCGGGCTGGTCAAGTCGGGGCTGCGGTCGGCGCCGTTGAGTCCGCTGGATGCGTTGTTCCCGTCGGTGCCGCAGACCGGTGCGCAGGAGGCCGCGGCCACCCCGGAGCCCGGCAGCCTCGAGTGGTACCACGTCGGCTATCTGCAGTGGATGCGCAACCGGTTGCAGGGCTGGCCCGGTGCGCCATGGAAGTTCACCGACATCACCCAGCAGCAGACCGACTACACCCTCGACAACGCCAACCAGCAGCTGGAGAACCTGATCGGCAACGCCGCCCCGGGCAGCCCGGCGCGGTGGGCGCGGGATCTGGTCGACATCCTCGGGATGTTCTTCGTTTCGGCGGTGCCGGGGTACGGGTTCACCGGCATGCTCAACGCCTGGGGTGATTACCTCAACCGGGTCGCGCCGGCGTTCGAGATCGCCCCGGGCGCCGGCACGCTCGGCATCATCACGCCCTACAAACTGATGGGTGCGGCCGTGGTCGGGGTGGCCACCGTGCTCAAGGACTTCCTCAACGGCAACTACGATCCGGTGCAGATCGAGATCGACATCATCAAGGCCACCACCGGGGCCAATGTCACCGTCTCCGACCTCAACGACTTCGACTCCCTGCTGACCAAGGTCGCCGCTGCCCAGGCCGGGGCGATCTTCGGCGGTGACGGCGGGGCGTTCGAGGACCCGGCGCGGGCCTGGAACATCACCCTGCCCACCTGGACGGCCGAACAGGTCAACCCGTTCACGCTGGTCACCTACGTCGGCCTGGTGGCGGTCTACAAGCGGTTCCAGGAACTGGCCCGGTTCACCACCTTCACCACCTGGACCACCTACGACTCCTGGCACTACACCGTCAGCGTGTTCGGCGCCAAGGGCACCTACTCGCAGTACTCTGCCGGCACCTTTCACGTCGTCGACGACCTGGGTCGCCCGGTCACCTGGACCGGGGTGTCCCAGGGCGGCACCTACACCTCCATCTTCGGTGCGTTGGTCACCATCAACACCGACGGGGGCGGCTTCACCTACACCGCGACGTTGCCCGGTACGTCGTTCTTCCACCGCCACTACTCGGAGAACCCCGAGGACCGCTACGACATCGTCTACATCCCGGTTCGCTCGGCCGACGGGGTGGTCTACACGGTGGCGTTGAAGATCGACATCCTGCCCGGTGACGGCGAGAACACCCCGCCCACCGCGAACATCCCGACCGTGGGCACTCCCGACGCGCTGGGGGTGGTGCGCGGCAAGATCACCGGCAGCGACGCCGACGGCGACCCCCTGACCTTCCGGCTGGTGGGGTCGTCGGTCACCGGCCTCAACGGCAACATGGCCTACACCACCGGCGGCGGCATCATCATCCTCAACCCGACCACCGGCGACTTCACCTACATCTCCTCGGCGAACGCCGGCCCGACGCAGAGCTTCCAGGTCGAGATCTCCGACGGCCACTACGGCCGGGACTATGTGAACGTCACGGTGCCCAACGTCACCGCGCCGCTCACCCCGACCGACGTCACCAAGCCGACCTACGGGGTGTTCAACGGCCGGGTGCCGATCCCGGGCAACGACGCCGGGCTGTTCTCCAGCTTCACGCTGGTCGGCAACCCGGCGAAGGGCACGGTCACCGCCTTCGACCCGGTCACCGGGGCGTTCACCTACGTCCGCGACGCGGGTCTGGGCCGTTCCACCACGGTCGACGACGTGGTGACCGTCCTGGCCACCACCGCCGACGGCTACACCGTCACGCTGAAGATCGCGGTGGCGCCGGACGTGCCCAACGGTGCGCCGTCGCTGACGTTGACCACCGCGCCGACGGTGGGCACGCTCAGCGGCACCACCCAGACCAGCACCGGCAAGCTGACGTTCAGCGACCCGGACGGCGACGCGCCGATCTGGCCGGGCACCATCACCACCGCGCGCGGCGCCACCGTCACGATCAACGCCGACGGGTCGTTCACCTACGTCAGTACCTTCAGCACCGCCGAGCGGCACGCGGCCGCGAAGATCGGTGCCCCCGACACGACCTACAACGGGGTCAGCCTGGCCGCCTATCAGGACGCGTTCACCGTCACCGTCACCGACGGGTACGGCGGCAGCGCCACGCTGACCGTCGTGGTCCCGATCTACGCGATCAACCAGGCACCGACGATCAGCGGCTACGGCAACGCCACCTGCGCGTTCGGGGTCTGCACCCGCGGCACCATGGGGGTGGGTGACCCGGACGGCGACAGCATCCCCAACAACCGGATCACCCCCGGCACCGGTGCCGGCTGGACACTCCAGAAGGGCGATGTCACGGTGTGGGGCAGCGGCACTACCACCATCTCGTGGTCCGCAAGCGGCACGCTCGGCACCACGCAGTCGGCCAACACCTTCACCGTCTACGACGGCTACTGGCGGGTGGTCGACGGTGTGGTGCAGGTCGGTGATCCGTCGCGGGCCTGGGTGACCTGGCAGGACGGCGGCGGCACCAGCTACGGCCGGGCCTAAGCCGGTCGGGGCCCTAGATGGTCAGGGCCGAGCGGACCTCGGCTTCCGAGGCCGCCCCGCCCGCACCGGTGGCGGTCACCCGGCCGGACTCCAGCACGTAGTAGCGCTGGGCGGCCTGGAGGGCGAAGCCGATGTGCTGCTCGACGAGCAGCACGCCGAGCCCGCCGCGCTCGGTCAGCGCGGTGATGGTGGCCTCGATCTCGGCCACCACGGACGGCTGAATGCCCTCGGTCGGCTCGTCGAGGATGAGCATCTTCGGTCCGGTGATCAGCGCCCGGGCGATGGCCAGCTGCTGGCGTTGCCCGCCGGAGAGCAGCCCGGCCCGGCGGGACAGCAGATCGCGCAGCGCGGGGAACAGGTCGAGCTGTTCGTCGATGAGCTGCCGGCCGTTGCGGCGGCCGTCGGCGACGACCTGCAGGTTCTCCAGCGTGGTCAGCTGCGGGAAGCACTGCTGGCCCTGCGGGACGTAGGCCAGCCCGCGCGCCACCCGGGCACTGGGCCGCAACCGGGTGATGTCCTCCCCGTCGAAGAGCACCTTGCCGGCGGTGCAGCGGATCAGCCCGACGGTGGCGCGCAGCAGGGTGGTCTTGCCCGCACCGTTGTGGCCCAGCACGGTCACCACGCCGTCGGCGGGCACCTCCACACTCACCCCGTGGATGACCTCGGTGCGGCCGTAGCCGGCCCGGACGTCGACAAGTTGCAGCATGTCAGGCGGTCTCCTCGCTCCCGGCGGCCGCGGCGGTGCCCAGGTACACCTCCTGCACCTTGGGGTTGGCCTGCACCTCGGCGACCGACCCCTCGGCGATGACCCGGCCGCGGGCCAGCACCGTCACCGAGGTGGCGAACGCCCGCATGAAGTCCATGTCGTGTTCGACGACCACCACCGTGCGTTCGGCACCGATGCGGCGCAACAGGTTTCCGGTCTCCTCGCGTTCCTCGTGGCTCATTCCGGCCACCGGTTCGTCGAGCAGCAGTACGTCGGCGTTCTGCACCAGCAGCATCCCGATCTCCAGCCACTGCTTCTGGCCGTGGGCCAGCACCCCGGCGGGCCGGTCGGCCAGGTGGGTCAGCCCGATGGTCTCGAGGGCCTGTTCGATCTCCGGCAGCACGCCGCGCCGCCGGCGCAGCAGCGTCCACCACGACCGGCCCGCCCCGGCAGCGATGTCGAGGTTCTGCAGGACGGTGAGTTCCTCGAAGACGCTTGCGGTCTGGAAGGTGCGGCCCACGCCGAGCCGGGCGATCTGGTGCACCTTCCTGCCGAGCAGTTCCACCCCGGACTTGTTCACCGAGCCGGTGGCCGGGGTGAGCCCGGTGATGGCGTCGATGAGGGTGGTCTTGCCCGCGCCGTTGGGACCGATGAGGAACCGCAGGTCGCCCTGGAAGAGCGTCATGTCGACGTTGTCGACGGCCTTGAACCCGTCGAAATCGACGGTCAGACCGCGGATCTCAAGATACTCGGTACGCATGCCGGCGTTGCCGCCGAAGGCCGGTTCCTTCGGTGTGGCGGTGTCGACCGGGGTCATGTGGCAGCTCCCACCTTCTGTGGATCGGTTTCGGGGGCAAGCGGTTCCGGTGCCGTGCCGGGTTCGGCGGCCCGCCGGCGGCGCCGGCGCAGCAGTGCGGCGATGCCGGCCAGCCCGGCCGGGAAGAACCCGACCACGACGATGAACAGCAGGCCCTGGGCGTAGATCCACTGCGACGGAAAGCGTTCGGAGAACAGCGTCTGCGCCCAGGCCACCCCGATCGCGCCCAGTACCGGGCCGAGCAGGGTGGTGCGCCCGCCGATGGCCACCCCGATCAGGAACGCGATGGACGGCAGGATGCCGACCTGCGAGGGGGCGATGAAGCCGACGATCGGGGTGAACAGCGCCCCGGCGATGGAGGCGAACAGCGCGGCGACCGTGTAGGCGACCACCTTGATGTTGGCCGGGTCGTAGCCGAGGAACCGCACCCGCTCCTCGGCGTCGCGCACCGCCACCAGCAACTCGCCGTAGCGGCTCTGCATGAGCTGGCGGGCCGCCGCCACCACCAGCAGCAGCGTGGCCGCGGCGATGAAGTACAGCATCCGCCGGTTGGCCGGGTCGTTGAGGGTGAACCCGAAGAAGGTGCGGAACCGGTTGAGCCCGTTGCTGCCACCGAGGCTGGTCTGGCCGACCAGCAGGATGGCCAGCGCGGCGGCCAGCGCCTGCGACAGGATCGCGAAGTAGGCCCCCTTGACCCGGCGCTTGAACACGCCGAACCCGAGTGCGGCGGCGATCGCGGTGGGCAGCACCAGGATGGCCAGCACGGTGAACGCGGGGGAGGCGAACGGCTGCCAGTAGCCCGGCAGTTCGCGCACCCCGGCGATCTGCATGAAGTCGGGCACCGCGTCGCCGCGCAGCTCGGCGTCGGCGATCTTGAGGTGCATGCCCATCATGTAGCCGCCCAGGCCGAAGAACACGCCCTGGCCCAGCACGAGCATCCCGCCGCGGCCCCAGGCCAGCCCGATGCCGACGGCCACGATGGCGAAACACAGGAACTTGCCGAACATCGACAGCCGGAAGTCCGACAGCACCACGGGGGCCACCCCGAACAACAGCACCGCCGCCACGCCGAAGCCGGCCCAGGTCTGCCAGCGGCCCAGCAGTGTCCTCATGCCAAACTCCTTGTCCGCACGGTGAACAGGCCCTGCGGGCGCACCTGCAGGAAGACCACGATGATCACGAACACGATCACCTTGGCCAGCGACGCGGTGGTGTTGTACTCGATGAACGAGTTGAGGAAGCCGAGCCCGAACGCGGCGATCACCGTGCCCTTGATCTGGCCGAGCCCGCCGACGACCACCACCAGGAAGGCGTCGATCAGGTAGCTCTGGCCGATGGTGGGGCTGGTCGACCCGATCAGGGTGAGTGCCACCCCGGCCACCGCGGCCAGCCCGGAGCCGATGAAGAACGTGGTGATGTCGGTCCGCCGCGACGAGATCCCGCTGGTCTCGGCCAGATCCCGGTTCTGCACCACCGCGCGGATGCGCCGGCCCATCGGGCTGACCTTGAGTACGGTGGCCAGCACGGCCACGCACACCACCGCCAGTACCAGGATGAACAGCCGGGTCCTGGGCACCACCGCGCCGAGGATGTCCACCCCGCCGGCCAGCCAGGGCGGGGCGACCACGTTGACCGCGGGCGCCCCGAAGATGTCGCGGGCCACCTGCTGCAGGATCAGCCCCACCCCGAAGGTGACCAGCAGCGTGTCCAGCGGCCGGTGGTACATCCGGTGGATCAGCGCGACCTCCAGCAGCGCACCCATCGCACCGCCCACCACGAACCCGACGAACAGCGAGATCAAAAGGGAGACACCGGCGTTGGAGATGATCTGCTGCACGACGTAGGCGGTGTAGCAGCCCACCATGATGAACTCGCCGTGCGCCATGTTGATGACGCCCATCTGGCCGAACGTCAGCGCCAGGCCGAGGGCGGCCAGCAACAGGATTGAGCCGAGGCTCAATCCCGTTGCCAGCTGTCCGATCAGAACGTCCATGCGACCGTCAGTTCGACAGGCCCGCCGCCCACGGGTAGGACTTCAGGTAGGGGTCGGGTTCGATCGGGCCCGGGGACTCCCACACCGTGTAGATCAGCCCGTCGGGCCGGATCTCGCCGATCCGGGCGGTTTTGGTGATGTGGTGGTTGTCCCCGTCGAGGGTGACCAGCCCCTCCGGGGCGTCGAAAGTGACCCCGTCGGCCGCCTCCTTGACCGCGTCGACGTCGAACGAACCGGCCTTCTCGACGGTGTTCTTCCACAGGAACACCGACACGTAGGCCGCCTCCATCGGGTCGGAGGTGGGCTTGTTCTCCCCGTAGGCCTTCTTGTAGGCCGCGACGAAGTCCTTGTTCTCCGGAGTGTCGATGGTCTGGTAGTAGTTCCAGGCGGTCAGCTGGCCGACGATGTTCTCCACGCCGATGCCGCCGATCTCCTCCTCGGCGATCGACACCGAGATCACCGGCATCTCCTCGGCGGTCAGCCCGGCGTTGCGGTACTCGCGGAAGAATGCCACGTTGGAGTCGCCGTTGAGGGTGTTGAACACCGCGTCGGCGTCGGCGGTGCGCACCTTGTTGACGATGGTGGAGAAGTCCGTCGAACCCAGCGGGGTGTAGTCCTCGCCCTTGATCTCGATGCCGTTGGCCTCGGCGTAGGCCTTGATGATGCGGTTGGCGGTCTGCGGGAACACGTAGTCGCTACCCACCAGGTACAGCGACTTCACGCCGCGCTCCTTGAGGTAGTCCAGCGCCGGCACGATCTGCTGGTTGGTCGTCGCGCCGGTGTAGAAGATGTTCGGCGAGCTCTCCAGCCCCTCGTACTGCACCGGGTAGTACAGCAGCGCGTTGTTGGCCTCGAACACCGGGAGCATCGCCTTGCGGCTCGAGGAGGTCCAGCCGCCGAACACCGCGGCCACGCAGTCGCTGCTGATCAGCTTCTCGGCCTTCTCGGCGAACACCGTCGGCTCCGAGGCGCCGTCCTCGCCGATGAGCTCGATCTGCTTGCCCAGCACCCCGCCGTTGGCGTTGATCTCCTCGACGGCGAGCTTGATCGCGTCACGCACGGTGACCTCGGAGATGGCCATCGTGCCCGACAGCGAGTTCAGCGACCCGACCTTGATGGTCGGCCCGGAGGTGTCGACGCACGACTCGGTGCCGACCGCCTCGGTCTCGCCGGCCTTGCTGCCGCAGCCGGCCAGCAGCAGCCCGGTGACCGCCACGACACTGCCCACCGCGAGCGTGGATCGCTTCCCCCAGATACGTCCCGGTCCTTGCATGAACAGCCTTTCTGTGAACCAGCCGATGTTGGACCGGACGTTAGGGGCAGGCTGTTTCTCGCAGAATGACGCTGCGTGACAAACGCATTAAACGGTGTTCGGTGCGGGTCGGCGGGCCGGTGTAACACCGGGGTAGCGTGCAGCGATGTGGAGGGTATGCGTAGCACAGTGACGATTGGCGCGGCGGCGCTGGCCACCGCGGTCGGCCTGGTGTTCGGTGCGGGCCCGGCGGCGGCGCAGCCGCCGGACACCACCGCGACGACGACCGAGCCGACCACGGAGAGCGCTCCCGAGCCGACCACCCCGAACACCTTCGAGGCCGTCGAGAACGCGCCGGAGGGCGGCGCGGAGAGCACCGAGGCGGCCCCGGAGGCCGGCCCGGCGAACCCCGACGGCGGTCACGTGGTGCGCTACTCGGTCAGCACCGGTCAGGAGGCCACGGTGTCGCTGTACTACCTGGCCGTGCAGCCGGAGAGTCAGGCCGCCTACGACGCCGACCCCAACGCCTACCTGCGGCACGAGCGGATCAACGTCGTGCCCGGGGCGCCGTGGACGTTCGAGACCACGCTGACCGACACCAGCTGGGCCTACATCAGCGCCGGCGGGGCGGCCCGCTACAACGGCACCCCGAACCCGCACTGCGAGATCACCATCGACGGGCAACCGGCGGTCGATCAGCAGGGCGAGACCAGCGCGGTGTGCGCCCTGAAACCCTGGTAGGCCGGACGTGGCGTAGGGTGGAGGGAAGCGGCCGTGCCCGATCTGTGACGCCGGCCGATTCCCGATCCCCCTGGAGGGACCCCCGTATGCACTATCCCGAGCTTTTCTCGCACCCGCAGACCGCCGAGCACGTGCGCACCGCGCACGAGCACGCCGCGGACACCCCGGTGCGCAACCCGGAGTTCTCCGACGCCCACAAGCGCTGATCACCCAGCAGCGCCGACCCCGGGGCCGTCCCACCGGCCCTTGACCCCGACATCGAATGTGTGTTCGAATCCGGTCATGCGGTGGGACGGCCAGGGCGTCGGGGTCGACGACGGGGCGCTGCCCGGGCTCGCGCGCCCGGGCTTCGTCCGCAGCGTGCGCACCCCGCAGTTCGA
>NZ_CALDGS010000168.1 GCF_937941905.1 uncultured Mycolicibacterium sp. | reverse complement strand
GGCGTGGTGAGCCCCGGCGTGGTGAGCCCCGGTGAGGTGAGCCCGGGGGTGGTCAGGCCCGGCGAGGTGAGCCCGGGGGTGGTCAGGCCCGGGCTGGTCAGCCCCGAGGTCCCGGTCAGCGACGGCATCGGGGGCAGGTTGATGCCGAACTGCGCCAGGCCCTCCGACAGGGCGCCCATCAGCTCACGGGGCAGATCGGTGATCAGTGCGGCCTGGACGAACTCTCGCTGCTGCGGTTCGGCGTCACCGGTCAGTTCGGTCACTGCGGCGACGGCGAACGGGCTCGCGACGGCCAGTGCGGCGACCGTGCTCAGCGCTGTCGAGAGCTTGCGTCGACGTCTGTTCGGCACGGAAGTCTCCTCAATATATGGACTGCATGTGCGGCGTGCTCGCGGATATCTGGCGGCAGATATCGCTCCGTCAGCGGTAACGGGACCCGGTGGTGCGTCGCCCAACAGTGCCCAGCGGTGCCGACACCGTCGATGGTACGGATGTGAAAAGTGTTTCTAGAGTGACGATGCGGAATCGTGAGCGAATCGCGATCTGTCCGGAGTCGGCCGCCACGCCTCGACGATTCGGGGCCCGCCGCGGCGGTCCGATACCCTAGCTGCCGATGACCTCACCTGATGTCGGCCGTCCCGGCGGCGTGGACCTGTTCGTCGTCGGTTCCGGGTTCTTCGGCCTGACGATCGCCGAACGCGTGGCCACCCAGCTCGACAAGCGGGTGGTCGTGATCGAACGTCGCCCGCACATCGGTGGTAACGCCTACTCCGAGCCCGAGCCGGAAACCGGCATCGAGGTGCACAAGTACGGCGCGCACCTGTTCCACACCTCCAACCGGCGGGTGTGGGACTACGTGCGGCAGTTCACCGACTTCACCAACTACCAGCACCGGGTGTTCGCCCTGCACAAGGGCCAGGTCTACCCGCTGCCGATGGGGCTGGCGCTGGTGTCGCAGTTCTTCGGCCGCTACTACGCGCCGGACGAGGCCCGCCGGCTCATCGCCGAGCAGGCCGCCGAGATCGACACCGCCGACGCGCAGAACCTCGAGGAGAAGGCCATCTCGCTGATCGGCCGGCCGCTCTACGAGGCGTTCATCAAGAACTACACCGCCAAGCAGTGGCAGACCGACCCCAGGGAGCTGCCGGCGTCGACCATCACCCGGCTGCCAGTGCGCTACACCTTCGACACCCGCTACTTCAACGACACCTACGAGGGGCTGCCGGTCGACGGCTACACCGCCTGGTTGGAGCGGATGGCCGCCGACGAGCGCATCGAGGTGCGGCTGAACACCGACTGGTTCGAGGTGCGCGACGAGCTGCGGGCGGCCCACCCGGACGCCCCGGTCGTCTACACCGGCCCGCTGGACCGCTACTTCGACTACGCCGAGGGCCGGCTGGGCTGGCGCACCCTGGACTTCGAGCTCGAGGTGCTGCCCACCGGGGACTTCCAGGGCACCCCGGTGATGAACTACAGCGACCTCGACGTCCCGTACACCCGCATCCACGAGTTCCGGCACTTCCACCCGGAGCGGACGTCGTACCCCACCGACAAGACCGTGATCATGCGGGAGTACTCGCGCTTCGCCGATGACGACGACGAGCCGTACTACCCGATCAACACCGAGGCCGACCGGGCCATGCTGGCCGCCTACCGGGACCGCGCCAAGCGGGAGACCGCCGAGGCCCGGGTGCTGTTCGGCGGGCGGCTCGGCACCTACCAGTACCTGGACATGCATATGGCGATCGCCAGCGCGCTGAGCATGTTCGACAACGTGCTCGCGCCGCATTTCCGCCAGGGCATCGCACTCGACCGACTGCCGGCCCGGCCGGAGGGGAACGGAAGCAACTCGTGAACACCGAACACCAGAGCAGGGCGGTGAGCCTGCTGGCTCGCGTGTTGCTGCCCCGACCCGGGGAGCCGCTCGACGTCCGCAAGCTCTACATCGAGGAATCGACCGCCAACGCGCGCCGCGCCCATCCCACCAGCCGCACCAGCCTGCGGATCGGCGCGGACTCCGAGGTCTCGTTCGCCACCTACTTCAACGCCTTCCCGGCCAGCTACTGGCGCCGCTGGTCGGTGCTGGCCTCGGTGGTCCTGCGGCTGGAACTGTCCGGCAGCGGCCGGGTGGACATCTACCGGTCCAAGGCCAACGGGGTGCGGATCTTCGTCGAGGGCAAGGAGTTCCACGGCACCGACGAGGTACCCGACGCGGTCGAGTTCGAGGTCGGGCTGCAGCCGTTCGAGGACGGCGGCTGGATCTGGTTCGACATCACCACCGAGGAGCCGGTGACCCTGCACCGCGGCGGCTGGTACGCCCCGCAGCAGGCCCCGGGGGTGGCCAAGATCGCCATCGGCATGCCCACCTTCAACCGGCCCGACGACTGCGTGAACACGCTGCGCGCGCTGACCGCCGACCCGTTGGTGGACGAGGTGATCGGCGCGGTGATCGTGCCGGACCAGGGCAACCGCAAGGTGCGCGACCACCCCGACTTCGCCGCCGCGGCCGCCCCGCTGGGCGACCGGCTGTCCATCCACGACCAGCCCAACCTCGGCGGGTCGGGCGGCTACAGCCGGGTGATGTACGAGGCGCTCAAGCACACCGACTGTGAACAGATCCTGTTCATGGACGACGACATCCGGGTCGAGCCGGACTCGATCCTGCGGGCGCTGGCGCTCAACCGGTTCGCCAAGACCCCGATGCTCGTCGGCGGGCAGATGCTCAACCTGCAGGAGCCCTCGCACCTGCACGTGATGGGCGAGGTCGTCGACCGCGGCAACTTCATGTGGACCAACGCGCCGTTCGCCGAGTACGACCACGACTTCGCCAAATACCCGCTCAACGACGACAATCCGCGCAGCCGGCTGCTGCACCGGCGCATCGACGTCGACTACAACGGCTGGTGGATGTGCATGATCCCGCGGCAGGTCGCCGAGGAGCTCGGCCAGCCGCTGCCGCTGTTCATCAAGTGGGACGACGCCGACTACGGCCTGCGCGCCGCCGAGCGCGGCTACCCCACCGCCACCATGCCGGGCACGGCCATCTGGCACATGGCCTGGAGTGACAAGGACGACGCCATCGACTGGCAGGCCTACTTCCACCTGCGCAACCGGCTGGTGGTGGCCGCCCTGCACTGGGACGGCGACGTCCGCGGGCTGATCCGCAGCCACCTCAAGGCGACCATCAAACACCTTGTCTGCCTTGAGTATTCGACTGTCGCCATCCAGAACAAGGCGATGGACGACTTCATGGCCGGCCCGCAGCGGCTGTTCGAGATCCTGGAGTCGGCGCTGCCGGAGGTGCACCGGATCCGCAAGGAGTACCCGGACGCGGTGGTGCTGCCCGCCGCCACCGAGCTGCCGACCGCCTCGGAGAAGCCGCGGCCGCTGCCGCCGCCGGTGGCCAAGCCGGTCATCGCCTACCACCTGCTCAAGGCGGTGGTCCGCAACCTGCGCCCGGCCGACCCGCGCCACCACGAGCGGCCCCAGCTCAACGTGCCGACCCAGGACGCCCGCTGGTTCGTGCTGTACCGCTACGACGGGGTGACCGTCACCACCGCCGACGGTCGCGGCGTGGTCTACCGCAAGCGCGACCGGGCCAAGATGTTCGCGCTGCTGGCCGCCTCGCTGCGGCGACAGCGCAAGCTGCGCAAGCAATTCGACGAACTGCGCCGTGCCTACCGGGAGGCCTACCCGATGCTGACCAGCCGCCAGCGGTGGGAGTCGGTGCTGCTGAGCCGGACGCGAGACGATTCATGAACGACCAGCAGACCCGCGCGGAGGAGACCGCGCTCGTCGTCGTGCAGCACGCCCTGGCCGACCGGCCCGGGGTGCTGCCCGCCGCCCGTGCCCTGTCCCACTTCGGCGAGCACAGCCTGGGCTGGCTCGCGGTGGCCGCCGTCGGCGCGCTGGCCCGGCCGCAGCGCCGCCGCGAGTGGATCGAGGCCGGTGTCGGGGCGTTCGCCGCGCACGCCGCCGCGGTGGCGATCAAGCGCGTGGTGCGCCGGGAGCGGCCGAGCCACCCGGCCATCCGGGTCAACGTCGGCACCCCGAGCCGGCTGAGTTTCCCGTCCGCGCACGCCACCTCGACCACCGCCGCCGCGCTGCTGCTGGCGCGCGCCACCGACCGCCCGCTGCTGCCGGCGCTGCTGGTGCCGCCGATGGCGTTGTCGCGGATGGTGCTCGGCGTGCACTATCCCACCGATGTGCTGACCGGGATCGTGGTCGGCGCCGCCGTCGCCAAGGGCGTCGAGCGGGCCGGCCGCCGCTCCCGGCGCTGCCCGGGTCGAAGGAGCCGCTAGTGAGAATCGAGGATCGGGGTGGGTCGCGATGAGTGAGGAAGCGGCACCGGTCGCGGGACCGCCGAAGAACCTCGCCTCCGGCATCGTCAAGGCCCTGCGGCCCCGGCAGTGGGTGAAGAACCTGCTGGTGTTCGCCGCGCCGCTGGCCGCGCTCGGCGGCGACGTGCACCTGAACTGGCCGGACGTGCTGGCCAAGGTGCTGATGGCGTTCGTGGTGTTCTGCCTGGCCGCCTCCAGCGTGTACCTGATCAACGACGCCCGCGACGTCGAGGCCGACCGCGCCCACCCGACCAAGCGGTTCCGGCCGATCGCCGCCGGCGTGGTGCCGGAGTGGCTGGCCTACACCCTGGCGGTGCTGCTGGCGGTGGGCTCCCTGGTGATCTCCTGGCTGGTCGACCCCGACCTGGCCGTGGTGATGGCCGTCTACATCGTGGTGCAGCTGGCCTACTGCTTCGGCCTCAAACACCAGGCGGTGCTCGACATCTGCATCGTCAGCTCGGGCTTTCTGATCCGGGCCATCGCCGGCGGGGTGGCCGCCGGGATCGCGCTTTCGCAGTGGTTCCTGCTGGTCATGGCGTTCGGCTCGCTGTTCATGGCGGCCGGCAAGCGCTACGCCGAACTGCGCCTGGCCGAGACCACCGGCGCCAAGATCCGCAAGGCCCTGGAGAGCTACACCACCAGCTACCTTCGCTTCGTCTGGACGATGTCGGCGACGGCGGTGGTGCTGTGTTACGGACTGTGGGCGTTCGAACGCGACGGCAGCGGCAGCGGATCGTGGTTCGTGGTGTCGATGATTCCGTTCACGATCGCGATCCTGCGCTACGCCGTCGACGTCGACGGCGGCATGGCGGGCGAACCCGAGGAGATCGCGCTTCGCGACCGCGTGCTGCAGTTGCTGGCCGTGGCGTGGATCGGGACCGTCGGTGCGGCAGCCTACTTCGGCTGACCGACTGACCCCGGCGGCCGGGCGCACCGCCGTGCTGGCCCGGCGCCTGGCCCGGTTCCCCAGCCACCCCTACACCGCCGTCACCCGGATCAGCCTGTGGGTCGGCGTCGTCGTGGTCACCGGGCTGTTCGGCTACGGCGCCTGGCAGCGCCGCTGGATCGCCGACGACGGCCTGATCGTGCTGCGCACCGTGCGCAACCTGCTGGTCGGCAACGGCCCGGTGTTCAACGCCGGCGAGCGGGTGGAGGCCAACACCTCCACGGTGTGGACCTACCTGCTCACCGTGGCCGGCTGGCTGGGCGGGCCGGTCCGGCTGGAGTACGTCGCGCTGGTGTGCGCGCTGGGCCTGAGCGTCCTCGGCGTGGTGATGGCGATGCTGGGCGCGGGCCGGTTCTACGCCCCCGGGCTGGTGGGCCGGCGCGCCCTGCTGCTGCCCGCCGGGGCGCTGGTCTACATCGCCATCCCGCCGGCCCGCGACTTCGCCACCTCCGGGCTGGAGAACGGGCTGGTGCTGGCCTGGCTGGCGCTGCTGTGGTGGCTGATGGTCGCCTGGGCACAGGCCCGGGGCCGGGTGAGCGCCGGGTTCGACGCCGCGCTGGCCTTCGTCGCCGGGCTGAGCGTCCTGGTCCGGCCCGAGTTGGCGCTGATCGGCGGCGGCGCGCTGATCCTGCAGCTCGTCGCCGCCCGCGGTGCGCGGCGCCGGGTGCTGGTCGTCGTGGCCGGCGGGCTGCTGCCGGTCGGCTACCAGATCTTCCGGATGGGCTACTACGGCCTGGTGGTGCCCGCCACCGCGGTGGCCAAGGACGCCTCCGGCTCCAAGTGGCAGCAGGGCTGGGTCTATCTGACCAACTTCAACCGGCCCTACGCGCTGTGGATCCCCGCGGTGCTGCTCGTCGCGATCGGCGTGCTGCTGCTGGCCGGGCGCACCCGCCGGGCCGGGGCGCGGGTGCCCGCCGGCGCCGGGCGGCTGGCCGGGCTGGCCGCCCACCCCCGCACGGTGGCGGCGTTCTTCGTGGTCAGCGGCCTGCTGCAGGCGGTGTACTGGATCCGCCAGGGCGGGGACTTCATGCACGGCCGGGTGCTGCTCACCCCGGTGTTCTGCCTGCTGCTGCCGGTCGCGGTGGTGCCGGTGCGGCTGCCGGACGCCCACGCCGCGCCGGGCGCCTGGCTGCCGGCCGCCGCCACCGCCGCGCTGTGGCTGGCGGTCGCCGGCTGGGCGCTGTGGGCGGCCAACTCGCCCGGGCTGGGCCGCGATGCCACCTGGGTCACCTACTCCGGCATCGTCGACGAACGCCGCTTCTACGCCCAGGCCACCGGGCACGCCCACCCGCTCACGGCGGCCGACTACCTGGACTACCCGCGGATGCGGGCCGCGGTGCGGGTCATCAACGAGACCCCGGACGGGGCGCTGCTGCTGCCGTCCGGCAACTACGACCAGTGGGACGTGGTGCCGGCCGCCCCGCCCCCGCCGGACGAACCGCGCGACCGCCACGAACGCGGCCCGCACACCATCTTCTTCACCAACCTCGGCATGACCGGCATGAACCTCGGCCTGGACGTGCGGGTGATCGACCAGATCGGGTTGGCCAATCCGCTGGCCGCGCACACCGAGCGGATCGAGGACGGCCGCATCGGCCACGACAAGAACCTGTTCCCGGACTGGGCGGTGGCCGACGGGCCGTGGCTCAAGACCGAGCCGTTCATCCCGGGCTACCTCGACGAGGACTGGGTCGCCCAGGCCACCGAGGCGCTGAAATGCCCGGCCACCCAGGCGATGCTGCGCTCGGTGCGGGAGCCGCTGGGCCCGCGGCTGTTCCTGTCGAACATCGTGCACGCCCTGGACTTCACCCGGTACCGCATCGACCGGGTGCCGCTCTACGAGCTGGTCCGCTGCGGGCTGCCGATCCCGCCCACCAAGGAGCCTCCGTACACTGGCCTACCGGCAACCGGGCCCTGACCGGCTGTGACCGGTGTCACGCGCGGGATGTAACGCGGTGGGCCGGGGCCCCGATATTGATGGCGGTGCGGTGCACGCGCCGCCGGGGCGGGCCGACCGCCCGGGCCGGCACCTCGAACGGCCCGACAAGTGAACGACTGTTACGGACCGGACTGGTCGGAATGGTATTGGTCGGAATGGTAAGGACACTCATGCTTGGTGTGCGGGCGGGAACCTCTCCCGCGAGCTGGTTGCGTCGACTCGCCGTGGCGCTGGCGGCCGCGATCGCGCTGCCGGCCCTGACCGTCGTCACGGGCAGCGCCCCGGCGGCCGAGGCGTTCTCCCGGCCCGGGCTGCCCGTCGAGTACCTCGACGTCTACTCGCCGTCGATGGGCCGCAACATCCGGGTGCAGTACCAGCCGGCCACCACGCCGGGTTCGGACGGCAAGGAGGTGATCGCCGGCGCCCGGGCGGTCTACCTGCTCGACGGTATGCGCGCCCGCGACGACTTCAACGGCTGGGACATCGAGACGCCGGCCTTCGAGTGGTTCTACGACTCGGGCATCGCCGTGGTGATGCCGGTCGGCGGGCAGTCGAGCTTCTACACCGACTGGTATTCGCCGTCGAACTTCAACGGTCAGACCTACACCTACAAGTGGGAGACCTTCCTGACCTCCGAGCTGCCGGCGTACCTGTCCTCGGAGAAGCTGGTGTCGCCCACCGGCAACGGGGTGGTGGGGCTGTCCATGTCGGGTGGTTCGGCGCTGATCCTGGCCGCCTACTACCCGCACCAGTTCCGCTACGCCGCCTCGCTGTCGGGCTACCTCAACCCGTCGACCACGTTCATGAAGCAGGCCATCCGGGTCGCCATGCTCGACGCCGGCGGCTACAACGTCGACAACATGTGGGGCCCGCCGTGGGACAAGGCCTGGAAGCGCAACGACCCCACCGAGCAGGCCGGCCGGCTGGCCGCCAACGGCACCCGGCTGTGGATCTACTGCGCGCCGGGCGGGACCACCCCGCTCGACGAGGGCACCCTGGACCCGAACCAGACGTTCAACGCCAACAGCCTCGAGCAGCTGGCGATCAACGGCAACCGCAAGTTCCAGGAGCGCTACATCGCCGCCGGCGGCCACAACGCCACCTTCAACTTCCCGCCCGCCGGGGTGCACGCCTGGCCGTACTGGGCCGCGCAGCTGCAGGCGCTCAAGCCGGACCTGATCGCCACCCTCACCAGCTAGGGCGGCCGACCAGGGCAAACGCCCTGAAAATGAGGGACCACCCCCGGGTGTGGTTGACTACACCGGGCATGTAGCCGGGATCCGCGGGTCACGGCTACGGCAAACGACAGATGGGAAACAGCAGTATGAAGTTTGTTGGGAAACTCCGCGGCATGGCCCGGGCCCTGCCGCGCCGGCTCTCGGTGGCGGCGCTGGCCGCCACCCTGCTGCCCGGCCTGGTGGGCGCGATCGGCGGGACGGCGACCGCGGGCGCCTTCTCCCGGCCCGGCCTGCCGGTCGAGTACCTGATGGTGCCGTCGGCCGCCATGGGCCGCGACATCAAGGTGCAGTTCCAGAGCGGTGGCCCCGGCTCGCCCGGTGTCTACATGCTCGACGGTCTGCGCGCCCGCGACGACTTCAACGGGTGGGACATCGAGACCGCCGCGTTCGAGTGGTACCTCGATTCCGGTCTGTCGATGATCATGCCGGTCGGCGGCCAGTCGAGCTTCTACAGCGACTGGTACAAGCCGGCCTGCGGCAACAACGGCTGCCAGACCTACAAGTGGGAGACCTTCCTGACCTCCGAGCTGCCGGCCTATCTGCAGGAGAACTACGGGGTCGATCCGCACCGCAACGCCGCCGTCGGCCTGTCGATGGCCGGTTCGGCCGCGCTGGTGCTGGCGATCTACTACCCGCAGCAGTTCCAGTACGCCGCCTCGCTGTCGGGCTTCTTGAACCTGTCCGAGGGCTGGTGGCCGATGCTGGTCGGCCTGGCCATGGGTGACGCCGGCGGCTACAAGGCCGAGGACATGTGGGGCCCGTCCTCCGACCCGGCCTGGAAGCGCAACGACCCGATGGTCAACATCGACAAGCTGGTCGCCAACAACACCCGGATCTGGATCTTCTGCGGCAACGGCAAGCCGGCCGACATCGGCAACGGCGTGCCGGAGGGCGACAACTTCAACGCGAAGTTCCTGGAGACCTTCACGCTGCGCACCAACAAGACCTTCCAGCAGGAGTACATCGCCGCGGGCGGTAAGAACGGCGTGTTCAACTTCCCGTCCAACGGCACCCACAGCTGGGGCTACTGGGGTCAGCAGCTGCAGCAGATGAAGCCGGACATCCAGCGCGTGCTGGGGGTCACCCCCTCCGCGTGACGTGACGACGCCGGCGGCGGCGGTGATCTGCGGATCACCGCCGCCGTCTCGTTCGTGCCAGGGATGTCCGGGCCGGTCGGTGATGTGATTCACTAACCCGAACGGCCCGAGCGTGACGACACGGTGAGAGGGGAACCATGAGGCTGCTCTCGATGCTGGTGCGGACGGCGAGCGCGGTCCTGCTGGCGGCCGGCCTGTTGACGGCGACCGGCCCGGCGGCGACGGCCCAGCCGGCGGTCGAGCACCTGATGGTGCCGTCGGCGGCGATGGGGCGTGACATCCCGGTGGCCTTCCTCGGCGGCGGCCCGCACGCGGTGGTGCTGCTCGACGCGTTCAACGCCGGCCCCGAGGTGAGCAACTGGGTCACCGTCGGCAACGCGATGAACACCCTGGCCGGCAAGGGCATCTCGGTGGTCGCGCCGGCCGGTGGGGCGTGGAGCCTCTACACCAACTGGGAGCAGGACGGCAGCCGCCAGTGGGAGACCTTCCTGGCCGTCGAGCTGCCGGACTGGCTGGCCGCCAACAAGGGGCTGGCCCCGGACGGGCACGCCGTGGTCGGCGCCGCCCAGGGCGGCACCGCCGCGCTGACGCTGGCCGAGTTCTACCCGAACCGCTACCGCTACGCCGGGTCCATGTCCGGGTTCCTGACCCCGTCGAACACCTTCATGAACGGCGCCATCACCGAGGGGCTGCGCCGTTTCGGCGGGGTGGACGCCAACAACATGTGGGGTCCGGCACAGTTCGGCCGGTGGAAGTGGCGTGACCCGGACGTGCACGCGCAGCTGCTGGTGAACAACAACACACGGATCTGGGTGTTCAGCCCGCAGACCCGGACCGCCGCCGACCCGGCCGCCATGATCGGCTACGCCGACCAGGCCACCGGCAGCAACCGCACCTTCTACGCCCACTACCGCGGGATCGGCGGCCGCAACGGCCATTTCGATTTCCCGGCGGGCGGCGACCACGGCTGGTCCAGCTGGGGCCCGCAGCTGGCGGTGATGGCCCCGGACCTGGTGGCCGCCATCCGCTGAGCGCGCTGCGCTCCCGGCGAAACCGGCGTCGGCGCCGCGGGACCGGTGTGCGCAGCCGGTACCGTGGAGGCGTGCTGCATGCCCGATGGCGCCCGGCCGCCCGGCCCCTGACGACCCTGGCGGTGGCGGCGCTGTTGACCGGATGCGCCGGCACCGTCGACGTCGCCCAGCCGATGCCGCCGGCGGCCGCGCCGGAGAGCGACCCCGGGATCGAGGCGCGGGCCAACCGCACCGACGGCGGGTCGCACCTGGTCACCGTCACCGGCCAGCAGCGGGCCTACCTCGACGCGCTGCGTGCGGCCGGGGTGACGCCGTCCGACGAGCTGATCGCGCTGTCCATCGGCTCCTACGTCTGCCAGGCCCGCGCGGCGCGGCAGACCGACCAGGCGCTGTGGGACTTCGTCGTGCCGCTGGTCCGCAACGACATCGGTGACCGCTACGCGCCCGGTCCGCCGCCGCAGGCCGAGGTCGACGCGACGGCCGCCCAGTACATTCGGATAGCCGCAGAACAGCTGTGCTGATCGGTTCGCCCACCGACCGCACCGCCGCCGACCCCGCCCCCGCGAGGAGCCACACGATCCATGTCCAAGAAGAACCGTCGTAAGCGCCGCCGCCTCATCCTGGCGCTGTCCGCCGCCGGTGCGGTGGCCCTGGTGGTGATCCTGGTCGCGGTGATGGTCGTGGTGGTGCTGCGCCGGCCCGAGGCGCCGCCCACCGCGGTGCCGCCGACCCCGCCGCCGACGGCGATCCCGCCGAAGAAGCCGCGCCCGGAGTACCAGGACGCCAGCTGCCCGGACGTGCAGCTCATCGCCGTGCCCGGCACCTGGGAGTCCTCGCCGCAGCTGGACCCGTACAACCCGACGCAGTTCCCGATCGCGCTGCTGCTCAACGTCACCAACCCGATGCGCGCCGAGTTCGGCCCGGACCGGCTCGAGGTGTACACCGTCCCCTACACGGCGCAGTTCCACAACCCGTTCGCCAACGACAAGCAGATGTCGTACAACGACAGCCGCGCCGAGGGCACCCGCCGCACCGTCGAGGCGATGACCGCGATGAACGAGCGCTGCCCGCTGACCAGCTACGTGCTGGTCGGCTTCTCCCAGGGCGCGGTGATCGCCGGTGACATCGCCAGTGACATCGGCAACGGCCGCGGCCCGGTCGACGAGGACCTGGTGCTCGGGGTGACGCTGATCGCCGACGGCCGCCGCCAGCCCGGGGTGGGCCAGGAGGTCGGCCCCAACCCGCCGGGCCAGGGCGCGGAACTGACACTGCACGAGGTGCCGACGCTGTCGACGCTGGGCCTGACCATGACCGGGCCGCGCCCGGGCGGGTTCGGGCTGCTCAACGAGCGGGTGTTCGAGATCTGCGCCAAGGGCGATCTGATCTGCGCGGCACCGCAGGAGGCGTTCTCGCTGGTGAACCTGCCGCAGACGCTGGCGACGCTGGCGGGCGGGGCCGGGCAGCCGGTGCACGCGATGTACGCCACCCCGCAGTTCTGGAGCCTCGACGGGCGGTCGGCCACCCAGTGGACCCTGGACTGGGCGCGCGAGCTGGTGGCCAATGCGCCGCACCCGAGACACGGCTGAGGGATTTGGTGTGCGACCCTGGGTCGCATAACATTAAGAAAAAAGTAAGAGCGGTGATCGACGGCTGCGTTCCGGACGTGGGTCGCGGTATGTCCGAACAGCGGGGTGGGCGGCCGTGACCTGCGATCTCGGAACGGGCCTCGGGACCCCGGTACGATTCTCGGGGTTTGGGGTACCTGCGGTACCGCGCTGCGGGTCGCCCACCGTACCTTGCGTAGAGCTGTCACGCGACGGGCGTGGCTCGACAGGAGTAAGAGATGGCGTTCCACAACCCGTTCCTCAAGGACGGACGGATCACGTTTCCCGATAACGGCAGTTTGGTCCGCCACATCGAACGTTGGGCCAAGGTCCGGGGGGACAAGCTCGCCTATCGCTTCCTGGACTTCTCCACCGAGCGCGAGGGCGTGGCGCGCGATCTGATCTGGCGCGACTTCAGCGCCCGCAACCGCGCGGTGGCCGCCCGGCTGCAGCAGGTGACCGAGCCCGGTGACCGGGTCGCCATCCTGTGCCCGCAGAGCCTGGAGTACCTGATCTCGTTCTTCGGCACGCTCTACGCCGGCCGCATCGCGGTGCCGCTGTTCGACCCGAGCGAGCCGGGGCATGTGGGCCGGCTGCACGCGGTGCTCAACGACTGCAAGCCCGCCGCGGTGCTGACCACCACCGGCGCGGCCGAGGGCGTGCGCAAGTTCTTCCGCGGCTACCCGCCCAAGGACCGGCCCCGGGTGATCGCCGTCGACGCGGTGCCCGACGAGGTGGCCGCGACCTGGGAGCACGTCGACGTCGACGTCGACACCATCGCCTACCTGCAGTACACCTCCGGCTCCACCCGGGTGCCCAGCGGTGTGCAGATCACCCACCTGAACCTGGCCACCAACGTGGTGCAGGTGATCGAGGCGCTGGAGGGCGAGGAGGGCGACCGCGGCGTCACCTGGCTGCCGTTCTTCCACGACATGGG
>NZ_CALDGS010000167.1 GCF_937941905.1 uncultured Mycolicibacterium sp. | reverse complement strand
TCCCTGTCGGGGCTCCAGGGTTGACAAGTGTTCTGTGTTACAGAACACTTTCGTTCGTTCTTGAAGAACCCATCCCCCCCCCTGGAGCACCGTCATGGCAACACGTGTCATCGTCCTGGCCGCGGACTACTTCGAGGAGTCCGAGCTCATCTACCCCGTGATCCGGCTGCGCGACGAGGGCTACGACGTGGTCGTCGCCGGCCTGGGCACCGGCCCGGTCCGCGGAAAGTCCGGCTACGGCCCCTACCCCGTCGACGCCGATGTGGCCGACATCGACGCCGCGACCGTCGACGCCGTGGTGGTGCCCGGCGGGTTCGCCCCGGACCTGCTGCGCCGCTCGCCCGCCGTGTTGGACCTGGTCCGCACCGTCGACGCCGCCGGCAAGCCGGTCGCCTTCGTCTGTCACGGCGGCTGGGTCGCCATCTCGGCGGGTATCATCCGCGGCCGTCGCATGACCGGTGTCTCGGCCATCCGCGACGACCTGGTCAACGCCGGCGCCCAGTGGCTCGACGAGCCGCTCGTGGTGGACGGCAACCTGATCTCCGCGCAGCTCCCGCGCGACCTCGGCCCCTGGACCCGCGCCATCGTCACCGCGCTCTCCTGACCGGCAGCCCCACCCACAGAGGAGTCCCGAACATGAAGTCACCCATTCCGATTCAGGAACTCGAAGCCAGCGCCGGTGGCATCGACACCGCCATCTCGCTGCCGCCGGAGACCTTCACCTCCGAGGAGTTCTACCGCTTCGAGCTCGACGCGGTGTGGGGCCACGAGTGGTTCTGCATCGGCCGCGCCAACGACATCCCCAACCCCGGTGACTACTTCACCGTCACCGTCGGCAACGATCCGCTCATCGCGGTTCGCGGGCGCGACAACACGATTCGCGTGCTGGCCAATGTCTGCCAGCACCGTGCCATGCCGCTGGTGGAGGGCGAGAAGGGCAGCTGCCGGCGGTTCCAGTGCCCGTACCACGCCTGGGTGTACGGCCTGGACGGTCAGCTGCAGTCCGCGCCGCTGCTCAACGACTCGCCGAGCTTCGACAAGTCCAAGGTCAAGTTGCCCGAGGTGCGCTCGGAGATCTGGGAGGGCTTCGTCTTCGTCACCTTCGACGACGGCATCCCGCCGCTGGCCGACCGGCTCGGCGAACTGTCGGAGTACCTGCGCAACTGGGACATCGCCAACCTGCACTCGGCCGAACCGCAGAAGTTCGTCGACTACGACTTCAACTGGAAGATCCTCGGCGACGAGTGCTACCACTGCCTGTACCTGCACTCGCAGTCGTGGTGCACGATGTACCCGACCTCTGCCGAGCAGATCAACTTCCACGCCACCTTCAACGACGTCGAGAAAGGCATCGTCGGCTACGAGCTGCTCAGCGTCGAGGAGGGCTCCTCCCCCACCCGCACCGGCCACGTGCTGCAGCCCTACCTGCCGAACCTGACCACCGAGCAGCGGGCCCTGCTGTCCTACGTCACCATCGCACCGAACCTGCTCATCATCGCGATGCCGGACAAGGTCAAGTACTTCCACTGGCTGCCCAGCGGCCCGACCAGCTGCAAGTTCGCCGCCACCTGGATGTACCCCGAGTCCACCATGGCGCTGCCCGGCTTCCACGAACAGTGGAAACAGGAGGTCGAGGACCTCGCCCTGGTGATGCGCGAGGACGAGTACGCCTGGCTGGGCGCCCAGCGGGGCATGCACTCGCGCTTCGCACCGCGTGGCCGCTACGCCCCGCCCGAAGAGGTGCTCGTCCGGCTCAACCAGTGGCTGTTCACCAAGTACCGGGAAGCGGACGCGCGCGCATGACCACCGCCGTCGATGTGCCGCCGGTGACGCCCGGCCAGCACGACCTGCTGACCGTCGTCGTCACGACGCGGCACGAGCCCGCACGTGACATCGTCGCGCTCGACCTGTCGGCTCCGGACGGCGGCCTGCTGCCGCCGTGGGATCCCGGCGCGCACATCGAGGTCCGGCTGGCCGGGCCCGACGGGCAGGAACTGATCCGGCACTACTCGCTGTGCGGGGACCCGCACGACCGCACGACGTACCGGATCGCCGTGCTCGCCGACCCGGCCGGCCGGGGCGGTTCGGTGCACATCCACCGCACCCTGCGCCCCGGCTCCGAGCTGCGGATCAGCGTCCCGCGCAACCACTTCCCGCTCGCCGATGCCGACCGGTACGTCTTCGTCGCCGGCGGCATCGGCATCACCCCGATCCTCGCCATGGCCCGCGCCGCCAGCGCCGCCGGCCGGGCCTGGCGAGCCTATTACCTGGTGCGCGAACGGGATCGGCTCGCCTTTGCCGACGACCTGTCGGCCCTCGGCCCGACCACCGTCTGGGTGGACGCCGAGCACGGCCGGTTCGACCTCGACGCGCTCATCGCCGGTCTGGAACCCGGCACCGAACTGTACGCCTGCGGGCCGACCGCGCTGCTCGACGAACTCGAGCGCCGGCACACCCCGGATGCCGCGTGGGGCCTGCACTTCGAGCGATTCAGCGCCGCACCGGTCGACACCGACGGCGACACCGCGTTCGAGGTGGTGGCCGCGCGCAGCGGCACCACCTGCACCGTCGAACCGGGCTGCTCGGTGCTCGCCGCGCTGCGCTCCCACGGCATCTCGGTGCCGTCCTCGTGCGGCGAGGGGGTGTGCGGCACCTGCGAGACCACGGTGCTCGAGGGCGTGCCCGACCACCGCGACGCGGTGCTCACCGAGGAGGAGCGGGCGGCCAACGAGACCATGATGATCTGCGTCTCGCGTGCGAAGTCCCCACGCCTGGTTCTGGATATCTGATCCCCGAAAACCCCCGAAAGGAAAGAGTCGTGTCTGCTGTGTCCAAGGTGGTCGTCACCGGCGGGTCCGGCCGGGTCGGCCGCTACGTCGTCGACGAACTGGCCCGGGCCTTCGACGTCACCAACGCCGACCTGGTGAAGTCGGACGCCGACGTCGAGTACGCACACGCCGACGTCATGGATCTCGAATCGGTGCGCCGGGTGACCAAGGGCGCCGACGCCGTGGTGCACCTCGCCGCGATCGACTTCGACTGGAAGGCCGCACCCGAGGAGTACATCCGGGTCAACACGCTCGGCAGCTGGCACGTGCTGCAGGCCGCGGCCGAGAACGACGTGAAGAAGGTCGTGCTGTGTTCCAGCATCTCGGCCTGCGGGTTGTCGGAGATGCGGCCGGAGTGGACGCCGCAGGCGCTTCAGGTCGACGAGCGCCACGAACTGCGCCCGGTGCAGGCATACAGCGTCAGCAAGCAGATCATGGAGACGATGGGCCGCGCCATGGCCACCGGGACCGGCATGGACGTGATCTGCCTGCGGCCGATGGCCGTGGTGCTGCCGGAGACCCTGCACGAGTACACCGCGTTCATCGACGACCCGAACACCCACTGGCTGTACTACTACGTGCACGCGCGCGACGTGGCCACCGGGTTCCGCCGGGCGCTGGAGGTCGAGGGGCTCAAGTACGGGGTGTTCTTCCTGTCCGCCGACGACACCTCCCGGCCGGAGCCGACGCTGGACTGGTACCGCGAACGCATCGGCGCCCTGCCGGAGATCACCAACCCGCTGCTGTTCAAGCGCAACCCGCGTGCCTCGGTGTTCGCCAACCGGCAGGCCCGCGAACTGCTCGGGTGGGAACCCACCACCGACTTCCTGCAGCTGCGCGCCGAACACGGCCTGTGAATCGAACCCACCTGGTACGAAAGGACTTCACCATGACGGACGCCGTGCTGCCCGGCAAGGTCGACTGGACCGGTGACAACCCGTTCATCTACCTCAAGACCGATCCGGCCGGCGACTGGAGCTCGCTGTCGCTGTTCTTCCGGATCACCGCCTCCGACTTCGGCACCGGCCACCTCATCCTGGTGGTGACCGATCCCTACGACGACGCCACCGCCCGGGCCGTCGCGCTCACCGACAACGAGCCGCTGGCCCGCTTCCTCATCGACGAATTCGCCTCGAAGTTCGTGCTGTTCCGGCCCACCAAGGCCCTGGCCGGGCTGACCCTGCACACCGGCGCGACGTTCCGCAAGGAGGTCACCGCCGAAGCCTGGGTGGAGGCCGGCGCGCACGCCGCCAGCGGTACCGAGATCGCGCTGCGCTGGGAGCGGTTGCAGGCCCCGTTCGCGGTGCACCAGCCGGCTCCGCAGTCCGGGACCGGCCGGCACGAGATGCTCAGTGTCTTCCTGCCCGCGACCAGCGCATCGGTCACCGTCAACGGCGAACCGCTGCCGGGCAGCACCGTGGAGCGCGACTTCTTCGGTGGCCGGGCCCAGTCGGCGGCGCTGGCACTGTCGGAGACCTGGGTACAGGCATGACCACCCCGGTCCTCGACACCGCCGACGCCACCGCCGGCGAGCGGATGCTCGCCGTCACCCCGACCTGGGCCGGCATCACCGCCGCCCGGGAACTGATCGGCACCGACCGGGTGCTGCTGCACGCCGGCCCGGCGTTCGACTCCTGGGCGCAGGTGCCGGTGCCGGTGCGCAACTCGATGGCCCTGGCCTGCGTCTACGAGGGCTGGGCGACCGCCCCGGCCACCGCCTTCGACCTGCTGGCCTCCGGTGCGGTGCGCTTCCGGCCCGCGCAGGACCACGACATGGTGGTGCCGTTGGCCGGGGTGATCTCACCCTCGATGGCGCTGCACGTCGTCGCCGACCCGGCCACGGGCCGGGTCAAGTACGCCGCCCTCAACGAGGGCATGCGGCACTGCCTGCGGCTCGGCGTCCTCGACCCCGAGATCCCGGCGTTCCACCGCTGGCTCAACGGCCCCTACGCCGACTGGCTGGCCGGCCGCTGCGGCGACGGTGTCGCGCTGCTGGACGTGCTGGCCGAGTCGCTGGTCCGCGGCGACGACGGCCACAGCCGTACGGTGGCCGGCTCGGCGCTGTTCGCCGAGCGTCTGGTCGATTCCGGAACCCCTTCGGAGATCGCGGATTTCCTGGCCGACTGCCCGGCGTTCGCGCTCAATCTGTGGATGGGCGCGGCGGCGTTGATCCTCGGCGCGGCCGAGGGGGTGAGCGGATCGCGGATCGTCACCCGCGCCGGCGGCAACGGGGTGCGCTTCGGGTTCCAGCTCGCCGAGCGACCCGGCGTCTGGCACACCGCGCCCGCCGACGCCCCGCGTGGGCCGGTCGAACCCGCCCATGCCGGGCACGGCGCGGTCGGCGCCATCGGCGACTCGGCGGTCGTCGACGTGCTCGGCCTCGGCGGGCAGTCGCTGGCCGGCGCGCCCGCCGTGGCCGCCGGACTGGACGGGTATCTCCCCGGCGACGCGCTGGAGCGACCGGCGCGGCTGCTGCCGCTGGAGCTGCTCGACGGTCGGCTGCGCACCGGGTTGTCGACCCGGACCATCGCCGCGGCGGGCGTCGGTCCGCTGGTGCTGCTCGGGATGATCTCCGACACCGGCCGCGGACGCATCGGCGGCGGTGTCTATCAGCCCGCGGTCGAGGTCTGGCTCGGCACATAGGCCACGTTTCCCTCCTCCCACACCGGATGGGCAGGTGACGCTTCGTCACCTGCCCATCCGCGTTCTCTGCGCAGGTGAAAAAACCGCACGTCACCGCGTGTTTAACCGCACACCCGAAAAACTCGCATCCGAAATACCGAATTAACTACGGTCGGTCGCATGCAACTGACCCGGTTCACCGACCTCGGGTTGCGCACCATGATGCTGCTCGCCTCCGGCGAGTCCGCCGAGCAGCGGGTGACCACCCGCACGATCGCCTCCGGCGCCAACGCCTCGGAGCACCACGTCGCCAAGGCGGTCTCCCGGCTCGTCGATCTCGGCATGGTGCGGGCCCGCCGCGGCCGGGTCGGTGGCCTGGCGCTGACCGAGGCCGGGCGGCAGGCCCGGATCGGCTGGCTGATCCGCCGCCTCGAGGACGACCGGGAGGTCATCGACTGCGGTGGCCCGAACCCGTGCCCGCTGGTGTCGGCGGGGTGCCGGCTGCGGCGCGCGCTGGCCGACGCCAAGGAGGCGTTCTACCGCGAACTCGACCGGTTCACCGTCGCCGACCTGGTGAGCCGGCCGTTGCCCCTGATCCCTGCACTACAGGTGCTGTCCACCCCGGAAAGGAATGAGGAATGACCGTCACCGCACCGAGCGGGGTCACCCGCGCCGAGCTCGCCCCACGGCACGCCGAGATCGTCCGCGCCACACTGCCGTTGATCGGTGAACGGATCGAGGACATCACCCGGGAGTTCTACCGGCGGATGTTCGCCGCCCACCCGGAGCTGATCCGCAACCTGTTCAACCGCGGCAACCAGGCCCAGGGGGCGCAGCAGCGGGCACTGGCGGCCTCGATCGCGACGTTCGCCACCCACCTCGTCGACCCGGCGCTGCCGCACCCGGCCGAGATGCTGTCGCGGATCGCGCACAAGCACGTCTCGCTGGGGGTGACCGCCGACCAGTACCGGATCGTGTACGAGCACCTGTTCGCCGCGATCGCGGCGGTGCTCGGCCCGGACACGGTGACCCCCGAGGTCGCCGAGGCCTGGGACCGGGTGTACTGGATCATGGCCGACGTCCTGATCGACCTGGAGCGTTCGCTCTACGACGAGGCCGGGCTGGCCGCCGGGGACGTGTTCCGCCGCGCCCGGGTGACCGAACGGGTCGACGATCCGTCCGGCGCGGTGCTGCTCACGGTGCACCCGCTCGGCGCGGACTTCTCGAACTTCCGGCCCGGACAGTACATCTCGGTGGGTGTGACGCTGCCGGACGGGGCGCGTCAGCTGCGCCAGTACAGCCTGGTCGGCGCGCCGGGCAGCGCGGAGCTCTCGTTCGCGGTCCGGCCGGCCGGCGAAGTGTCGAACTGGATCGCCGAGCACGTGCGGGTCGGTGACCTGGTGGACGTCACCGCCCCGTTCGGCGACCTGCCCACGCCGACCGCGGGCGCCCCGCTGGTGCTCGTCTCGGCCGGCATCGGCGTCACCCCGATGCTGGGCATCCTGGCCCACCTGGCCGAGACCGCCCCCGCCACGCCGGTGCGGGCGCTGCACGCCGACCGCGACGTGCGGTCCCACCCGCTGCGGGACCGCCAGCGCGCCCTGTTGGAGCGGCTGCCCAACGCCACCCTGGACCTCTGGTACGAGGACCCCACCGGCGCCGCCGGGGCGCGGGCCGGGCTGCTGGACCTCGACGACGTCGACCTGCCCGCCGGCGCCGAGGTGTACCTGTGCGGCGGAACGGGTTTCGTGCAGGCGGTGCGCGGCGCGCTGCTCGGGCGCGGGGTGCCCGCCGAGCGCGTGCACTGCGAGCTGTTCACCCCCAACGACTGGCTGGTCTGAGCCCGGTCCCCGCCCCCGCCTCGCGCGGGGGTGGGGTCAGGGCTGGAAGAGCCGGCCCTCGTCGGAGGCGGCCTTGAGCAGTTGCGGGATGGTCAGCTCCCCCCAGCCCTCGTGCACCGGGCCGTAGGGCCGGCCCAGGAACGGCACCACCCCGGGATCGGGCGTGACGTCGAGGGCGTGCGCCTGGACCCCCGGCAGGTGGTACTGGAAGAAGTTGCCGGCGAAGTCGATCAGGAAGATCAGGCTGCCGATCAGGCCCTGCCCCCACAGCCGGGAGGCGTTGTAGATCGGCGTCGAGGCGGCCGGGTCCCCGATCATCACGATCGGCCCGTAGTGCGGCTTGGTCCCACCCGCCGGTTCGTAGGGCGGCAGGAACGGCTGCAGGCCGGGCAGATCGGTGGACATCAGCGGCACCACGCTGCCGTAGCTGCCGACGTTGACGAACATCGCGTCGGAGCCGTTGCCGGGCACGACGGTGTTCATCCCCGGAGCCTCGAACCCGATGCCGGCCAGCCCGGCCTGCTGGGCGACGAACTGGGCCTGCCAGGCCCCCAGCGAGTGCCCGGTGACGAAGATGTCGTCGTCGGTGTAGCCCTGCCGGTGTGCCTCGGCGCGGACCTGCTCGGCGAAGTCGAGCGCGTCGTAGAACGCCGCGGGTGTGGTGCCGGTGAAGAGCACCTGCAGGTCGGCGATGATCTGCGGAATCACGATGAGCGGGTTGAACAGCAGGTTCGACCCGCCGGTGGTGCCCTGGTAGGCGATGATGATCTGCCCCTCGGGGGTCACCCAGGCGCGGGCGACGGTGCCGGTGAGCAGGTTGGTGCGCGCCATCTGGAAGCCGTTGGCGGTGAACGGCACCAGCCCGCCCGGGGTGCCGCCGAGCACGTAGGCGGCGGTGGCGGCGTTGAGCAGCTGGGCGACCGTCGGGGTCGGCCGGTCGGTGGGCCCGTCGTAGGTCATGGTGGGCACCGCCGGCAGCGGCGGCGGGGTCTCCCACAGACCGAACAACCGCTCCCACTCCCGGAACAGCCCGAACAACAGGTCGTTGATCGGGGCCAGGTTGATCGGCGAGGTGGGGCCGTGGGCCGAGATGGTCAGCCCCAACGCCTCGAGCACCGCGTTGACCAGCCGACCCGGCAGCTCGAGGACCTGTGCGATCGGCGACAGCGGCTGCGGCGGCTGCGGTGCGGCGGGTTCGGCGGTGGGCTCGAACGGGACGACGTGGGCCTCGACCACCTCGGCGCGCACCGCGGCGGCGGCCACCGTCCGCGCGCTGCGCAGCGCGGTCGCCGCCGACGCCGTGGGCGCCGGGGCGTCGATCACGTGGGCGTCGATCAGCGGGGCGTCGAGTCGCGGCAGCGCCTCGGGGGCGGTCCGCCGCAGCGCGGCCCGGCCGGCCGGGAGGCCGCCCTCGGCGGGTGCGACGCCGGACTCCGGCTCGTCGGGGACACCGGCCGGGCCGTCGCTCCCCGGCGCCGGGACGACGGGCTCCTCCGCCGGCGTGGCGAGGTCGTCCGGGTCGGTCTCGTCGTCGAGGTCGTCGGCGCGGTCGACCGGCGTGGTGGCGCCGAACCGGACCACCCAGGGCCGGTCGATGCGGCCCCGCCCCGGTCCGGCGCCGAACCGGCCGCGGTGCGGGCGCTCGGCGGCGCCGACGGCGTTGTCGACGCCGGCGGAGGTGGCCTCGGCCGCCTCGGCGGCCGGCTCCGAATCCGGTTCGGCCCAGCCGATCCCGGCTGCGGGCGAGCCGGCGATGGCGGCGGCCAGTGCGGCGGTGGCGATCCCGTACCGCCACACCCGGTCCCGTTCGGCGAGCAACACTTCCGTCGGACTCCCTCTCTACCCAGCGGTGATGACAACCAAGGTTGTCACGGGGAGGGGGTCGCGCGCAGGCGTTTCCGGAGAGTTCGCAGCGTTCGGGGCGGTCGACCGCAGGGCTATGCGGCGGTCCGCAACGAGACGGGCTCGACACCCTCCGGGCGGACGGGCCCACCGATCACACCGCGCCGGCGCCAGGCCGCCCGGGCCACCGTGGCAGCCCCGACCGCACCCCAGAGAAAACTTGATGCCGCGCTCGGCCACGCCCCGTACAGCGCGGCCGAGATGCCGGCCAGCAATCCGCCGACGGCATTCAACATGCCGTACCGAAGTGAGTCAGCGCGCATCTGTCCGCGCGAAACCATCACGTATGCAACGAATGTCCCGCAGATCCCGATCCATCCGAGTGTTGCCGGGATCACCTTCTACCTCCAAATCAGCTATCTCGTAACGCCCCCAGGCTACGAGTCGACTGGATTAATGACAATTGAATAAATATGTACCGGGTGTTTAGTATTTACGAATGGTTGTCGATCCGCGCAGGCTGACCTACCTCCTGGCGGTCGCGCGCTGTGGCGGAGTCAACGCCGCGGCCGACGAGTTGCACATGACACCGTCGGCGGTCTCCCAGCAGATCGCCCGGCTCGAGCGGGAAACCGGAGCCCGCCTGCTGAACCGAAAACCGCAGGGCTCCACGCTCACCCCGGCAGGCCTGCTGCTCGCCGAGGCGGCCCAGCAGATCGAGCGCACCCTGGCCGATGTCACCGCGCAGATCGCCAGCGGCGAGACCGAGCTGCGCGGCGTGATCCGGATCGGGAGCTTCCAGAGCTTCATCTCGGTGGCGATCGCGCCCAATCTGCGCCGCTGGCGCGAGGCGCTGCCCGGTGTGCATTTCGAGGTGATCGAGGGCGAACGCGAACCGCTGCTGCGCGCGCTGACCGCGGGCGAGGTCGACATCGCGATCGTCGAGTTCGACACCGGCGAGCCGCAGAAGGCGCTGCCCAAACGGATGACCGAGGTACCGCTGCTCGACGAGCCGTGGAAGCTCGTCGGGCCGGCCGGCACCCTGCTCTCGGACGTGCTGGACCTGCGCCGGGTCGGCCTGCCCTGGCTCGGCGCCGATACCGAGGCGGCCGCGGCCCAGGCGATCGACCGGCTCAACCGGATGTCCGGCACCGGACACCCGACGGTGCACCGCTGCCAGGCGGTCCAGACCACCCTGGCGTTGGCCGCCGCCGGTGAGGGCATCGCGGTGCTGCCGATGCTGGCGCTGCACGGCCAGCCCGCCGAGGGCCTGGACATCATCGACGTCCCCGGGCTGGGGACCCGCCGCATCGTCCTGCGCAGTTACTCGCGCACCGGATCACCGGACGGTCTGGTGACCTCGGTCACCGGGCTGATCCGCGAGGCGGCCGCCCGGATCTCGGCGGAACTGCGCCCTACCGGGTGATCAGGGCTGCGCCGCGGCGACCACGTAGCAGAACGTGGTGGCGGTGCTGCCGCCGATGTTGAGCGTGCCGAACCGCCGCGCCCCGGGCACCTGGTACTCGCCGGCGGTGCCGCTGACCTGCTTGGCCGCGTCGACGAGCATCCGCACGCCGGTCGCCCCGACCGGGTGGCCGCCGCCGATCAGCCCGCCGCTGGGGTTGATCGGGAACCGGCCGCCGATCGCGATGGTGCCGTCCGCCACGGCCTGCCAGGAGCGGCCCGGCTCGGTCAGCCCGAGATGGTCGATGGCCAGGTACTCGCTCGGGGTGAAGCAGTCGTGCACCTCGAACCCGTCGAGGTCGTCGAGGGTGACCCGGGCCCGGTCGAAGGCCTGCTGCACGGCCGCGCGCACGTGCGGCATGACGTACGGCGAGTCGGGGTCGCGGCCGAGCTTCTGGGCCAGCCCGAGCCCGACGGTGCGCTGCCCGAAGCCCTCGATGCGGGCCAGCGGCCGCAGGCCCGGATGCTCACGCAGGTAGCGGTCGGTGACCAGGACCAGGCCCGCCCCGCCGTCGGTGAGCTGGCTGCAGTCGGTGCGCCGCAGCCGGCCCTCCACCACGGGGTTGGCCGCGGCATCGGCCGGGTCGGGGATGGTCCAGGCCCGGCTCTGGGCGTTCGGGTTGCGTTTGGCGTTGGCGTAGTTGTTCGCCGCGATCGCGTCGAGATGGGCGTGGTCGAGACCCCAGCGGCGGTCGTACTCGTCGGCGACCTGCGAGAACACCGAGGCCCAGATGTTCGTCGCGCCCTCGCCCTCGTGCCCCACCCAGGCCGCGGCCAGCATGTGGCCGGCACCGACCGGGCCGGGCACCGTCTTCTCCAGTTCGAGGCCGAGCACCAGCGCGACGTCGGCGAATCCGGCCCGCAGGTCGGCGATCGCCGCCCGGGTGGCCACGCTGCCGGACGCGCAGGCCGCCTCGTGCCGCGCCGACGGCACGCCCCACAGCGCCGGTTCCACCGTCGCCGGCATCGCACCGAGGTGGCCCTGGCCGGTGAACAGCTCGCCGAAGGCGTTGCCGACGTGGATCACCCCCACGTCGGCCGGGTCGACCCCGGCCGATTCCAGCGTCGCCGCCACCACCTCGGCGGTCAGGTCGGCGAACCCGCGGCCCTCCTTGGTCAGGTTGCGCGCGAAGTCGCTCTGGTACGCCCCGACGATCCACACACCTTCGGTCACCCCCACATCGTTCAATTGACAGAGTGACTCTGTCAACAGTAGCTTGCGGAGCACGTGTTCCAACACCCTCCGGGAGGCACCGTGGACGTCGAACTGCTCGCGACCTTCAGCTCGACCCTGCCGGCCGACGACGACCATCCCTACCGCACCGGTCCGTGGCGGCCGCAGCGCAACGAGTGGCGCGCGCTCGACCTCGAGGTGGTGGAGGGCAAGGTGCCCGACGACCTCGACGGGGTGTATCTGCGCCAGACCGAGAACCCGCTGCACCCGGCGATCAAGCACTACCACCCGTTCGACGGCGACGGGATGCTGCACTGCATCGAGTTCCGCGACGGAAAGGCCAACTACCACAACAAGTTCGTCCGCACCGACGGGTTCCTCGCCGAGCAGGAGGCGGGCCGGTCGCTGTGGGCGGGGTTCATCGAGAACCCCTCGGACGCCGAGCGCACCGACGGCTGGGGCGCGCGCGGCCGGATGAAGGACGCCTCGAGCACCGACGTCGTCGTGCACCGCGGCGTGGCGCTGACCAGCTTCTACCTGTGCGGCGACCTGTACCGGGTGGACCCCTACACCGCCGAGACGCTGGGCAAGGAGACCTTCGGCGGCCGTATCCCGGCCTGGGGGGTGTCGGCGCATCCCAAGGTCGACCCGGTGACCGGTGAGCTGCTGTTCTTCAGCTACAGCAAGGAGTCCCCGTTCCTGAAGTGGGGCACCGTCGACAAGGACGGCAACCTGCTGCACCTCGACGACGTCGAGCTGCCCGGCCCGCGCATGCCGCACGACATGGCGTTCACCGATAACTACGTCATCTTCAACGACCTGCCGCTGTTCTGGGATCCGGAGCTGCTCAAGCACGACCTGCACCTGCCCCGGTTCTTCCCCGAGCTGCCGTCGCGCTGGGCGGTGGTGCCGCGGCACGGCGACCGCTCGAAGGTGATGTGGTTCGAGACCGACCCGACCTACGTGCTGCACTTCACCAACGCCTACGAGGACGGCGACGAGATCGTGCTCGACGGGTTCTTCCAGGCCAACCCGTCGCCGTCGGTGCACGGCGCCCGCTCCATCGAGGAGGCGGCGTTCCGCTGGCTGGGCCTGGACCTGTTCGAATCCCATCTGCACCGTTGGCGGTTCAACCTCACCACCGGCAAGGCCAGCGAGGAGCGGCTGAGCGACACCTTCACCGAGTTCGGGATGATCAACCCGAACCTGCAGGCCCGCGACTACCGCTACATCTACGCCGCCAGCGGCGTGCCCGGGAAGTTCCTGTTCGACGGGCTGGTCAAGCACGACCTGCGGACCGGCGCCCAGGAGCGGGTGACGTTCGGCGACGGGGTGTTCCTCAGCGAGACGCCGATGGCGCCGCGGGTCGGCTCCACCGGTGAGGACGACGGCTACCTGGTCACCTTCACCATGGACATGAACGACGACGCCTCCTACTGCGTGGTGCTCGACGCCGCCCGGCCCGCCGACGGTCCGGTGTGCAAACTGCGGCTGCCCGAACGGATCTGCAGCGGAACGCATTCGACCTGGGTGGACGGCGCCGAGCTGCGTCAGTGGCATCCCGGTCGGTGACCGACCCGTTCGCGCTCGAGCCCGGTGGCCCGAACGCCATCGGGCGCATGCTGGGCCTGCTCGGCGACGAGTGGACCCTGCTGCTGGTGCGCGAATCCCTGCAGGGGGCAACGAAGTTCAGTGACTTCGCCCGGCTGCCGATCTCCAACGCGGTGCTCACCGCGCGGCTGCGCTCGCTGGTGCGCGACGGGCTGCTGCGCCGGGAGGTCTACCAGGAGCACCCGCTGCGCGCGCAGTACCTGCCCACACCCGAGTGCCGGCGGCTGTGGCCGGTGCTGCTGTCGATCTGGCACTGGGAGCGCACCTGGGTCGACCACGCCGATGCGCTGCCGCTGATGCGCCACACCGACTGCGGCGCGGATTTCGCCCCGGTGCTGGTGTGTGCGCACTGCCGGGCCCCGGTGCAGGTCGCCGACATCGAGGCGCGCTGGGGGCCGAGCGGCGGCTGGCCCCGCTCGGTGCCGCAGGCCACCACACGGCGGCGGCTGCGCGGCGGGGATGCGGGCCTGTTCCCGCACACCATGGCCGTGTTCGGCAACCGCTGGTCGGCGGCCATCCTGGGCGCGGCGTTCCTCGGCACCCGGCGGTTCAGCGACTTCCAGTCCCGGCTCACCGCCCCGGCACCGCTGGTCGCCGAGCGGCTGCGCGCGTTCTGCGACATCGGGATTCTGCAGACCGCCGCACACCCGCAGCGGTCCGACTGGTCGGAGTACCACCTCACCCCGAAGGGGCTGGCGTTCTATCCGGTGGTGGCCACCACGATCGACTGGGCGCAGAGCACCTACCACGGCGCGGAGGGCCCGGCGCTGGAGCAGACCCACCTGCGCTGCGGGCGGGCGTTCCGCCCGCTGCTGACCTGCGACCAGTGCACGGCCCCGCTAGCGGGCAGCGCCGTCACCGCCGCCTAGCCCCCCGGTTGCGCCGAAACGCACCTTTGGGCGGAAAAGTGCGAGAAGATCCCGCCATTTCGTCGATCTCGGCGCGTCAGCGGCTCGGCAGCGTCGTCACGTGCACGTGGTCGAAGTGCCCGTAGCCGGAGCCGGCGGGGCCGGCCGGCGTGTAGTAGGTGCCCCGCCAGATGACGTCCTGCACCCCGAACCGGGCGGCGTTGGCCAGCACGTAGTCGCGGATCTCGTCGCCCAGCGCGATGCCCTCGGGGCTGCTGTGGTTCGGGATCATCACGTCGATGGCCAGGCCGTTGGGGTGCCACGGCTTGGAGTCCGGGCGCACCCCGCCGATCTGGCGGATCTCCGGGAACCGGGCGCTGATGGCGCGGGCCACCAGGATGGTGTTGGGCTTGAGCCCGGTTTCGACCGCCACCCCGACCGGCAGCGCCTCGGGCACGACGTCGATGCGCACCGGCACCGGCGCCGGCGCCTCGTCGGGCGGCGGACCGGGCAGCGCGACGACCGCCGGGTCCGGCGCGGGTGGCGCCTCCGGCGGCGGGGCGCCCTCGAGCATCGCCTGCTGCTGCGGCGAGAGCGCGGCGTACTCGGCCTCGGCGGCGGCGATCTGGCGCAGCAGCTCCTGCCACTTGGCGTTCAGCTCGGCCTGCTGGGCGGCGGCCTGCTCGGCTGCGGCGCGCGCCGCGGCGGCCGAGGCCTCCGAGGCCCGGGCCGCGGCCGTCGCACGGGCCTTGGCCTCCCGGTACCCGCGCAGCTGGTCGGCCATCCGGTCGGTGACGACGCGCTGGATGGCGAGTTTGTCGATGAGCTGCTGCGGCGAGGCCGCGGTGAGCACCGCCGCGCCCGCGCCGGTGCGTCCGCTCATGTAGATGGTGGCGGCCAGCCGGTCGACGGCGGCCTGGTGCGGGGCGAGCTGGTCGTTGACGGCCTCCAGGGTGGCCAGGTCGGCGCGGTGGCGTTCCTCGGCGGCGGCCTGCTCGGCGTGCTTGGCGTCGAGCTCGCGCTGGGCGGCGGTGACGGCCTCGCGGCCGGCCAACGCCTGTCTGGACAGTTCCTGCACTCGGGCCAGCGCGTCGTCGGCCGGATCGGCAGCGGCCGCACCCAGTGCGATTGCCGTCATCAGGCACGCGGCCGCTACACCGCACACCGCGCGCCGAAGTGTCCGACGCACTCCGGTCACTCGAATACCACTTCCCTCGCTGCCAGGACCGACTTCGGCCCGCCGGTGGTGGTTGCCCCGGGACAGGCTACGGACGATGCCGGGACGTGTCCACCTCGACGGACCGGCATCAGCAAACACAGCAACGGGATACCGAGCGGTTCACCGGCGCCGGGCACGGGCCGGCAAAGCGAACGCCGGAATCGGTCAGCCGGTGAAGGTGTCGCCCTTGGTGGACCGGTCGTGGTGGGTGAAGTCCAGCCGCATCCGACGCAGCTCGGCGACCTTGTTCATCATCTCCACCCGCTCCCGGCCGGCGGCCCCGACGCGGCGGCGGTGCTCGCGGATGGGGTTCTTGATCGGCAGCCGGTCGGCCAGTATCGCCAGCCGCACATTGAGGCGGGTGAGCTCGGTGAACAGCCGGACCCGGCGCTGCCAGTCGTAGCCGAGCCGGTCGAACAGCGAGTCGGCGACCATGGCCTCGATCTGGCGGTAACCGAACACCACCCCGGCCGGGACGAGCGCGACGGTAGCGGTGATCTGGTTGGCGTGCCGGGCGACGAACCACCGCAGCGGCCCGGGCAGTGCCTCGGTGAGCGTGCGCAGGTGGTCCGGCCCGGCGATGGCGTCGACGAGCTCGGCGCGCCACGGCGACGGGTTGCCGCCGCGGGCCAGCACGTAGTTGAGCGATTTGATGAGTTCGAGGCCGTTGGCCGGGCGCAGCCGCGCCGGCGCACCCCACAGCCGGGCGGAGTAGTTGGAGTACTCGGCCAGGTCCTCGAGCTGCTGAGCGGTGAGTTTGCGGCCGAAGGCGTGGTCGACGAGCCGGGAGAGCAGCATGCCGCTGCCGAAGCCGAGCAGCGAGGTGACCGGGATGGGCTCGCCGTACTTCAGGTACAGCGCGTCGCCCCACTTGCGGCGCAGCCCGCGGCTGGCCAGCGCGTGCATGAGCCGCACCCGCACCACGTCCTGGAACGGCTCGGCCCAGCGGTCGAAGATCTCGGGCCGGACGAACTGGGCGAACACCCGGGCGGTCTCCAGGAACCGGCGCGGGCCGTCGTCGGCGAACCGGCCCGTCGCACCGGTGGCCGCGGAGATGTCGCCGGTCATCGCGGTCTCGTAGAAGGCCCAGCCGCGGATGATCGTGGTGGCGCAGACGGTGCTCGACAGGGCCAGCATCCGGCCGCGCTCGGCCGCGACCAGGTCGAACTCGCCCGCGAGGTTGTCGAGGTGGTCGAACAGGTCGACGAGCTCGGCCGGCGGGTCGTCGAGGGTGTCGATGCCGCGGGTGAGGGCCTGTTCGAACAGCGCGCGGCCGCGTTCGGCGCCGATCCGCTCGAACATGTCGACGACGCCGATCATGAGCTCGTCGGCCTGCCAGAAGTAGTCGTCGCGCCAGCGGGTGAGGTCGTTGGGCTCGACCTCCTTGTCGATGTCGATCCACTCGCCGAACAGCATCTCGCGCATGTGGCGCCACTGGTCGGCGAAGTAGTCGCGGCCGGGCGGGATCGGGCGCAGCGGTTTGTCCGGGTGGTCGCGGCGGTTGAAGTCGACGTCCTCGAGCCGGATCTGTGCTCGCTCCCCGGTGACGGTCATGCGGCGCCCCTCGTCTGCGCGGTGGTGTCCGTCGTCCATCTGACAACGTATGTAGTCAACATTGGCACGTCGCCGAACCGCTGTCAACGGTTTGCGGGCGGTTACCGCAGCGCTTTCGGTACGCCGTTCCCGTCGCGCCGAGATCGACGAAATGGCGGATTCTTCTCGCACTTTTCCGCCCATTGGTGCGTTTGGGCGCGCAGGAGGGGGTCAGGCGACCCGGTGGGCGACGGTGGCCGATTCGCCGACGGTGGCCTGCGCCGCGTCGCCGATCATGGTGCGCAGCAGTTCGCGGTGCTCGCGCTGCCCGCGCTCGTCGGCCCGCCGCAGCCCGCCGGGCAGGGCGAGCGCGGCCGCGCTGCGCACCAGGTTCAGCGGCAGCCGCAGCAGCGGGTACCACGGCAGCGCGTACCGCGGCAGGCCCAGCTCGCGCACCGTGCGTGGGCCGAGAAAGGCGCTGGTGATGGACAGGTGCTGGGCGCGCGCGAGCCGGCGGCGCAGCCCCGGCAGCGAGTCGTAGTGCCAGCGCAGCGGGTCGTCGACCATCGGGGCGGCCAGCTGCCGGCTGGACTCGTCGGGCTCGGCGAGGGCCGACAGCGTGTGCGCCAGCACCCGGATGCTGTCCCGGAAACTGTGCGGCAGCCAGCGCTCCTCCACCCCCATCAGCCAGCCGACGTAGCGGGTCAGGTGCGCCACCGCGGTGTACTCCCCCGGGGCCAGCACCACCCCCATGCCGATCGCGCCGACGGCCGGGGCCACCAGCGCGCCGACCAGGGTGGCGGCCATGTCGGTCTGGTTGACCGGCAGGCCCCAGTCGTCCGGGCGCCAGTCCGGCATGGCCGAGACGTGCCGCCGCACGAACGAGTGGATGAGCCGGACCCGCACGGTGGAGCGGTAGCCGACGCCGAGCGGTTCCAGCCCGCCGGGCGCGATGACGTCCATCGCCCACTGCATGGTCTCGGCGAACCGCTTGTTGGAACCCTTCTCCAGCGCGCCGGTGCGCAGCAGGGTCTTGTTGAACCCGGAGAACTGGTAGCCGCCGAGCAGGGAGACGTCGCGGGCGATGTACATACCGTCGGCCCCGCCGCGGCGCAGCGCGCGCTGGCCCTTGCGGATCAGCGCCATGTCGACCCAGTCCGGCTGCGGCTCATAGGTTTCGAAGAACTCGCGCAGCGGCGCCGGGGCGTCGGGGACGGTCGCGATGCCGTACCGGAGCGCCTGTTCGAACAGCGGCCGGGTACGTTCGGCGCCCTCGGCGGCCATCCACTCGACGACTCGGTCCATCGGTTCGTCGCCGACGGTCAGTCGCTCGCCGAGGATCCGCCACTCGGCCGGGTCCGGGTCGCCGATGCCCAGGGCGGTCGCGACGGCCCGGACGCCGGCCGGGATCGGCCGCGGCCGGTCGGGATGGCGGGTCGGAATCGGCACGCTCACGGCAGCTGACCCCCTTGGTTGACAACGCTCGTAGTCAAACGCTAGGTCGGCCCGCCGGGACTGTCAACGGCGCGTCACAGCTGTTCACTTTCGTCACGTTGTTAACATCCGGCCCGTGCAGAACTCGCGGGAGACGTCCGGCCTGCGGCGGCGCGGCATCTCCCGCCGCGACGCGCTGCGGGTCGCAGGCGCCGCCTCGGTGCTGGCCGGCCTCGGCGCGGCCGCCGCGGCGGGGCCCGGGACGCCGCGTGCGCTCGCCGCCGGCAGTCAGCTCATCGACTTCGCCGCCAGACAGATCCCCGCCGAGCACATCCGCGCGGCCGGCTACGCCGGGGTGATCAACTACGTCTCGCTGTCGCGGCCCGGGACGAACTTCGGGGCCAAGCCGATCACCCGGCCCTACGCCGAGTCGCTGGCCCGGGCGGGGCTGGTGATCGTCAGCAACTACCAGTACGGCAAGCCCGGCGGCAGCGTGCCGTCGGACTTCACCCGCGGTGCGGCCGGCGGGGTCGCCGACGCCCGTACCGCCTGGCAGCTGCACACCGCCGCCGGCGGCGGTCGCAGCGCCCCGATCTACTTCTCCATCGACGAGGACATCGACCGTCAGGCCTGGACCAGCCTCGCCCTGCCGTGGCTGCGGGCCATCAACTCGGTGATCGGCGTGCAGCGCACCGGGGTCTACGGCGGCATCAAGGTGGTGCAGTGGGCGATCGAGGACGGGGTGATCGGCCGCTCCAGCACCCCGGGCAAGGTGTGGGCCTGGCAGACCCGGTCCTGGTCCGGCGGCAAGATCCACCCCGCGGCGGTGCTCTACCAGCGGGTCATCGACACCGCCGCCAATCCCGGCCCGCTGGTCGGCGGGGTGCGGGTGGACGTCAACGACGTGCTGGCCGGTGACGTCGGCCAGTGGAACCTGCATCCCTAGCACCCGCTCCGCCGCGCGGGCCGCATCGAACTAGGCTGAGGTGAGCGATGGGCGCGGTGCGCGCCCCGGTGTCGAGCTCATCCCGGAGGAAGAAACCGATGCGGCGGCTGCAGCCCACAGCGGCGGCGACGGGACTGGCGGTGGCCCTGCTGGTCGGCGGGTGCGCGGCCCACGGTTGGGGCGCCCCGCCGCACGACGACCCCGCGGTCACCGCGGCCGCCCCGGCCCCCCTGGCGCCCCCCGCACCGGAGCCACCGGCCGCTCCCCCGGCCTCGTTCGCCGGCCTCGACGCCCGGATCAAGGAGGCCACCACCGAGGCCGCCGCCTCCGGCGCGGAGATCGCGGTGGCCCTGCTGGACCGCAGCACCGGCCAGTTGCTCACCAACGGCAACGGCCGCGCCTACCCGACCGCCTCGGTGGTCAAGCTCTTCATCGCCGACGACCTGCTGTACCGGGAGTCCCGCGGCGAGATCGAGCTGTCGGCGGCCGACCGTAAGGCGCTCGACGCGATGCTGCGTTCATCGGATGACGGTGCGGCACAGATGTTCTGGGACCGCAGCGGCGGCAACGCGGTGATCGCGCGGATCAAGGCCCGCTACGGGCTCGGCGGCGTCGTCGCCCCTTACAACAGCCACTGGGACGTCACCCAGGCGCCGATGACCGACCTGGTGCGCTACTACGACATGCTGCTGTCCGGCGCGGGCGGGCTGCCCCGGGACAAGGCCGACATCATCCTGGGCGACATCGCCGCGTTCACCCCGACCGGCGCCGACGGCTACCCGCAGCGGTTCGGCATCCCCGACGGGCTGCCCGGCGAGCAGGTGGCCGTCAAGCAGGGCTGGTTCTGCTGCTGGAACCCGGGCCGACAGCTGCACGTCTCCACCGGCATCATCGGCGCCGACCGGCGCTACGTGATGGCGGTCGGCTCCCTGGACCCGACCACCGCCGAACGCGCCCGCGCCGACATCACCCGCTTCGTGCGGACGATGTTCCCGGACGGGCGGATCGGCTGAGGAGCACCCCGTGCCGGCGGATCGCGTCGCCGCCTTCGCCCGGCAGCGGGCCGCGGTGCTCGACTACTGCGCCGGCCTGTCCGACGCCGAGTGGTACACCGCCAGCGCCGCCGCGGGCTGGCGGGCGCACGACGTGATCGCGCATCTGGCCGCCGGCTGGTGGCGCGGTTCGGCGGCGTGGTGGCCCGCACCCCGCTGCGCGCGCTGCCCACCCGGGTCGGCGAACTCGGCACCTTCCCGATGGGCGTGGCGCTGCCCGCGCGCTGGTGTTCGACCACCACACCCATCTCCACCACGACATCGCCCCGGTGCTCGGAAAGCCCGCGCCGGCAACCGATCCCGCCGACATGGCGGTGGTGGTGGACTGGATGCTGGCGGTGTGGGCCAACCAGTTGCGGGCCGCCCCGCCGCGCTGACTGACCGGGCCGGTGCTGCTCGACCTGCACGGCCCCGGCGGCACGCGCCGGCGTGTCCACCCGGACGGATCGCTCACCGCCGACCCCGGCGGCCGCACACCGGTCGGCTCGGTGCGCGGTGCGGTCGAGGGCTTCCCCGCCTGGGGCACAGCGCGCACCCCGTGGCGCCGCGCGAACCTCGAGTTGTCCGGTGACACCGCACAACTCGAACGGCTGCTGGACACGGTCAACATCGTCTGACCCGCGGCCGATCACAGGTCGTGGGCGCGCAGGAAGGCCGCGATGTCCTCGATCCACACCGCCGCCTCCTGCGGGGTGAAGATGTGCCCGGCGTCGGGGTACTCGATCGTCGTCGCGCCCGGGATCGCCGCGGCGAGCCGGCGGGTGGTGGCCGGCAGCACGATGCGGTCCTGACCGGCGACGAAAACCACGGTGGGGACCGTGATCCGGCCGCAGAGGTGCTCGATGTCGACCGAGGCCGCCAGCCGTGCCTGCGCCGCGCCGCCGTCGGGGTACTCGGCCAGCGTGGCGGCCACCGCCGCGTCCGCGGCCGCCCGGTCCAGGCCCTCGAGTACCGTCGGGGACGACAGGCTCACCAGGTAGCCCGCCAGTGCCTTTCGGTTGCCGGCGTCGTCGAGCGCGGTCCAGGTGTCGACCACCAGGCGCACCTGCTCGTCGGCGCGGGCGAGGCCGACGGTGAGCAGCAGGCCGGTGACCCGGTCGGGGTGCCGGACCGCGGCCGTCACCGCGACGGCGGTGCCCAGGGACAGCCCGAGGATCGGGAACCGCTCGAAGCCGGCCGCGACCGCCTCCGCCACCAGCGAGTCGGCCAGCACGGCCAGCTCGAGGGCGTTCGGATCCTCCGGTGTGCCACCGGATCCCGGATAGTTCATGCCGATGAGCGCGCGGGTGTCCGACAGCGCAGCGATGACCGCCCCGAAGTTGGTGGTGACGCTGCCGCCGGCGCCGTGGGCGAGCACCAGGGGGCGGCCGGTGCCGGCACGGACGACGTCGGGTGCTGCGATGCGCTGGGTTGCTGACATAGCCTGGACGCTAAACCTTCACGTCGGCGTGAAGGTCAAGCGTCGAGCGGGAACGTCACACCGGGAGGGGCCCGTGCGGATCGGTGAGCTCGCACGCCGCTGCGGCGTGTCGACCAGGGCGCTGCGCTACTACGAGGAGCAGGGACTGCTCAGTCCGCGTCGGCACGCCAACGGCTACCGCGACTACCCGGAGTCGGCGGTGCAGACCGTGCGCCGGATCCGGGTGCTGCTCGACGCCGGATTCAACGCCGAGACCGTCCGCCGCGTCCTGCCGTGCTTCGACGGGAACGAGGTGGACCTGTGCCCGCAGGTGGCCGCCGCGATCCGCGACACCCTGCGCGGGGTCGAGGCGCAGTTGCGCGATCTCGAGGACAAGCGCCGCCGGATCACCGCGCTGCTGGCCGGATAGCCGGCGCGCCGGCGTGCCCGACGCCGGCTACGCCGATCGGCCATCGCCCTCCTCGAGCACGCCGATCGCCGACTGCGCCCGCTGCTCGTAACCCGCCCGGGCGACCGGGTCGAAGTCGAGGAACACCGTGTCGGTGCCCATCGCGGCGTGCAGGAACCGGCGCGCCCGCGGCGGCAGGAAGGCGATGGCCGAGGCGACGTAGCGCAGACCGTAGGGCACCGCGGCGGCGGTGCGGCGGCTCTGCAGCGACTTCACCACCGCCGCGGCGACGTCCTCGGGCTCGACGGGCCTGGTCATCGCCCCGGTGCGGGTGCCGGAGATCAGCTCGGTGTTGGTGAAGGTCGGCATCACGCAGGTGATGTGGACGCCCTTGGGCGCGAACTCGTCGGCCAGCGCGCTGGTGAGCCCCACCACCGCGAACTTGGTCCCGGCGTAGAGTGCCTGCCCGGGCACGGCGTACACCCCGGCCAGGGACGCGATGTTGACGATCTGGCCGCTGCCGCGGCGGACCATCTCCGGCAGCACCAGCCGGCAGCCGTTGAGCACGCCGTAGAAGTTGACCTCGACGGCGGACCGGACGGCCGCCTCGGTGTGGTCGAGGAACGGACCGATCGGCATCACCCCGGCGTTGTTGATGAGCACGTCGATGCGGCCGCCGCCGTCGCCGCGGGCCTTGTCCAGGAACTCCGCGAATGAGTCGTAATCGCTGACATCGAGCGGGTATCCCGACACCGGGCCCAGCCTGCCGAGCTCGGCGACCGCCGCGCCGGCCATGGCGACGTCCCGGTCGCCGATGACCACCCGGGCGCCGCGGCGCAGCAGTTCGCGGGCGGTGGCATACCCGATCCCGCGGGCCGCGCCGGTGATGGCGATGGTCCGGCCGGCGATGTTGCGGGTGTCGTCCTTTCCCGAGCGCATTCGAGTTCCCCTGGGTGGTCGGTTATTTCAGTGAACAGCGGATCGGCAGGTGCTTGAGGCCGCCGACGAACGTGGTGGCCATCCATTGCGGCGTGCCCGCCAGTTCGATCGACCTGATCCGGGGAATCAGCTCGGTGAAGAAACTGTTGAGCTCCAGCCGGGCCAGCGACGCCCCCAGACAGTAGTGCACGCCGTAGCCGAACGACAGGTGCTTGTTCGGGTCGCGGCCGACGTCGAATGCGAACGGATCGGTGAAGACGTCCTCGTCCCGGTTGGCCGACACGTAGGACAGCAGCACCGACTCGCCCTTGGCGATCGGCACCCCGCGCACCTCGGTGTCGGCCTGAGCGGTGCGCATGAACTCCTTGACCGGGGTGGTCCAGCGGATCATCTCCTCGACGGCGGTGCCCATCAGGCGCTCCGGGTCGGCCTGCAGCCGGGCGAGCTGGTCCGGGTGCGCCAGCAGCGCTTCCAGCCCGCCCGCGAGCGCGGCGCTGGTGGTGTCGTGCCCGGCACTGGCGACGATGACGTAGTAGGACAGGGTGTCCATGTCGCTCAACGGCTCACCGTTGATCCTGGCGTTGGCGATGGCCGAGGCGAGGTCCTCGGTGGGGTGCTCGCGCCGCGAGGCGGTCAGGGCCGCGAAGTAGTTGAAGAAGTCCATCAGCGTCTCCAGCACCGCCTGCTGGTCCTGGCTGCGCTGGAGCTCGTCGTCCTCCATGCCGAACATCTCCTGGGTGAGCTTCAGCATCCGGGGAAAGTCCGACTCCGGTAGGCCGAGCAGCGAAAGGATCACGTACAGCGGGTAATTCACCGCGATCTCCGCCACGAAATCCAGCTCGGGGCCGCGCTCGGCCATCAGGTCGACGTACTGCCTGGCCAACTCGTCGCAGCGGGCCTTGAGGGCCCGCAGCGCCGCCGGCCGGAACCAGTCGGCGCCGATCTTGCGCAGGTCGCGGTGGTGCGGATCGTCGATGTGGATGAGCGTGTTCAGCCCGATGCCGGCCTCGCGGTCGGCCTTGAGCTTGTCATCGAGTGCCTTCTTGGCCAGCAGTGGCCGGGGCGCGTTGGTGAACAGGTCGTTCTGGCGCTCGATGGTCATCACGTCTTCGTGTTTGGTGATCGCCCAGAACGGCTCATAGCCCTCGGCCTCCACCCAGCACACCGGGGCGTGCCGGCGCAGGTGGGTCAGCGCTGCGTGCAGGTGCGGCTCGTCGGCGTAGGCCTGCGGGGTCGCCAGCACCCGGCCCGCGGGATCGGAGATGCGACTGGTGTGCGTGGAGGTGGTCATGGCCATGCTCCCTTGTCCGATGGGGTGCGGTCCCGCGGCGGCACCGCACCCGCAAATGTGGAACACTCGCGTTCAAGATATGGCGCGCATCACATTCGCGTCAAGACCGTCATGATGGACTCCGTGAAATCCGGCAGTCGCACCTACGGCGGACTCACCGCCGAAGAACGCGCCCAGGGGCGCCGGCAGCGGTTCGTCCAGGCCGCGCGGGAGCTCATCGGCGAGATCGGGGTGGCCGCCCTGACCGTCGATCTGGTCTGCCAGCGGTCCGGCGTCAGCAAGCGTTACTTCTACGAGGAGTTCTCCGGCAAGGACGACGTGCTCGACGCCTGCGCCGACGATCTGTACACGCGGCTGCGCGAGGGCTTCACCGCCGAGATGGCCGCGGTGCCACCAGGCGAACGGGTCAACGCCGTGCTGCGGTCGGTCATCTACGCCCTGGCCTCCGATCCGGCCGACGCCCGGCTGTACCGGGAGTCGCCGGGATTTCCGCGGCTGCACCGGCGCCAGCAGCAGGCGGTGCAGGAGTTCACCACCGTGCTGGCCGCGCAGGCGATGCCGTTCACCGGGCCGCCGGCGGCCGCCGTCGACCGGCAGCTGGCCACCCGCGCGCTCGTCGCCGGCACCGCCGACGTCATCACCGCCTGGCTCAACGGCGATGTCGAGACCGACGTGGAGACGCTGATCGCCACCCTCAACACGACCGCGCTGGCGGCTGCGGAACGGCTGTAGGCCGCCCGCCCCGAGCGTGGTGCCCGCGAATCCCCTTACGCCTTGGCCATATTCGTGAACCGCGACAGGTGCAGCTGGTGCGCCACGGTGATGGTCTTGGTGGGGCCGTTGCGGTGCTTGGCCAGGATCAGGTCGGCCTCGCCGCCGCGCGGGTCGTCCCGGTCGAACGCGTCGGGCCGGTGCAGCAGGATGACCATGTCGGCGTCCTGCTCGATGGCGCCGGACTCGCGCAGGTCCGACAGCTGCGGCTTCTTGTCGGTGCGCTGCTCGGGACCGCGATTGAGCTGGCTCATCGCCACCACCGGCACCTCGAGCTCCTTGGCCAGCAGCTTGAGCTGACGGGAGAACTCCGAGACCTCCTGCTGGCGCGACTCGACCTTCTTGCCCGAGGTCATCAGCTGCAGGTAGTCGATGACGATCAGGCGCAGGTCGTGCTTCTGCTTGAGCCGGCGCGCCTTGGCCCGGATCTCCATCATCATCATGTTCGGCGAGTCGTCGATGAACAGCGGCGCCTCGCTGATCTCGCTCATCCGCCGGGCCAGCCGGGTCCAGTCGTCGTCGCTCATCCGGCCCGACCGCATGTCGGCGAGTTTGATCTTGGCCTCGGCCGACAGCAAGCGCATGACGATCTCGGTCTTGCTCATCTCCAGGCTGAAGATGACGCTGGTGAGCCGGTGCTTGATCGAGGCCGACCGCAGGAAGTCCAGGCCCAGGGTGGACTTGCCGACACCGGGACGGGCGGCGATGACGATCATCTGGCCCGGGTGCAGCCCGTTGGTGATCTCGTCGAGTTCGACGAACCCGGTAGGCACCCCGCGCGAGAGCCCGCCCTGCGACGCGATCGCGTCGATCTCGTCCATGGTGGGCTGCAGCAGCTCCTCCAGCGCCGAGTAGTCCTCGGACTGGCGGCCCTCGGTGACGTCGTAGATCTCGGCCTGGGCGCGGTCGACGATCTCGGTGACGTCGGCACCGTCGGCGCCGGCGTAGCCGTACTGCACGATGCGGGTGCCGGCCTCGACCAGCCGGCGCAGCAGCGCCTTCTCCGCGACGATGCCGGCGTAGTAGCCGGCATTGGCGGCGGTGGGCACCGTCGAGATCAGGGTGTGCAGGTACGGCGCCCCACCGATGCGGCGCAGCAGCCCGCGCCGGTCCAGTTCGGCGGCCACGGTGACCGCGTCCACCGGCTCGCCACGGCCGTAGAGGTCCAGCGCCGCGTCGTAGATGTTCTGGTGCGCGGGCTTGTAGAAGTCGGCGGGACGCAGCCGTTCGATGACATCGGCGATGGCGTCCTTGCTGAGCAGCATGCCGCCCAGCACGGCCTGTTCGGCGGCGAGGTCCTGCGGTGGTTGGCGGCCGAACTCCTCGCTGGGTGGCGGCACGTCCATACCCGGGTGGCCGAGATCATCGACGACAGCCACGAAGCTGTGGCACCTCCTCCCCGACTCCCGACCCGGATTCACCCCACCGGGTCCGACACCTCTGCCCAGACGGTAGGCCTGGCCACCGACAAGCCGGTTCCGGCTGCTGGAGAGGCCCCGCGACGGCTCACGCTAGACGTTGCTGCGGCCCAACGGAAATCGTGCTGTTGATGACGTTGTGCATGGACTGTGGATAGCTGGGGACGACGGTGTTGAGCCGCTGGGGACAACCTGTGAATTACTCGGCGGTCAGATGGTGTTTTCCCAGCTAATCGGACCATATGTGGCCTGTTGATCTGTGGATGGAAACTCGCTCGGCGTGTCGCGCGGATTGCGCGTTCGGGCGTGTTGTGTAACGTCCGCGCGCCCGGCCGGTGAACACCAGGTGAGCTTCGCTGGCGGTCGGCGACCCGCCGGAGTTCGCCAGCAAACCGCTCCGGCAAACGCACAACGCCCGGGCCGGGGCCGTGGGGCCCAGACCCGGGCGTCGGGAGCGCAGTGCGCCGGATTTACTCGGCGACGACGTTCAGCGTCAGCGCGGCGTTGACGTCGGGGTGCAGCCGCAGGGTGACCTGGTGGCTGCCCACGTTCTTGACATGCCCCTTGGGCATCTCGACGACGCGCTTGTCGAGGTTCGGCCCGCCGGCCTTCTTCAGCGCGGTCACCACCGCGGCGGCGGTGACCGAGCCGAACAGCTTGCCGGTGTCGCCGGCGGCCTTCACGGCCAGCTCGATGGCGCCGAGACCCTCGATCTGGGCCTTGAGCTCCTCGGCGTGCTCACGGTCGCGCACGGCCTTGAGCTCCTGGGCCCGGCGGATCTCCTCGGCCTGCTTCTGCGCGCCCCGGGTGGCGACGATGGCCAGCCCACGCGGCAGCAGGTAGTTGCGGCCGTAGCCGTCCTTGACCTCCACGAGGTCGCCCGGCGACCCCAGGTGCTCGACCTCGGCGGTGAGAATCAGCTTCATTCGTCCAGTCCCTTCCCGCTACCGCGCCGACGAGGTGAACGGCAGCAGCGCCATCTCACGCGCGTTCTTCACGGCGGTCGCGATGTCGCGCTGGTGCTGCACGCAGTTTCCGGTGACCCGGCGGGCGCGGATCTTGCCCCGCTCGCTGATGTAGGTCCGCAGCAGCGCGGTGTCCTTGTAGTCGATGACGAGCTGACCCTTCTTGGCGCAGAACACGCACTTGCGGGTCTTGACCGGCTTCTCCGGGGCCGGGCGTCGCTTGTTGGACTTGCCCATGGTGTATCTCTTTCCTGCTTACAGAGTTGAAGTTGTCAGAACGGCGGCTCTTCGTCGGCGCCGCCGAAGGAACCCGACGCCGGGGCGCTGCCCCACGGATCGTCGACCGGCACACTGGCGGCCGCACCACGGGAACCGCTGCCGAAGCCGCCGCCACCGTTGCCGCGAGCGACCTTGTTGACCTTGGCGGTCGCGTACCGCAGCGAGGGGCCGACCTCGTCGACCTCGACCTCGATGACGGTGCGCTTCTCACCCTCGCGGGTCTCGAAGGACCGCTGCTTGAGCCGGCCCACCACGATCACCCGCATCCCGCGGGTCAGGCTCTCGGCGACGTTCTCGGCCGCCTCACGCCAGATGTTGCAGCGCAGGAACAGCGCCTCGCCGTCCTTCCACTCCCCGGTCTGACGGTCGTAGATCCGCGGGGTGGACGCCACCGTGAAGTTGGCGACGGCGGCACCCGACGGGGTGAACCGCAGTTCCGGGTCGGCGGTCAGGTTTCCGACGATGGTGATCGTGGTGTCACCAGCCACGAGATCCTCCTGAAGGTTGGTCGGCTCTTCGCGCAAGCGTCCCGGCGGGTACCGCGAGCACATCTGCAGGCGAGCCTACGGAAGTACTCCGACGTGTACATGCCTTCCGGGACGCCCCGGCGGCAGCGCCGGCGCGTGGCGGGTTCAGTGCCGGTCGGCCCGCAGCACCTTGGTGCGCAGCACGGACTCGTTCAGGCTGAGCTGACGGTCCAGCTCGGTGACCGTGGCGGGCTTGGCCGTGACGTTGATGACGGCGTAGATGCCCTCGGCATGCTTGGCGATCTCGTAGGCCAGGCGCCGCCGGCCCCAGATGTCGACCTTGTCGACCGTGCCGCCGTCATTGCGGATGACATTCAGGAACGTATCCAGCGACGGAGCCACGGTGCGCTCGTCGAGGGTCGGGTCGAGAATGACCATGATTTCGTAAGGACGCATGGAGACCTCATCACCTCCTCTGGTCATGTACGGCCACGGACGGTCCGCGGCAGGAGGGTCGCCTGCGTCGGCAACCCGCCTAGGCTACCGGACGGCCCGCTGATCTGCGAAATCGCGGGCCGGCCACCCCCGGAGGGGACGAGCGGCGTCGCGCTCCCCTAGGCGTGCCGGGCGAGGCCGGCCGCGGGCTCGGCGGGCGCCCGCGACACCCGCACCCGGGCGGCCTGCGGGCGCAGCCAGTCCGGCAGCCACCGCGGCGGGGCGTCGGGCGCACCGTCGAACACCCCGCCGGCCGGGTCGTCGACGCCGCGGGCGCGCACCAGGTCCTGCCCGGGCCGGTAGATCTGGCGGATCACCAGCGCGCACAGCCCGATCACCGCGATGTCGCGCAGCAGCACGGTGGCGGTGAACCACTGCTCGGGCAGCCCCTTGTTGGCCTCCCCGTACAGGTAGAGCATCCGCGGAATCCACACCAGCGCGTCCACGGTCATCCACGCCAGCAGGAGCCGCCGGTGCGGCAGCGCCAGCACCGCCAACGGCACCAGCCACAGCGAGAACTGCGGACTCCACACCTTGTTCGTCAGCAGGAACGCCGCCACCACCAGGAACGCCAGCTGGGCCAGCCGGGGCCGGCGCGGCGCGGTGAGCGCCACCGTGGCGATCGCGATGCAGCAGGCGGCGAACAGCACCGCGGTCACCGTGTTGAGCACCGTCGGCGGCTCCCAGAAACCCAGCTCGGGGTCGAAGCCGCGCCACCCGGTGAACGACTTGACCACGTTGTAGAGCGAGTCCATGTCGTCGCCGCGGCGGGCGTTGAGCCGGAAGAACTCCGACCAGCCACGCGGGAACAGCAGCAGGATCGGCAGATTCACCAGCAGCCAGGTGCCGGCCGCGGTCGCCGCGGCCTGCCCGACCGCGCGCAGCCGTCCGGTGCGCAGGCCGAGCACCAGCAGCGGCCCGAACAACAGCACCGGGTACAGCTTGGCCGCCACCCCCAACCCCAGCAGCGCACCGGCGACCACCGGCCGCCGCCGCGCCCAGGCCAGCATCCCCGCCGTCGCGCAGGCCACCGCCAGCGCGTCGAAGTTGGTGAAGATCTGGAAGATCAGGATCGGCGAGGCCGCCACCAGCGCGGCGTCCCAGATTCGGCGGCCGGCCAGCATCGCGGTGGCCCACACGGTGACCAGCCAGGCCAGGGCCAGCCCGAGCGCGGCGATGTTGAAGAACATCACCACCTCGGCGATCACCGGGATCGGCACCAGCTTGCTGACCGCGGTGTAGGTCTTGGCCAGCGCCATCGACACGTACTGGTACAGCCCGGTGATGACCGGATACTCCATGTAGCGCACCGCCGGGGTGCCGTCGTACTGCACCCGCGGCACCCCGTGCTCGTCGGTCTCCACCCAGCTCGACTTGTACGGGAACTTGCCCTTGTCCAGCAGTTCCGCGGTGTACAGCGGCACCGTGTCGGAGTAGCAGAGCTGGTAGTAGGCGCGGTTGCCGGCCCAGTTGGCGACCCGCTGGTCGGCGGTGCCGGTGCCGATGGTCTGCAGGCAGGCCGCCTTCGTCGAGTAGCCCAGCGCCAGGAACACCAGGGCCAGCGCGAGCATCACCCGCAGCGGGGTGAGGAAGCGCTGCCGGCCGATCAGGGCGTGCCGGCCCACCGGGCCGCCCACCAGGTCCGACAGCGCGCGGACCATCGGGTCGGTCCGGCTGGGCAGGTCCCGGTCGTCGGCACCGCGCCGATCCGCCGCCACCGGCGCGGGCGAGACCCACTCCCGTGCCTCGGGTGCCGGGTGCCGCTCGGTCACGGGAACGGCGGAGGCGGCGGCTGCACCGGGTCACCCGGGACCACCGGACCGCCGGGCGGCGGCTGGTCCGGCCCCGGCGGCAGCTCACCCGGCGGCGCGGGCGGGCCGGGGTTCGGGGGCGGGTAGATGGTCGTCGGCGGACCGATCGGGATGGTGATCCCGGGGGCGACCTCGATCGTCGGCTGGATGACCGTCGGTTCCGGCGGCGGCGGGAGCTCGCTCGGGGTGGTCGTCGGCGCGGGGGCCGCCGGCACCCCGGCGTAGCCGCCGACCTTCTCCGGCTTGGGGAACTGCTCGATGTCGGTGCCCTCCAGGGCGCCGTCCATCGTGGCCTTCCAGATGTCGCTGGGCAGCCCGGAGCCGTACACCGGCCCGCCCCACTTGTTCACCAGCGGCTTGTCGCCGTTGACCGTGCCGACCCACACCGCCGTCGACAGCGACGGGGTGAAGCCGACCATCCAGGCGTCCCGGTTGGCGCCGGTGTCGCCGAGCTGGTTGGTGCCGGTCTTGGCCGCCGACGGCCGGCCGCCGGCCAGCGCGTGCCCGTTGGAGTAGGCCGCGATCGGCTGCATCGCCGCGGTGACGTTGTCGGCCACCGCCTTGTCGATGCGCTGCTCCCCGGTGTCGCCCTGCTCGTCGGCGTCGAACAGCACCTGGCCCTGCGCGTTGACCACGCGCTGCACGAAGTGCGGCTTGTGGTAGACGCCGGAGGCGGCCAGCGTGGCGTACGCCGAGGCCATGTCGATCGGCCGGGTCTGGTACTGGCCCAGCACGATGCCGTTGTTCGGCGGGCCACCCTTGCCGTCCTCGCTCAGCGTGTGCTCCACGCCCGGGAAGCTCTCCGGGATGCCGGCCTGGTGCGCGGCGTCGGCGACGTCCTGCGGCCCGTTCTCCAGTTTGAGCATCAGCCGGTAGAAGCTGGTGTTCAGCGACCGCTTCAGCGCCTCGGCGATGTTGCAGGTGCCGCAGCTCGCGCCCTCGACGTTGTTGATCGTGATGCCGTTGACCGTCAGCGGCGAGCTGTCGATCTGGTAGCCCAGCCCGATGCCCTGTTGCAGCGCGGCGACGAGCGCGAACACCTTGAACGCCGACCCGGTCGGCAGGCCGGCCTGGGCAAAGTCGTAGCCGTTGGCGTCCCAGCCGCCGAAGTAGGCCTTCACCCCGCCGGTGCGCGGGTCGATCGACACCACCGCGGCCCGCATGTCCGGGTCCTGCCCGTCGAGGTACTTGCGCACCGCCTCCTCGGCGGCCTGCTGGGCCTTGGGGTCGATGGTGGTGGTGATGGTCAGGCCCTCGGTGTTGAGCGTCTGCTCGTCGATGTCGAACAGCTCCAGCAACTCCTGGGTGACCTGCCGCTCGATCAGCCCGTTCGGGCCGCTGGTCTGGTTGCGCGAGCGGATCAGGTCCGGCGGCACGGTCTCCGGGAACACCTGCCGGGCCCGTTCCTCCGGGGACAGCGCCCCGATCTCGACCATGCCGTCGAGCACCCAGTTCCAGCGCTCCTCGGCGGCCTCCCGGTCCACCGCCGGGTCCAGCACCGAGGGCCGCTGGATGAGCGCGGCCAGCAGCGCGCTCTCGGCGACGTCGAGCTCCTCGACCGGCTTGTCGAAGTAGGCCCGGGACGCCGCGGCCACCCCGTAGGTGCCGCGGCCGAAGTAGATGATGTTCAGGTAGGACTGCAGCACCTGGTCCTTGGACCACTGCCCGGCCATCTTCGTGGAGATGACCAACTCCTTGGCCTTGCGCAGCAGCCCGCCCAGGCCGTCCCGCTCGGAGCCGACGAGCGCGTTCTTGACGTACTGCTGGGTGATGGTGGACCCGCCCTGCAGGTCGCCGCCGACGAGGTTGTTCTTGATCGCGCGGGCGAACCCGGTGAACGAGAAGCCCGGGTTGGAGTAGAAGTCACGGTCCTCGGCGGCCATCACCGCGTTGCGCAGGGCGACCGGGATCTGGTCGAGGTCGACGTCGATCCGGTTGCCCTCCGGCGGCACGATCTTGGCCAGCTCGCTGCCGTCGCTGGCCAGGATGGTCGACACCTGGTTGGTGCGGATGTCGCCCGGTTTGGGCACATCGACCATCACGTAGGCCATCGCGAAGGTGATCAGCGGCAGCAGGAACAGCACCGCCGCCGTGGCCAGCAGCCCGCGGCGCACCCACCGCCAGTTGACCCGGTCCCGCCACGGCCGGCCCGGACCACCCGGGCCGGACGGCCCGGCACCGCCGGGCGGCGGCGGGGTCTTCGGGGGTTGGGGGGTCTTCGGGGGCTGTCCGGCGCCGGGTTTCGGCGTCCCCGGCTGCCGTGCCCCGGGTTTGGGGGCGGGGGTGCCCTCCAGCGCGGCGCGCACCACCTCGATCGGGTCGCGCAGCGGTGGAGCACCCGCCGGCGGCACCGGCGGCAGCACCATGGTGCGCCGGTCGTCGGGCGGGACGGCGGCGCGGCTGCCGACCGGCCGCTGCGGCTCGCGCGGCGCCCGCGATCCGGCCTCGGCCGGCGGGCGCGATCCTGCCGGTGCCGGGCCTGCCTGCGCCGGCGGGCGGGCGGCCCGCCGGGGCGGCGCCGGGGCCGCGGGCGGGGTCACCGGCGGCTTGGCCGACGCCGGCCCGACCGGTGGGGTCCCGGCCGCCGGGGCGGGATCCTGCGGCGCCCCGGGTCGCGGGGCGTCCGCCGGCGGGGGCGTCCCGGTTCCGTCGGCAGCGTGGCGGGCCGGGCGGTCGGACCGGTCGCTGCGCCCGTCGTTATTCACTGGCCGTGCGCGCATCGCCGCGCGCGGATCGGGAGTTGCGCCGCCGCCGGGTCTTCGGGGAGGGGGTGGCGCCGAGCACATACGACTTCACCAGGTGGTTCCAACTGCAGGTACGGCATACCTCCACCACGTGGACCGAGAACTCCTCGTAACGGGCCGCCAGCATGACCAGTTCCTCGGCGCTGCGCGCCGACCCCGACACCGGGCCGAGGTGGTCGCCGAACACCCAGGACACCAGCGTCAGCGGCTCCTTGCGGCAGATCGGGCACGGCACCGTGCTGGGCTTGCCGTGAAACTTCGCGGCACGCAACAGGTACGGGTTCGCGTCGCACACCTCGTGCACGCCGGTCCGCCCCGAATACACCTCGGCCAGCAGGGACCGGCGCTGCAGGGCGTAGTCCACCACCTGTCGCTGCAATCGCACGTTGACCAGAGTACGTCCGCCCGGTCACGGCCGAGGGGCGGCCACAGCACGGCCGGCCCCGGCGATCGCGGCGGGCGAACACCCGCGGAACGGATCGTGACACCCCGGTGGCGCGCAATATATCGGAGCGATACTATTGCGCGAGGTGTCGAACCGTCGTAACGCCGTGTGAAGGAGGTGACGAGGTGCTCGAGCTCGCGATCCTTGGGCTGCTCCTCGAGTCACCCATGCACGGCTACGAGCTTCGCAAGAGGCTGACCGGCCTGTTGGGCGCGTTCCGGGCCTTCTCCTACGGATCCCTGTATCCGGCGTTGCGCCGGATGCAGGCCGAGGGCCTGATCGTCGAGGACTCGGCGCCGGAGGGCACCACCGTGCGGCGGCGAGCTCGTCGGGTCTACCAGATCACCGACGCCGGGAAACGACGGTTTGCCGAACTGGTCGCCGACACCGGTCCCCAGAACTACTCCGACGATGGGTTCGGAGTCCACCTGGCGTTCTTCAACCGCACACCGGCCGAGGCGCGGATGCGGATCCTCGAAGGGCGCCGTCGTCAGGTGGAGGAACGCCGTGAGGGTCTGCGTGAAGCCATTGCGCGGGCCAGCAGTTCATTCGACCGCTACACCCGGCAGCTGCATCAGCTGGGCCTCGAGTCGAGCGAGCGCGAAGTGAAGTGGCTCAACGAGCTGATTGCGGCAGAACAGATGGCGCAAGGTCGCGCCGAGCAGTCCTAACCGGGCCGAGCACCAAGTAAGTACGGAAGGAAACGTCTTCATGTCCGAGCACAGCGGAGCCGGCGCGCCGGCGACAGCGCAGAACGAGATCCGCGTCGCGATCGTCGGCGTGGGCAACTGCGCTTCGTCGCTGGTGCAGGGTGTGCAGTACTACAAGGACGCCGACGAGAACTCGACCGTCCCCGGGCTGATGCACGTGCGGTTCGGCCCGTACCACGTCCGCGACGTCAACTTCGTCGCGGCCTTCGACGTCGACGCCAAGAAGGTCGGCTTCGACCTGTCCGAGGCGATCTTCGCGTCGGAGAACAACACCATCAAGATCGCCGACGTGCCGCCGAGCGACGTCATCGTGCAGCGCGGCCCGACCCTCGACGGCATCGGCAAGTACTACGCCGAGACCATCGAGCTCTCCGACGCCGACCCGGTGGACGTGGTGCAGGTGCTCAAGGACGAGCGGGTCGACGTGCTGGTGTCCTACCTGCCGGTGGGCTCGGAGGAGGCCGACAAGTTCTACGCCCAGTGCGCGATCGACGCCGGGGTGGCCTTCGTCAACGCGCTGCCGGTGTTCATCGCCTCGGATCCGGTGTGGGCCAAGAAGTTCGCCGACGCCGGGGTGCCGATCGTCGGCGACGACATCAAGAGCCAGGTCGGCGCGACCATCACCCACCGCGTGCTGGCCAAGCTGTTCGAGGACCGCGGCGTGGTGCTCGACCGCACCATGCAGCTCAATGTCGGCGGCAACATGGACTTCATGAACATGCTCGAGCGTGAGCGGCTGGAGTCCAAGAAGATCTCCAAGACCCAGGCCGTCACCTCGAACCTGCAGCGCGAGTTCAAGACCAAGGACGTCCACATCGGCCCGTCCGACCACGTCGGCTGGCTCGACGACCGCAAGTGGGCCTATGTGCGGCTGGAGGGCCGGGCGTTCGGCGACGTGCCGCTGAACCTGGAGTACAAGCTCGAGGTGTGGGACTCGCCGAACTCGGCGGGCGTGATCATCGACGCGATCCGCGCGGCCAAGATCGCCAAGGACCGCGGCATCGGCGGCCCGGTCGAGGCGGCCTCGGCCTACCTGATGAAGAGCCCGCCGAAGCAGATGCCCGACGACATCGCCCGGGCCAAGCTCGAGGACTTCATCCAGGGCTGATCCACCACAAACCCGCCCAAAGGCACCTTTGGGCGGGTTTGTGCGTGTAGGGGACGCCATTTCGTCGATCTCGGCGAACGCGTTCTAATAGGGGCGTGATCGACGACGAACTGGCCGGCCTCGACGAGTTCGCGCTGCTGGACGAGAACGCCGCCGACGCCGGCGTGGACACCGTGCCACCGGTGCAACGCATCGACCGCGGCCCGATCAGCGCGCTGCGCTTCGGCGACGCCGCGCCGCGGATCGTGTTCCTGCACGGCGGCGGACAGAACGCGCACACCTGGGACACCGTGATCGTCGGGCTCGGCGAGCCGGCGCTGGCGGTGGACCTGCCCGGCCACGGCCACTCGGCCTGGCGCGAGGACGGCGACTACGGCCCGAAGCGCAACGCCGAGGCACTCGCCCCGGTGCTGCGCGAGCTCGCCCCCTCCCCCGACCTGGTGGTGGGCATGTCGCTGGGCGGGCTGACCGCGATCCGGCTGGCGGTCACCGCACCCGAGCTGGTGCCCCGGCTGGCGGTGATCGACGTGACCCCGTCGGCCTACGAGCGGCACAGCGAGCTGACCCGGCAGCAGAAGGGCACCGTCGGGCTGATGGAGGGCCCGCGCACCTTCCCGAGCTTTGCGGCGATGTTCGAGCTGACCCGCGCCGCCGCCCCGCACCGCGACCCGAAGGCGTTGCGGCGCGGTGTGTTCCACAACGCCAAGCGGCTCGAGGACGGCAGCTGGGCCTGGCGCTACGACACCATCCGCACCCGCGCCGGCTTCGAGGGGCTGTGGGACGACCTGGCCCGGCTCGAGGCGCCGACCACGCTCATCCGGGGTGGCCGCTCGCCGTTCGTCACCGACGCCGACGCCGACGAGTTCGCCCGTCGCACACCGGGATTCCAGGGCACCCACATCGTGGCCGACGCCGGCCACTCGGTGCAGAGCGATCAGCCGCGCGCGCTGATCGAGCTGCTGCGCGGGCTGCTCGCCGGCTGAACCGGGTCCCGGTCAGACGCGCGCCGTGCCGTCGTCGTCGAAGTACAGCGGCACCAGCACGGCGTGGTAGCCGAGGTCGCGCAGGATGCCGACCTCGATCGGGCTGAGCTCCCGGATGCCGGGGCCCGGGTTGGTCTTGGCGTTCATCAGCATGAGGGGCTGCTGCACACCGTCGAACGTGGTGTCGTCGAGGTGGGTGGCCGAGCTGCCCTCCCGCCAGGGCTCCGGGGTGTAGAGCGGGACCGGCGCGCCGTAGGCGCGCACCGCGTTGCTGCCGCCGAAGTACAGCCCGCTGGTCAGCGCGTAGTCATAGTTCGAGTCCCAGTTGTTGCGCCGGAACGGCCTCGCCCCGCTCGCCACGACGATGAACGAGGTGAACGTCGCCCAGTTCGTGTAGGGGTTGTGTCCGGGCGCGTGCAGGTACGACAGGAACCCGAAGGTGTGCATGAGCTCGTGCATCGCCGTCGACTCGAAGTCGTAGGACCCCGAGCCGACGTCGTCACCGACGGCCCAGTCGAAGTCGGTGAAGTTCCACTTGATGGTGCCGTCGCTCTCGACGCCGTTGGGATCCTCGCCGGTGAGCAGCTTCTGCTGCACCACGGTGGGCCAGAATCCGGGGCTGGTGCTGGCCAGAGCGCTCGTGGCGGAGGCCAGCGTGCCGGAGCTCATGTCCGCGTCCTTGCTCTTGACCACGTAGGTGATCGTGACCGGCCGGCTCACCCGGATGTAGCGCATCAACTCCTGGGCCGTGGCCTCCAGCGCCGTGCGGTACTGCTCGTAGTCCTCCCCGGTCCAGTCACCCTCGTAGAGGAACTCGAACGTGACCGCCCGCTGGTTGATCAGGCTCGGCGCGAGCACGCCGAGCGGCCGCAGCGGGTCGAGCAGGTTGAGGTGCAGGCTGACGTCGATCGCGTAGACGTAGAAGACGTCCACACCCTCGAAGCCGGCACCGGGGGTGTAGGTGTAGCTGCCGTCCGGATTGAGCTCGACGGTGCCGAACTGCGGGCCCTGGGTGATGAACAGGACCACCTGGTCGCCCTCCGGATCGAGCGCGCCGACGGTGCCGGTGATCGGGCCGGAGAGCACCCCGGTGACCTGCACGGGTGCCGCGGTGGGTGCGAGGTTGAAGAAGGTGCGGCGCACCCCCCACAGCGCGTCCTCGAGGAGGGCCTTGAACTGGTCGTCGACCGGCAGCGTGGCAATCCAGCTCTGCAGCAGCGCGGTGGTGTCGGTGATGACCGTCGCGGCAAAGTCGTGCCACGGGCCGAGCAGGCCGCCGGCGGTGACCACCGGGGCCAGCTGATGTGCCTGCTCCGGGGTGATGGTGGCGGCGGTGACCGGCGGGGCGTCCTCGTCCGGTACCACGTTCGCCGTCGCGGTGTTGGTGACGGTGACGTTCGCGGCCGCGTTGTTCGCCGTGCCCCGTTGCGTGGTGGGCACGATCGCCTCGTCGTCCTCGTCGGCGGGCGGCTCCGCCTCCGCGACGTCGGGCACCTCGGTGCCGGTGCGCTCCGCTCCGGACCCTCGGGGGCCGTCCGGCCGCCCGTCGACACGGGCTGCCCCGGCACCGTCGAGGGCGCCGTCGCCCTCGGTGCCGCCCGCGGCGACCTCGTCGGGAACATCCGGCACGTCGGCACCGTCGTCGACGTCCGAGTCGGTGTCGGTGCCGGTCGCCGACCTGCCGCCGGCGCCCACGACGGCGTCGCGGAGGACGCCACGGGCGCGGTGCAGGCCCTTGCCGGCACCCGGGTTCCCCGCCCCCGGCGAGCCGGCCCGGGGACCGTCACCGGACACCGCGTTCGACGCCGTCGCCTCGCCGCCCCCGTCGGCCACCGCCACATCGGTCTGCGGGCCGAGCAGCGAGAAGCCGACCAGCGCCGCGCTCACCCCGGCGGAGGCGGCGCCGAGCCGCAACCAACGCCGCACCGGCAGGGACTCGGCCCGGCGACCCCGCCGGGATCGGTCCTTCCTGGACCGGGCACCGGAAAACGCCATCGCAGTCTCCTTCGCAGGCATTCGGGTTACCGTACCGCGCCGCGCAGCGTATCGGCAGAAGTTTGCCACGACGGGCGGGCAGTCAGTCGCGGTAGCGGCGCACCACGCGACCGCGCGGGCCGGTCAGCACCTCGTAACTGATCGTGCCGGCCCGCTCGGCCCAGTCCTGGGCGGTGAGTTCACCGGTTTTGCCCTGACCGAACAGCACCGCCCGGTCCCCGGCCCGCACCCCGGCCCCGTCCGGGCCGAGATCGACGACGAACTGGTCCATGCACACCCGCCCGATGCTGGGGCAGCGGCGGCCGTTGATGAGCACCTCGATCCGGCCGCCCAGGCTGCGCGGCACCCCGTCGGCGTACCCGAGCGGGATCAGCCCGACCGTGGTGTCGCGCTCGGCGATCCAGGTGTGCCCGTAGGACACGCCCTCCCCCGCGCGCACCCGCTTGACCAGCGCCACCGGTGCGGTCAGCGTCATCGCCGGGACCAGCCCGAAGTCGCCGCGGTCCGGCACCGGGCTCATGCCGTACACCGCCAGCCCGCAGCGCACCAGGTCCAGCCGCAGATCCGGCCGGGTCAGGGTGGCCGCCGAATTGGCCAGGTGCGCCACCTCGAAATGCACGCCGGTCTCGGCGGCCGACCGCCGCATCGCGGTGAACCGCTGCAGTTGACGGGTGTTGGCCGGGTGGTCGGGTTCGTCGGCGCAGGCCAGGTGCGACATCAGCCCGCGCACCCGTACCGCGCCCGCCGCCGCGGCGGCGCGCAGCGCATCCAGCAGCGCCCGGAACTCCGGTTCGGTCAGGCCGTTGCGGTGCAGCCCGGTGTCGACCTTGACGGTGACGGTGGCGGTCCGACCGCCGCGGCGGGCCGCGGCGACCACCGCGTCCAGCTGCGCCGCCGAGGACACCGCGAGCTGCACGTCGGCGGCCAGGGCGGCGGCGAAGTCGGTGCCCGGGTGGTGCAGCCAGGCCAGCACCGGGGCGGCGATGCCGGCGCGGCGCAGCTGCAGCGCCTCGTCGACCGTCGCGACCCCGAGCTCGGCCGCCCCGGCCCGCAGCGCGGCCCTGGCCACCGGCACGGCCCCGTGGCCGTAGCCGTCGGCCTTGACCACGGCCATCACCGCGGCCGGTGCGGCGTGCCGGGCGAGCAGCCGCACGTTGTGCGCGATCGCGGCGAGGTCGACGACGGCGTGCGGTGCGTGGTCCATGGCCCTCGCGGCTCAGCGCAGCGGGTTCACCGCGCGCAGCGCGTCCGGCGTGCGGCCGGTGGTGATCTGTTCGGCGAGCAGCCTGCCGGTCACCGGGCCGAGCGTGATGCCCCACATGCCGTGGCCGCCGGCGGCGAACACCCGCGGGCTGGTGGTCGCGCCGATCAGCGGCAGCCCGTCGGCGGTGCACGGCCGGGCGCCGACCCACTCGTCCTGACGGTCGTCGAGGTGCGCGCCGTTGAGCAGCTCGCTCGCGGCGTTGCGCAGCACCTGGATCCGGCGCGGATCCATCGGGGCGTCGACGCTGCGGAACTCCATCATCCCGGCGATGCGCAACCGGTCCCCGACGGGTGTGCAGGCCACCCGCTGGGTCGGGAAGTACACCGGCCCGCGCGGCAGGTGGTCCACCTTCACCGTGAAGCTGTAGCCGCGGCCGGCCTGCACCAGCCGGCGCACCCCGAACGGCTTGAGCAGCCGGTTCAGCCGTGCGCCGGTGGCCACCACGACCGCGTCGAACCGCTCGCCGCCGACCACCACCCCGGTGCCGATGTCGCGGACCGCGTCCACCGCGGTGCCGATGACGAGCTTGCCGCCGCGGGCCCGCACCTGCTCGGCCAGCGCCCGCACGTAGGCGGCCGGGTTGAGGAACCGCTCGTCGAGAATCCGGATGGCCGCCTTGACCTCCGCCGACAGTGCCGGTTCCTCGGCGCGCGCGGTGGCCCCGTCGAGGATCTCGAAGTTGACCCGCTGGCCGGCCGCCTTGATCTGGTCGAACTCCTCGAGCAGGGTGCGCCGGTCGGCCTCGGAACGGTAGGCGGCGATGAACGGCTGTGCGGGCGCGGACTTCTCCGGCAGCTCGACCTCCATCTCGTCGAACGCCGCCAGGGCGTCCCGGTTCAACGGGATGAGGGCCTGCATCGCCCGGTGCCAGCGCGACGCGGTGCAGTTGCGCACGAACTGCAGCAGGAACCGGATCAGGTTCGGATCCAGCGCCGGCGGCACGTAGACCGGCGACTCGTGCGAGAGCACCGCGCGGATGCCGTAGCGCAGCACCGCCGGCTCCGGCAGCGGGGTGGCGATGCTCGGCGTCAGCCAGCCCGCGTTGCCCCAGCTCGACCCGGCGGCGACGTCGGTCGACTCGAAGACGGTCACCTCGACGTCACGCTGCTGCAGGTACCAGGCCGTGCAGAGCCCGACCATCCCGGCGCCGACGACGGCGACCCGCTGCGGACCACGGTTGCTCGATGCACTCATGGCTCCATCATGTGGCGCGCATCGCACCCGGGCGTTGTCCGATTTCGACAACGAATCGCCGCTGTGTCGTAACGAACTACAATCGGGCCGCATGCCTGGTGCCGTGCCGCTGACCGACCTCGTCGCCGCGGGCATCCTGTCCGTCGCCGCCCGCGGCGCCGGCGACGCCGTCTCCGCCGTCCATATCCACCCCGAATCCGAACGGCCACAACCGCATTCGCTGATCATCGGGCTGGACGCCGGCTCCGCCCGCGCCCAGCGCGCGCTGCTGGAGGCGGCCACCGCCGCCCATCCCGCGGTGCTGGTGGTGCGCCGGCCCGCACCCGAGCCGCTCGCCCGGCGCTGCGCCGAGCGCGCCGTCACGCTGGCCGAACTCGCCCCCGGGGTGGACTGGTCGCATTTGATCTGGCTGGTGCGCAGCCTCATCGACCGGGCCGAGTCGCTACCCGGTTCCCAATCGGCCGCCCAGCAGGGGCTTTTCGCGATGGCCGACGCGTTCGCCGCCCTGCTCGGCGCGCCGGTCACGATCGAGGACGCGCACAGCCGGGTGGTGGCGTACTCGGCCACCAGCGAGGGGCTCGACCCGACCCGCACCGAGACCATCGTCAACCGCACCCCGCCGCCGGAGGTGCTGCGCAAGCTGCGCGCCTCCGGCGTGCTCAAACGGCTGCTGCACGACACCCGGCCGTTCATCGTGCCCGCGATGGAACCCGGGTTCCGCCGGCGGCTGGTCATCCCGCTGCGCGCCGGCGACCAGCCGGTCGGTTCCATCTGGGCGATCTGGGACGGCGAACTCGACCCCGCGCTGGAGGCCCAGCTGACCGTCACCGCCACCGCCGCCGCGATGAGCCTGGTGCAGTTCAGCACCGGCGCCGACCTGGCCGGCCGCTACACCGTGGAGACCACCCGGGCCGCCCTGCGCGGTGAGGCCCCGGCCGGCCCGCGCACCTGGGAGATGCCCTTCAGCCGGTGCAGAGTGGTTGCGCTGCAACGGCTCTCGCAGTCACGGCCGGAGCAGGACGTGGCGCTGTGGCACACCTTCCTGCGCAAGAAGTCCTGGCCCGACCCGGTGCTGGCCGACGTCGACGGGCTGGTCTACGCGGTGGTGCCCGACCGGCCCGGGGCGGGCGGCTGGACCTGGCTGGCCGGGCTCGCCGACACCGCACCCGGCCGGATCGGCGCGAGCCGGCCGGTCACCGACACCACGGCGCTGCCCGCCGCGCGCCAGGAGGCCACCGACGTGCTCGCCGCGCTCGCCGAGCTGGACCTGCGCGTCGCCGGCTACGAGCAGGTGTGGGACGCGGTGGTGCTGCGCCGGGCCGCGACCGCCGTTGCCGGGCTGGAGCACAGCGAACTGCGCCGGCTGCGCGACGCCGGCCCGGACACCCGCTACCTGACCGACACGGTGCGCACCTGGCTGGAGTGCGGCGGCGACATCAACCGCACCGCCGCCGCCCTGCACACCCACCCGAACACCGTGCGCCACCGGCTGCGCAAGCTCGACGGGTTGATCGAGACACACCTGGACACCCCGGCCCGGCGCACCGCGGCCCTGCTGCTGCTGCGGGGCTGGGACCAGGCCGGCCGGGACCGGCCCGGGTGCGACCGGTCCGGGCGGCCCTGACCGGCCTGTCCATCGCGGCCCGGCCGCACTACCGTGGGGACATGGCCTTCCCGATCCGTATCGGCGTACAGTTGCAGCCCCAGCACGCCCCGCGCTACGACCTCATCCGGGACGCGGTCCGCCGGGCCGAGGACCTCGGCGTCGACATCGCCTACAACTGGGACCACTTCTACCCGCTCTACGGCGACCCGGACGGGCCGCACTTCGAGTGCTGGACCATGCTCGGCGCCTGGGCCGAGCAGACCTCGCGCATCGAGTTCGGCGCGCTGGTGACCTGCAACTCCTACCGCAACCCGGAACTGCTGGCCGACATGGCGCGCACCGTCGACCACATCTCCGGCGGCCGCCTCGTCCTGGGCATCGGCTCCGGCTGGTTCCGGCGCGACTACGACGAGTACGGCTACGACTTCGGCACCGCCGGCAGCCGGCTCGACGACCTGGCCGCCGCGCTGCCGCGGATCAGATCCCGGCTGGGCAAGCTCAACCCGGCGCCGCTGCGCGACATCCCGATCCTCATCGGCGGCGGCGGCGAGAAGAAGACGCTGCGCATGGTCGCCGAGTACGCCCAGGTCTGGCACAGCTTCACCGACCGCACCAGCTACCCGCACAAGGCCGCGGTGCTGGCCGAGCACTGCGCGGCCGTCGGGCGCGACCCCGCCGAGATCGAGCGCTCCACCGGGCTGCGCGAGGACGACGGCATCGACGCCGCGCTGCGCGAGGCGGATGCGCTGCTGGAGCTGGGGGTCACCCAGTTCACCGTCGGGGTCAACGGCCCCGACTACGACCTGAGCGTGGCCGAGGCGCTGTGCCGCTGGCGCGACCGGCAGCGTTAAAGACTCCTTCAGACCGCCCCGCACCGGCGCGGTCTGCCACTAGTTTGGGTCCATGACCGCTCTCCGCGTCGTGGTCGCCGCGCTGGTCGGGCTGTTCGTCGTCGGCCTGGTGCCGCCGGCCCCGGCCGGCGCCCAGCCCGATCAGTGCGCACCGCCGGGCGTCGAGGCCGCCAGCCCGCTGCCGCCGAACCTGGCCAGCGCGGCCAAGGGCCCGGACGAGGACCGCTACACCACCGAGACCGTGGTCCCGCTGCAGGACATCGACGTCGACGCGCTCGGGCTGGCGGTGCCCGGCGTGCTGACCGTCGGCACGCTCTCCGACGCCCCACCGAGCATCTGCATCAACGCCCAGGGGCAGTTCACCGGGTTCGACAACGAGCTGCTGCGGGCCGTCGCCGACAAACTCGGGCTACGGATCAACTTCGTCGGCACCGAGTTCTCCGGGCTGCTCGCCCAGGTCGCCGCGCGCCGCTTCGACGTCGGCTCCTCGTCGATCACCACCACCGAGGAACGCCGCCGCACCGTCGGCTTCACCAACGGCTACGACTTCGGCTACTTCTCGCTGGTGGTGCCCACCGGCTCGGACATCACCGGATTCGGTGACCTGCGCCCCGGCCAGCGGATCGGCGTCGTGCAGGGCACCGTGCAGGAGTCCTACGTCGTCGACACCCTGGGCCTGCGGCCGGTGATCTTCCCCGACTACAACACGGTCTACGCCAGCCTCAAGACCCGCCAGATCGACGCCTGGGTGGCCCCGTCGCAACAGGCCGAGGGCACCGTGCAGCCCGGCGACCCGGCGCGGATCGTCGAGAACACGTTCAGCCTGGACAACTTCATCGCCTGGGCGGTGGCCAAGGACAACCAGCCGCTGATCGACGCGCTCAACGCCGGGCTGGACGCCGTCATCGCCGACGGCACCTGGGCCGGGCTCTACACCGAGTGGGTGCCCCGCGCGCTGCCGCCCGGCTGGAAACCGGGCTCGAAATCCGCACCGGTGCCGCAACTTCCGGACTTCGCCGCGATCGCCGCCGATCGCGCGGCGGGCCGGCCGGCCGCCGAACCCGCGGCCCGCAAGTCCACCCTGGCCCAGCTGGGCGAGTCGTTCCTGAACTGGGAGCTCTACCGCCGGGCCGTCCCGGACCTGCTCAGAACCGGCCTGCCCAACACGCTGATCCTGACCGTCAGCGCGGCGGTGATCGGCCTGGTGCTCGGCATGGTGCTGGCCATCGCCGGGATCTCCCGGTCGCGCTGGTTGCGCTGGCCCGCGCGGATCTACACCGACATCTTCCGCGGCCTGCCGGAGGTGGTGATCATTCTGCTCATCGGGCTCGGGGTGGGCCCGGTGATCGGCGGGCTGACCGGCAACAACCCGTTCCCGCTGGGCATCCTGGCGCTCGGGCTGATGGCGGCGGCCTACATCGGGGAGATCTTCCGGTCCGGGATCCAGAGCGTGGAACCCGGCCAACTCGAGGCCGCCCGCGCGCTGGGGTTCGGCTACCCCGCGGCGATGCGGCTGGTGGTGGTGCCGCAGGGGGTGCGCCGGGTGCTGCCGGCGCTGATGAACCAGTTCATCTCGCTGCTCAAGGCCTCGTCGCTGGTGTACTTCCTGGGCCTGGTGGCCGACCAGCGCGAGCTGTTCCAGGTCGGCCGCGACCTCAACGCCCAGACCGGCAGCCTGTCGCCACTGGTCGCGGCGGGGCTGTTCTACCTGGCGCTGACGGTGCCGCTGACCCACCTGGTCAACTTCATCGACAACCGGCTGCGCCGCGGCCGCAAACCCGCCGAGGAGGAGCCCCTGACCCTGTCGACCTCGCAGGAGATGATATGAGCGTCACCGCGGTTTCCCTGGCGGCCAAGGACATCCACCTGTCCTTCGGCCCGTCGCCGGTGCTGCGCGGGGTGAGCCTGGAGGTGCCGGCCGGCACCACCGCCGCGGTGATCGGGCCGAGCGGCTCGGGCAAGTCCACCCTGCTGCGCACGCTGAACCGGCTCTACGAACCCGATTCCGGCGACATCCTGCTCGACGGCCGCTCGGTACTGCGGGACAACCCCGACCAGCTGCGCCAGCGCATCGGCATGGTGTTCCAGCAATTCAACCTCTTTCCGCATCTGAGCGTGCTGGACAACGTCACGCTGGCACCGCGCAAGCTCAAGGGGATCTCGGCCGACGCGGCCCGCGAGCTGGGCCTGGCCCAACTCGAGCGGGTCGGGTTGCGGCACAAGGCCGACGCCCGGCCGGCCACGCTGTCCGGCGGCCAGCAGCAGCGGGTGGCGATCGCCCGGGCGCTGGCGATGGCCCCGCAGGTGATGTTCTTCGACGAGGCCACCAGCGCGCTGGACCCCGAACTCGTCAAGGGCATCCTGGCGCTGATGGCCGAGCTGGCCGCCGACGGCATGACCATGGTGGCGGTCACCCACGAGATGGGGTTCGCCCGATCCACCGCCGACCAGGTGGTGTTCATGGACCACGGCACGGTGGTGGAATCCGGACCGCCGGAGCGCATCTTCACCGTGGCCGAGACCGACCGGCTGCGGCGGTTCCTGTCGCAGGTCCTGTGAAGGTTTCTTCGCATGTTTCGGAGGGGCGCTCCGACGCCGACCGGTTAGACTGGCGAACTATGGTGGAGACCGAGACGGAGGTCACCGAACTCGCCGGAGAGCTCCAGCGTGTCCTCCACAAGGTGTTCGGGGTGCTGCGCCGCGGCGACTCCGCCAACCGCGCCGCCGACACCGAACGGGGCCACGACCTGACGCTGGCCCAGCTGTCCATCCTGCTCACCCTGCTCGATCAGGGTCCGATGCGGATGACCGAGCTGGCCGCGCACGAGAAGGTCCGCACCCCCACCACCACGGTCGCCATCCGCCGGCTGGAGAAGCTCGGCCTGGTCAAGCGCACCCGCGACCCGTCGGACCTGCGCGCGGTGCTCGTCGAGGTCACCCCGGAGGGGCAGATCCAGCACCGGGAGGCGATGGCCGCCCGGCGCGCCCACCTGGCCAGCCTGGTCAGCAAACTCAGCCCGGAGGAGCGCGAGACGCTGGCCAAGGCGCTCGGCCCGCTGGAGCGACTGGCCGCCGACGACGACCCGAAGCAGGACGGCGCCTGATCGCCGGCGGCGCTCAGCCCAGCCAGTCCAGCACCGCCGCGGCGGTCCAGCTCTGCTGCATGCTGCCCAGCGGCTCACCGGTGAACGGCTCGTAGTACTCGGCGAACGACCCGTCGCTGGCCAGCCGCAATCCCTCGTGGCGCAGGATCGCGGCCCGCTCGGCCCAGCCGCGCCGCGCGAAGCACCAGCCGAACAACCAGTTCAGCACCGGCCAGACCGGACCGCGCCAGTACTCGCGGGGCCGGAAGTCCCGCGACACCGGTGAGGTGGACGGGATCGAGGCGTGCTTGAGGTCGGGATGGCCGCAGAACCGCGGTCCCTCCAACCGGCGCAGCAGCGCCCGCTCGGTGGCGTGCGGCAGCCCGCCGCACAGCAGCGGCGCGAACTGCGCCACCGTCTCGGTGGCGATCCACTTCTCGGCGCGGACGTCGTAATCCCTTGCCGCGCCGGTGCGTTCATCGGTGGATGCGATCACTCCGGCGCGGAACCGGTCGGCCCACTCGTACAGGTCGCGCACGTCGGCGTTGGGCCGCTTGTAGTCCTCCCCGATCTCGGCGAGCACCGTGCAGGCCACCGAGAAGATCGCCGAGACGAACACGTCCTCGACGGCGAAACTCATGACCTTGGGCAGCAATTCGTCGTCGTAGCGGGCCGCCTTCATTTCCTCGAGCAGCCACAGGTAGCGGTCGTACTCGCCGTCGGACGGCCGCTGCGACGGGTCGGTGACGATCCGGTTGTCCGCCCGCTCGTAGGCCGGCATCTGCCCGGGAACCACGTTGGCGTAGGCCGAATCCCAACGCGGCGAGTTGTCCATCCCGGACTCCCAGCCGTGGTAGAGCGTGATCCGGCCGCGGCCGTCGGGGTCGCGCGCCTCGGCCAGCCAGCGGTGCCAGCGCACCAGGTCGGCCCAGCGCCGGTCCAGGAACGCCTCGGCGGTCGCGCGGGCGCTGCGGCCGCGCCGGCGGGCGTGCTCGAGGATGCGCTGCACCGCGATGGCATGCACCGGGGGCTGGGTGATGCCGGAGGTCTGCCGGTTGCGCGGGGCGTTGGGCGTCAGCGCCTGGCAGGCCCAGCGGGCCGGGCCGGGGAAGTAGCCGTCCACCCCGTTGGCGAAGACGATGTGCGGGATCATCCCGTTGCGCCACTGCGCCGACAGCAGGGTGTCGAGCTCCACCACCGCGCGTTCCACGCTCAGCGGCGCCAGCCCGATGGCGACGAAGGCCGCGTCCCAGCTCCACATGTGCGGGTACAGCTGCGGGGCGGCGGTGGTCATCACCCCGAGGTCGTTGCCGCGCAGGAGGTAGGCCGCCCGCGCGGCCAGCTGGGTGGGCGTGAAACTCGGGTCGTGTGGCATCCCCACCATCATGCGACGGCCGGGCCGCAGGCGCAGGTCGGTAGGGTGACAGCCATGCCGACCGCAATGATCACCGGTGCCGCGGGCGGGCTCGGATCGGCCATCGCCGCCGCGCTGGCCCCCACCCACACCCTGCTGCTGGCGGGACGGCCGTCGGCGCGCCTGGACGAGCTCGCGGCCCGGTTCGGCGCCACCACCTGGCCGATCGACTTCGACGACCTGGATGCCATTCCGGCCACCGTGGAGCCGATCGCCGAGCTCGACGTGCTCATCCACAACGCCGGGGTGGTGCACCCGTCGGCGTTCGCCGACTCCACCGTCGCGCAGTGGCGGGAAAGCTTCGAGGTCAACGTGATCGGCCCGGTCGCGCTCACCCAGGCGCTGTTGCCGGCGCTGCGCGCCACCCGCGGGCACGTGGTGTTCGTCAACTCCGGGTCGGGGCTGCGGGTGCACCCGGGCATGGCGTCGTACTCGGCGAGCAAGTTCGCCGCCCGGGCGCTCGCGGACGCCCTGCGCGAGGAGGAGCCGCTGCTGCGGGTGACCTCGGTGCACCCGGGCCGCATCGACACCGCGATGCAGAAGAAGCTCATCGCCTACGAGGGCCGCAACTACAACCCGACCGACTACCTGCGCCCGGACGCGGTGGCCCGGATCATCGCCGACGCGGTGAACGCGCCGCCGGACGCGCACATCCACGAGGTGATCGTCCGGCCCGTTTAGGGCCGGCGCATCGGGCGGGGTCCGGCCCGTTTAGGGCCGGCGCATCGGGCGGGGTCCGGCCCGTTCAGGGCCGGCGCATCGCATCGGGTCCGGCCTCAGACGACCAGG